>JALEZQ010000014.1 GCA_022772475.1 Bacteroidales bacterium | reverse complement strand
GGTTATAGACCTTGTTCGGCGTCCAGGCATCGTCGGGGCAGAGGTCGAGGTAGGTGGTCTGTCCGGCGGGGTCGGTGACGGTGAGGTAGCGGTTGTTTTTGTTGATGAGGCGATAGGCGCCCTTTATCCACACCGTGCCTTTGGTATCGCCGAGCATGGCGGGGGTGATGGCGGCTTCGCTCTCGGCTCTGAACACGCCGGGATTCTTTATGTATGCTTCGGGAGTCTGCGGGCAGACGAAGTAGTTGTTTTCCATCACGCCATAGTAGTTGGTATTGTCGCTCACACCGGCTGTGGAGACACTTGTGAAACCGGCGTCATCGACCCCTTCTACCGTATAGGAGGCGTAGCAGCCCGTGACGCTGCTGCCGGAGCCTTTGGCACAGTTGAGGTAGTTGGAGATGCCGTCGTAGCGCAACCTTTTGGTGACGTTTCCCACCGTTTTGCCGTTTAGGAGCGGCGACACCTTGAACGTGCCCTTGAACACACAGTTCTTGATGTGTCCCACAAAGGTCAAACCGTCGTTGCTCACGAGGCCGGCAATGCCCGAAACCTCCACTTTTTCATCATCAATATCCCCGCAGGCGGAGATTGTGCCATAAACGGCGCAGTTTTCTATCGTGCCGTAGAGGGATGAGGCAATAGACGTATTGTAGTTGGCCGTCTCGTTGCCGCGGAAGTTGGTGAGCGTAAGGTTTTTGACCGTGCCGCAGAGTTTTTCGAAGAGGGCATGTCCCGTCACGCGCAGGCCGTCGATGCAGTGGCCGTTGCCGTCGAAGGTGCCCCTGTAACTCAACGGTAGTTCCTTGATGCTTACTACCGCCGGTTTGTCGGCCATGTAGAGGTCGTTCATCAGGCGGAAATCGGCGTTGAGGTTGCTCTCTAAGAACTGGGAGAGGTTGGCCAGATCGTCCTCCGTATAGATAAGGTAGGGTTCTTCAGGTTTACCATGGCCTTCGTAGCCCTGCACGCGCAGCCCCCTGATGAGGGGCACGCTGTAGCCTGTCCATGTGTCGCTCTCGCCCTCAGCCAACGGCCGCCACGCATTAAATGGCGATGCCAACCACGGCTGGGTTCTGCAGAAGTCACTCTTGTCACGGGAATGGGGCGCAACCACATCGTCCTTCAGATGGGTGGGCTGATGCAGTCGGCACGTCGATTCGTCGGTATAGTAGTAGCAGTCGTCGATGGTCTGGATGTCCGGCTCGTCGTCTTCTAAGCGGTCGCGGAGGAGATAACCCATGATGGGCGCGAAGCGGAGTTTAAGGTCCGTATCTGTATTCAGTTCATGTTTGTCGGCTACGGAGATGCAGCGTGTGAAATAAGTACGCGTGTGCATGCCAAAAGTTCCGTGTATGGCTATGCAGCCCGCTGTCAATGTATGGTCATCGAGCGCTTTCTCGTCATTGTCCTTTACATTACTAATGGTAACCTTATCGTACAGCACATGGATGCTGCCATAGTTGGCACAGTCTGTAAGACAGAGGTCGCCAGCGGTCGTCATGGAGTTGGGTCTTAGTGTTCCTATTCCACCGAAAAGTTTAGTCCAATGAGTGGTGTAGTCTTTTCCCTTGGTTCCCCAATAGATGTCGCCAAAGTTTACGCAGCGCTCGATAATATAGCTGTGGCCGTCACATTCGAGTAAACCCAATATGCCTCCCATACAGAGATGTCCTCCTTCCGCCTCAACTGAGTAAAGGTTCATCTTATTGCAACAGCCGGAGATGCGAAAGTTCTTATCGGCAAAACCGACAATGCCACCGATAGACTCTTGATTTACCTGGTATGTACAACTATATTTGATGTTCCCTTCGGTGAGACAGTTGGCTATGGTGTTGTCATAATTGTCTTCCATGGAGCCTACGATACCGCCTGCACTGACATAAGTTTTCTCTATGATACTACTGGGGCCGACATTGATATTGCCCGAAAACGAGCAATCTTTGACGGTACTCTTTTCAATAATTCCGGCAATACCACCTACACTGAAAAATCTATTATATTTCCCATGACCTCTTGTACCGTATCCACACGATTCAATAATGCTCTTCGTGACATGACAGTTGGCAATGGTGGACTTGTAGGCCGAGCCTGCGATGTAGCCCGTGCCATCGGCTATGTTGGCTTGGTAATTGTAGATAAAGCTGTGGCTTATGTTGAGATTCTGCACGATGGCGTTGTCCAAACTATAGAAAAGCGCCGCTGTGTAGTGCTCTTTTTCATCCTTTTTGATATTTCTGTAGAAGCCGTAGATGGTGTGGCCGCCGCCATCGAAGATGCCGCCGAAATCGTCATCGACGAAAGTGTTGTAGTGGCCTATGCCGATGCAGTCTTTGAACGAGCCGGTGCTGTTGAACGTGCCGTCGGCGTTGATGACGTTCTCGTTAAGCACGATGTCGTCCGTCATGAGGAAGTACTTGCCCTCATACTCCTCGCCATCGTTGACCATCCAGGCGAAGTTCATCAGCTGCTGAGCGGTGCGTATGCGGTAGGGATTGCTTTCCGTGCCGTCACCGCCGTCGAAGGGGTTGGCGGGTTTTTCAGTGGGATAGGACCAGTATTTGTCCTTGACGGTCTGCGTCTGCGCAGTGGCAGTTATTGTGCTCATAGAAAGCACAGCGCAAATCAGCGCTAAGCACAGTTTAGCGACCCGATGTAAGATACGATGCATAGTGTTACGTTGATTGTATGTTGAGTATATTGTATCTAAGCGTAGAGCAAGAAGCGTTGGCAAGGGGCTCAGCGTAGCCGAGCATCGTGGCGGCGCACCGCCATATAAAGGAATTGCCTGCAAAGTTACGCGTTTTTTCGCTTATTTTATCATCAAATGCCCCGCCGGCGTAAGATTTTGTGAAATTGAGAAAGATTTTTGTGAAATTGAGAAAGATTGCGCCCTTTCGCCGCCGGCGATGAGGGTCGTGCGACGTGCTTTTGAGGAGGGGGAAAACCGCTCCTCGCCTCGAATGAAATTCCCACAGCCCTTGGGACACCGATTCCCAGCGGCTGGGAACACGATTCCCAAGGGCTGGGAATTCGATTCCCAGCGGCTGGGAATTTGATTCCCCGCTGCTGGGCGCACCGCCGCAGTATCAACACAAATCTGCCGCAGTGCCCCGCTAGTAGTCCCATGTCCATTGACGTGGGACTCAGCACTTGTCGCGGCGCCGGCCGCGACGCCTATTCTTGGCCGCAGTAATCGCGGCTTCGCCGCGAGTGCCACGTCAATGGACATGGCACTACTAAGCTGCGCCGCAGTGCCCGCTAGGAGGCACCCCGCCGCAGCTTCAACGCTATTGCACTGATTCTTACCGTCCAGACTTCGCCCCTGGTGCCGTCAATGGACAGCACCTCCTAGCGGCGCACCGCCGCAATTTCAACGCTTGTGAGCATTTTGACACACCCCGCGGCTGGCACTTTGAGTACCTGCGGCTGGCACTTTTATTACCTGCGGCTGGCAATCGCATTGCCCGCGGCTGGCAATCGCATTACCCGCGGCTGGCAATCGTATTACCCGCGGCTGGCAATCGTATTGCCAAGGGCCTTGAATTTTTTGTACGTATTTATTGCTGTCGGGCAAAGTTCTGCGGGGCGGAGGATGGCTGAAGGCCATCCCAAACCCGACGTAGGCGGGTTTGTCCATAGCCCACGGGCAAGCGACCGAAGGGAGCGGCGCCCTGGGCTATGAACTCTCCCTCCTGCGGAGGTCGAGGGAAGGCCTTCAGCCTTCCTCATCGCCGCAGAATTTTTACCGGACTACATTATTATATATAAGGTATCGCGGCTGCGCCGCGCTGCGTGCTGAGCCCCCACGTCAATGGACGTGGGGCTACTAATTTACCACCTGTCCTCTTTGCCCCAAATCCGGCTTTCGCGGGCGGAACGGGGCGTATAGGTCTGGCCGGACTGTGTCTGGCCGCCGGACTGGATGCCGTTGCTGGCCGGACATGCTGCCCGCACTTGCGCAGAGGTATGAAAGGTCTGAAAAAAATCCCCCGTGCTGAGGTTGAGAGCTCAGGCACGGGGGATGGGGAGGGCAGGTCAGCAACGGGTCAGCGCACGCGCATGCCGAAGGTTTTGGAATAGACGTGATAGAGTGCTGTACTGCCGTAGTTATAGTACTTCTCGCTTTTGTCCTTGAAGTTGATGGCATAGGCGCCAAAGTAGAACAAGGCATAGACATAGTGGTCGAAGTAGTAGTAGTTTCCGGGCTCGTCCTTGAGGCGGTTATCTCCGCGTTTGCTGAAGGCCGAAGCGAAGTAGTCGTAATTGGCGCTGATAATTTTGGCGGCTTCGCGTGCATCGGCCTTATTGGCGGCATACTCGAGGCAGGCCAAGGCCGTTGTTTCTTTCTTGCCGCTGAAGCCGATGAGCAGACCGCTCTGCCCGCTCTGCGCCTTGCGCACACATAGATAACGTATGTCTTCGGTATGGCCTGCAAGGTTGGTGCGCGTCTCATCGACAACGACATCGCCTACCTTATAGGCCGATTCGTCGTTGCGGGGGAAGGCTTCGGCGGTGATGAAGCGTATCTCGCGGGCGTACTTCAGGGCAGCGCCGCCGGCGAAGGTGACGCGGGCCAGCAGCCGGCCTTCGGCATCAGTGGCGGGGGTGAAGGTGATGGTGCCGCAGGCGTTGCCCAGGGTGTCGGTGGGGGTGAAGATGACGGTCATGCCGTTTTCGACGATGTTGCCGTCCTGTGGCAGCCAGTTTTTGAAGATGGTCTTGGCGGTGTCGGCGGTGGTGATGCCGATGTAGAGCACGGTGGTGTCGGCCTCGAGTTCGGGCAGAGGCAGACCGTTGATGCGCTCGGTGAGCAAGCCTTCGGCGTCGGTGCGGTAGATGTTTTCGGCGAAGTCGGCCAGTTGGTCAGCGTGGACCTGAGGCTGCTCGGGCAGCGGTGCGGGGTCGTCGTCATCGTCGCACGCGGTGAAGAGGGGCATGGCGGCCAGCATGGCACACAGGGTGGCGGCGGCGGGAAGGTAATGGAGGAATCGTTTCATGAAAGTATGGATTGTGAATGTGTTATGCTCGGGGAATAATTATGGACGGATGGGCTGTGGCGTCATCGCGGCTCAGTCTTCATTGCCCAGTCCGGGGTCGGAAAGGATGAAGTTGAGTATCTGGAGCGACTTCTCCACTTGTGCAGCGCCCTCGAGGTCATAGACGGGCACGGCGGCATCGTTGCTCATGCGGGCATAGGGCAGGCTGTTGGTGCAGCGCCGGGCGAAGGAGGTCAGACGCTGGCGGGCATCCACTACCTCACTGCCCTTGATGACGCGCACGGCGGGCACGAAGCGGCGGCTGAACAGGTAGTCGCGGTTGCCGGAGCGGAACGAGAGGGTGACGCAGACCACGAAGTCGGGCACATAGTCGTCATAGAGGCGCACGTTGTCCTGGCTCACGGGGAAGAAAATCTGAGGATCGGGCATGAAGGCGCTCTCGGAGGCGGCGTTGTCGCAGTAGCCGTAGTAGGCATAGGCGCGGCCGTTGTCCTTGACCTCGACCATCGTGGCCGAACCCCTGTTTTCGTCATAGAGGGACGAGGCAAAGGCGTCGGTCTCGGCATAGTGGGCAGTCATGGCCATGGTGCCATCGGTCACGGACGTCTCCTCGCCCACGGGCAATCTGGAGGCGTCGGCAATGTCCACGGCCTCGGGTATGGGCAGGCTCAGGGCGCGGCGGAAGGTGGCGGTATGGCCCGGCGCCTTCTTGGGGTAAATGCCGCAGTAGGCGCTGAGGTGCACCTCCTTGACGTCGGGGAAGATGTCCTTGTTGATGCTGACGCCGAGCGACGTGGGGTCGAGGAAGGCGATCATGCGCAGGCCATAGTCGGCGGCATCGGCACCGGCATTGTAGGTGTGGTTTTGCTCGCGGACGAGGTTGATGTCCCAATCGGTCGTGGTCAGGCAGTGGTCGCCGACGATATAGACCACGGGGTCGTCGGTCAGGGCCCAGACGCCCTTGCCCATGTTCTTCGAGGCCTGGAGCATGGTGGACTTGCCTATCTGCACGCTGGGGATATTGGTGGCGGCGGCGGACGTGATGCTGCCGTGAAGCGACAGGGTGCCCGTGAGCGACATGTCTATCTTGCCGCGCGTATATTCGGTGGTGCTCTCGTCGAAGAACTTGTCGTAGATCATCGTGCCGAAGTTGATGGCGGTCTGCACGCAGGTCACGGCAGCGGCCAGCGAACGTGTATTGCGGCGCAGCAGGGGCGGTACGCTCATGTCCTTGGTGGCGGCTTTCGTGCCACCGGCGCTGTCGGACTTCTCGTCTCCCTTCTTGTCGGCGGCCTTGCCGTCGTCCTCCTTGGCATCCTTGAGATAGCCGTCCACCTTCTTGGCTACGGTCTGGAGGGCGCTGAACAGGCCGCCGCTCTTCTTGAGCACGTTGACCACGGTGCCGATGCCATTGGCGGTGGTGGTGGTGGAATAGGGCTCGTCATACTCGCCGGCAATGGTGGCCTTGATGCTGCCCGTGAGGCTGACGGCGTCGTTCTTCCAGGCGTAGCAGTTGATGCTGAGGCCGTTGTTGCTCACGCCCTGTGTCATGCCGCCATCGGGGTGGTAGGCCGACATGTCGATGTCGAAGGCCGTCCAGCCCACCTTGAGCGTGGTGGAGGTGGAGTTGCTGTGGGGCGTGCAGTAGAGGGTGAAGGTGCCGGGCTTCGACGGGTTTGGCACGTCGGTGATGGTGATGTTGCCGCAGTCGGGCTCTATATCCTTGTGGCTAAGGGGTATGCCATACTGCAGGGCGTTGTAGTAGGGATGGTGGTCGTCGCTCTGCTCTTCCGAACCCATGATAACCTCAAAGCAGTTGTGCGAGCCGGTGCCGGAGGCGTTCTCCACGTAGTAGAAGACGCGGAGTATGCCCAGGTTGCGGTTGTACAGACCGAAGTAGTTGGCACTCTCGTAGGGACGGGTGTTGAGCAGGGAGAAGGCCATTTCCCAGCCGTCTGCTTTCTTCACATCGTAGGCGATGGCCGAGGGTATCGAACTGATGCTGCCGGCCGTGGCCCAGGGCGTGGGCACTTCCTTGCTCACGGGCAGGACGCCCTGTACGCCCGAGAGAATTTGGACGCTCTGGCAGTTTTCCCAGTCGGTGAGGAAGGCTTCGTTGCCTTCGCCGGCGTTGTCGGACGCCACATAGAGATAGGCCTGATAGAGGGAGAGCACGGCGGCATTCCGGTCGGAGAAATAGAGGGTGACATTCGTGCCCTTGCGTATCTCTTCGGGCTTGCTGCCGGTGTAGGACAGGCTGATGACGGGCCGGCCGTTGTACGTGCCGGTCTGCTCCACCTTGCACCATGCGGGCAGGGGCGAGGTGGAAGTGAGATTGCCGCTGACGCTGTCGATATATACCGTGCGGGTGCCGTCGGCGTTGGGCACATGCACATCATAGACATAGGTGTGGAGGGCTGTGCCGCCCCCGCCACCTTCGCCTGAAGCCGTCACGTCGTCGTCGTGGCAGCCGCACAGCAACATGCACAACGCCGGCGCGAAGGCCAGGAGTTTTTGAAAGGAACTGCTCATATATATATTGTATTAATGTTTGTTTCGTCTGACAAAGGTACATTCTAATTTTTTATAGCACAAGAGCGTTTTCCCCACGAAACGCAGATTTTTACGCAGTGACACAAAATTTTGTTAGATTGAGAAAGATTTTCGCGAAAAAAAGGCCCGCTATGAGGTTCCATCCATTGACGGCACCTGAGGCGAACCTTGAAAGACGAGAATCAGCATAATAGCATTGAAGCTGCGGCGGGGCGCCGTCAATGGCCGGCGCCTCCCGGCGGGCACCGGCGCCTACGGCGTGATGAACTCTTCGATGGTGCTGAGGTAGAGGTTGTCGAAGAGGGCGGCATTGTTCATCTGAATGTGCGAGGCCATGGTGCCGCGGCTCAGGTCGTAGTAGAGCGTGCGGAAGTCGATGGCGGGACTGCGGCGGAGTTCACGCATGAGGGTGCGGACGAAGACGTTGCTCATGTAGGTGCCGTAGGTCTTGTCCCACCCGGTGGCCTTGGACGACTCTTGGGCACCGGACGAGGCGATGGCCATCACGCCGGGATAGCCCTCGACGGCCTCGGTGACGCTGCCGGCATGGCAGGCTTCGACAATCCAGAGCATCTTGCGGTAGGCGTTGGCCTTGGCCATGCGGTCGAGCGCGGCACGCAGACGCTGCGGGGTGAGGCCGCGTGAGCCCTGCGATCCGCTGTCGTCGGTCCAAACGAGCCGCCCCTCGACGCCATGGCCGCACCAGAAGACGAGGACGTTGTCCTGCGGGCCGGCATGCACCACCTCGGGCAGGCGGAAGCCGGCCTGACCCGTGAGGATGTCGGCCAAATCGTCGGGTGTGAGGGAGGTGGGGGCATAGTCGATGTGGACGTCGGCGTACACGTCCTGCCCCCATGCTTCGGTATAGACGGTGCCGGGGTTGGGATTACGCGGGTTGTTGGCCAGGTCGTCCTCGGCGATGAGGATGATGTGGTCGTCGTCAAAGCCCCGGCTGCGGAGCAGTTGGTACATGTCGAGGACGTTGGCCTGGAAGCGGTAGTTTTCCCACCCCGTGGCCGGGGCGACGAGGACGGCCCACGTGGTTTGGCGGGCGGGATAGACGATGCCCGTGGGCTTGTCTTCAATGCTCTGCTCGATGGTCTTCTTCCAGTTCCATGCTGCCACGGACGATGACACGCGGTGGTTGCCCGCACTGCTGCGATAGCCCGTGGTATAGAGTTTACCACCAACTTGGAACCATTCGGTGTAGATGGTCTGGAGGATGCTGGTGTAGTTGTCCTCATCAAAGGCGAGGCTTCCCGATGCGCCCGTCAGCGGACGGTAGTCGGCGCGCTCGATGCGGTCGAGGGCCGCCGCCATGCCCGCCTCGGTCCATGTCAAGGAGGCTGCGCGATTGCTTTCGGGGACGGTGAGGCGGCGCAGGGCGGCGGTGAGGTAGTCGCCGCTGTAGGGGTTTTCGTCGCGTGCGCGGCAGTCGGCAGCCGCCAGAGTGGTGAGCATCAGGGCGTCGTAAAGCTGTGCCTCGCCGGGCAGCGGCGAATCGCCGTCGAAGCGTTGCGCGTAGTAGATGGAGAAACCCGTGGTGGGATCGGGGCAGGCTGCCAGTCCCTCGATGAGGACGTCTGAATTATCTATATGTAGGAGGCCTGCCGTCAGCGCGGCGTCCGTGAGAAAGAGCGCGGGCGGTAAGAGTTCGTCGCCGTAGCGCCGGTTATAGGCGCGGAGTACGGCCTCAAGGTCGCTCCGGCTCTCGGGGGCACAAATCATGACGTCACAGTTGGTCTGCATAAAATCGGCAATGGTGGCGTCGCGGTTGTCGGGGGTGTATATCTTGACATCTACGGGGTTGAGGCCCAGTTCGGTGGCCTGGAAGGCGAACCAGTTGTAGAACGTGCGTCCGTAGAGGTCGTCGGGTGCCAAGAGGGCGATGTTTTTGAGGTCTGAGGCCTGAGCCTTGAGCAGGAGGAGTTCGCACTGCGTGACGTCCGTCTCGGTGAGGGACCATAGGAAGCCGTAGGACGCATAGCGGCGCACCACCTCCTCAGACGTGATGGCAGGGAAGAAGAGGGGCACGTGGCCCACCATGCAGGCGTAGGCCAGGGTGTCGGCACGGCTGGCAGAGCGCGGCCCGATGACGGCGGCGATGTCGTCGCGATCGGCCAGTTGCGGACCGAGGGTGGCCATGCTGTTCGTCGTCTCGTCGTACCACTCTATACTGAGGCGCACCTGACGCTCACGCCCCTGCTGGGCGCGTGCCAAGTGGTCCTGCACGAGGTCGGCCACGCGGCGCCAGCGTGCTCCCGTCTCATCAGACAGGGGCAGCACCACGGCCACCTTGACTTCGAGGACGTCGGCCTCGGGGGCGGTAGGAGCGGCATCGTCGCTACAGGCGGCCATGGCGACGAGGGTGGTCACGGCAGCCACGATGGCGCAGAGAATATGGAGGAGGTTATGGAGCAGTCTGTTCATATTCGCTTTCTTTCTGTAAAGCCTCGGTAAGGGTAGGCCCGACCAGGGCGCGCTGCTCGTCGGTGAGCCACAGTTCTTCAACCACCACCTCGGTACGTCCCGAGGCCAGACCGTAGCGGGCGCCGCGCGGCAGTTCGGCGCCGTCGGCCCACTGCTCGACACATTGCCGGACGACGTCGTCGATGTGCTTTACCACATAGAAGGGCGTGGAGTAGTAGGTTTCATAATTGTCCATGCCCACCACCTTCAGGTCGATGGTGAAGTTGGTGAGCAGGTAGTTGCTCAGTCCGCTGACGCTGCCGCCGACGATGGGGAAGACAAGGTTGTAGCGGCCGTTCCACCCTTCAGCCATGCGTTGCAGACTGTCGGCCATATAGTAGCCAGAGAAGTCGTCGGCCAGCGCACAACTGTCGGGACGCAAGCCCCAGACCTTCTCGAAACCGTCGGCAAAGGCCTGCCGCGCCTCGCGCAGGAAGAGGCTGTAGTCGTTGGCACTGACGATGATGCAGCGGGGCTGCTCGTCCCATATCGCGGTGAGGAGGCCCGCGCGGTAGCAGGCGCCATAGGCGGGCATGGCAAAGGTGGCGACGGGCAGGTCTGTGGCAGTGCTCTCGAAGAGCAGGGTGCGGTCCTTCGCCGTCTGCGGCAGGCGCGCGGCATAGCGGCGGGCCAGCGCCTCATATTCGTCTGAGGCGAAGACGAGAAGGCGCGGCGTCGTGCCGGCGGTATAGGCGTCGAGCCACTCGACGAGCATACTGTCGGCCTCGGCATTGCTGTTGGGGACGAGGATTTCGAGGTTGAGGTCGCGCGAGACACGGGCTCGCACCAGACCCGTATATATGCGGTCGTTATAGCCGTTGTCGCCAAGCGCATTGGGCGAGAAAAGCACCGTCACCTGCGGGCGTAGAACGGCTGTCACGGGGGCTTCATCATCGTCGGAACAGCCGACGACGATACTCAGCATCAAGAATATAAGGATGGCCTGCCAAAAAGTCCGCAGGTCCGAACGCGCGTTCTGTGAAGGAATCATGGGGCAAAGATACGCAATTTCGCCCATTCGTCTTCTAACGGCTGACGTTTTCTGCCCGAAACCGCACGTTGGTCAACAACATCCGCCTCATGGCACACTTTACAGGCAGACACTGCGGCGCCTGACAGAAGAAAAATGTGACAGAAAGACAATGCGGCGCAGCCGCGACACCTTATTCCGAGAATAGGTATCGGGGCTGCGCCGCATTGTGTCTGCGATGGCAGTGTGTTACTTCTCGCCGGGCAGGGGGGCGGAGCCGACGAGCGATGCCGTCTCTACAGCGCCTTGAGCGGCAGATCCGCCGACCATACCGTCTTCGGGCATGCCGTCGATGACGATGGCGTCGGTTTCTTCCTCGTCATCCTCGTCGGCATTGGGCACAACCAGTTTGTAGCCCTTGCCGTGGATGTTGATAATCTCGACGGTGGGGTCGTCCTTGAGGTGCTTGCGCAGTTTGGTGATATAGACGTCCATCGAGCGGGCGTTGAAGTAGTTGTCGTCAATCCAGATGGTCTTGAGGGCGTAGTCGCGCTGGAGGATTTCGTTGGCGTGCGAGCAGAGCAGGTTGAGCAGTTCACACTCTTTGGTGGTCAGTTTGGTGGCCACGTCGCCGTGGGTGAGGAGTTGCTTCTGCGTGTCGAAGGTGTAGATGCCGAGATGGTAGAAGGTGCGCAGGCGGTTTTTCTTCCCCTTGACGCGACGCAGGATGGCCTCGATGCGGAAGGTGAGTTCCTCCATGGAGAAGGGCTTGGTCAGGTAGTCGTCGGCACCAATTTTGAAGCCTTCGAGGACGTCCTCCTTCAGGACCTTGGCGGTGAGGAAGATGATAGGCACGTCGAGGTTGATTTGACGGATGTCGCGGGCCAGGCTGAAGCCGTCCTTCTTGGGCATCATGACGTCGAAGACGCAGAGGTCGAACTTCTCCTTGACGAAGGCGCGGTAGCCGGCGTCGCCGTCGGTGCAGAGTACGGTGCCAAAGCCTTTGGCCTGGAGATATTCGCGAAGCAGCATACCGAGGTTCTCGTCGTCTTCGCAGAGGAGGATTTTCATGTTGTCGAATTTCATGGTCGTTATCGTTTAATGGTGGGTAAACTGATGATAAAGGTGGTGCCCTTGCCATACTCGCTCTCGGCGTGTATGGTTCCGCCCAGATTGGTGACGACGTTCTTGACGTAGGCCAGGCCGAGACCGAAGCCCTTGACGTCGTGACGGTTGCCGGTGTGGACGCGGTAGAAGCGCTCAAAGATTTTCTTGAGGTCCTCGCGGCGTATGCCGATGCCGTTGTCGGCGATGGTGAGGACGAAGTTGCCGGCCTTGTTGGCCGTCGTGAGGGTCAGGCTCAGGGGCGTGTCGTCGCGCTTGTACTTGACGGCATTGTCCATGAGGTTGAAGATGACGTTGGTGAAGTGCATCTCATCGACGAAGACCTGGTCGTCCTCGGCATCGGGGGCGAACCGGATGCTGCCGCCGCTGCTCTCCACCTTGAGGCGGAAGGTGTTGACCACGTCGGCCACGAGGGCATTGATGGCCACTTCGGTCTTCTTGAAGGTGGCTGCACGCTTGTCGAACATACTCATCTGCAGGACCTTCTCCACCTGAAAGCGCAGGCGCTTGGTCTCGTCGCTGATGACGCCGCTGAGGTGCTTGAACATGGCCTCGCTCTTGCCCACCGAGGGGTCCGACAGCATCTGCGCCGCCAGCGAGATGGTGGAGATGGGGGTTTTGAACTCGTGCGTCATGTTGTTGATAAAGTCGTTCTTAATCTCGGACAGACGCTTTTGGCGGAAGATGGTGTAGATAGTTATGGAGAAGAGCATGATCACGACGAGCGTGAAGATGATGGCGGGGATCATGAAGCGCACGCCGTAGAAGAGATACTGCTTCTGGTCGGGGAAATGGATGTAGAGCAGGCCCACCTGCGGCTGGGGGTCGTTGCAGAACAGTTCCTGACTGTAGGCATCGCTCTCGCCCCGTTCGTCATAGTCGCGGCAGCGGAATATCTCGCGCCCGTCAGAGGTGGTGACGCGGATATGATAGACCAGGTTGATGCCGTTGCGGTCGAGCTGGGCCTTGAGCGTGCGGTCCATGCGCTTGTAGTCGATGCGCTGGTCCAGGGGGACGTCGGAGGGGCGATAGAGCACGCTGAGCATCTGGTCGATGATTTCCTGGCGGTGCAGGTAGTGCTTGATGGTATCGCGCAGGGTGCTGCCCTTGGGTGGCAGAATGGGATGGGCGCTGCGCATGATGGTGTCCTCACCGGTGCTGTCGGCATAGCCCAGGGCGTTGTCCAGGCGCAACTGCGTTTCATAGACCTCGAGGTCCTGTGCCGTCTGGGCCAGACTGCGCACCACGGCTTGGTCAAACTGCTCCTTGCGCATGTCATAGACGCTTCTGAAGTAGCTGAACTGCAGATAGAGCAGCGTGAGCAGCGAGGCGCCCATCACGCCGGTGATTATCCATATCGTTGATTTCTTCATGGCGTTGTTGACTGGAGGAATGGTGATGGTGCAAATGTAGAAGGAAGTAAGAAATGGGGTGCAAAGCAAACGGGAAGATTTTAAGAAATCCTCCCGTTTTTAACAACCATAGAGCGTTTTAACCTCTATTTTGAGGCACTCGCTCTATACGCTTGTGCTCACACAGCGACGTTTGAACGAGCGTCCTACCCTATCCTACGCGCTATTCCACGTGCTATTCTACGTGCAGAAGGCCCTGCGGATGAAAGCCGCGCAGGAAGTCGGCGGTGGCCATACGTTTCTTGCCGGCCATCTGCAAGCTGTCGATGACCAGCGTGCCATCGGCCAGGACTATGCGCATCTCGCCGTCGGCCACAAGGACGGTGCCGGGCGCTTCGGCGACGGGACTGAAGTCCTTGTGTGCAACGTATATCTTCATCACCACGGCCTTGCCGCCCTCATCGACGAGGGTGGTCCATGCGGCAGGATATGGCGAGAGGCCGCGGATGAAGTCGTAGCAACGCTTGGTACCGTCGGTCCATGTGATGCGGCAGTTGTCCTTGAAGAGTTTTGGCGCAGGGCGCAGGGGGCCGTCGGTGGTGAGCTGGTCCTGCGGGATGGGCGTGACGCGGTCGGCGATGATGTCGTCGATGGTGGCGCAGACCAGGTCGGCGCCGAGGTGCATCAGGCGGTCGTGAACGTCCTCGGCGGTGTCGGTATCGGCGATGGGCACGCTGCGACGGTGGATGACGCGGCCGGTGTCGATGTCGTGGTCAAGGAAGAAGGTGGTGACGCCGGTCTCGGTGTCGCCGTTGATGATGGCCCAGTTGATGGGGGCGGCGCCGCGATATTGGGGCAGGAGGGCGGCGTGGAGGTTGAAGGTGCCGAGGCGGGGCATGGCCCATACCACTTCGGGGAGCATACGGAAGGCCACCACTACGCCCAGGTCGGGGCGCATGTCGGCGAGGGCTTGCAGGAAGGCTTCGTCGCGCAGACGTTCGGGCTGGAGCAGGGGCAGACCGTGCTCGAGGGCGTAGCGCTTGACGGGCGATGCCTGCAGTGTGGTCTGGTGACGGCCCACGGGTTTGTCGGGCATGGTGACGACGCCGACCACGTTATAGCCGCCGCTGACCAAGCGGTCAAGGGTTTCGACGGCAAAGTCGGGCGTACCCATATATACTATTCTCAGCGATTCTTTCGTCATAGTGCTTTATATATAATAAGGTGTGGATGGAGGAGCATAGCGGCGCGCTCTACTCTTCCGAATAGTCTTTCATAATCTGCCGGTACGAGGCATAGAGGCGGGTGCGCGACACGAAGCCAACAAACTGCCCATCGGGGCGCAGCACGGGCAGGGTGCCGGCGTCGCAGTCTTGAAACTTGTCCATCACGACGGACATCGAGTCGTTGGTCGAGAGCGTCATGGTGGGCTTGAGCATCAGTTGCTCGGCGCGGTACATGCGGTAGAGCTCGCTGCGGAACAAGACCTTGCGTATCTTGTTGAGATTGATGACGCCGAGCAGTTTGCCCCCTTCATCGACCACAGCAAAGTGGAGCGACTTGCTGGACGATACGGCCTGCACCACCTGTCCCAGATACATATCGGGCTTGAGGCGTGGCCGCTCCTTGTCGATGATGGCGTCGAGGGTCATGAGGGTGAGGATGGCGCGGTCCTTGTGGTGCGTGATGAGCTCGCCCTTGCGTGCCAGACGCATGGAGTAGATGCTGTGGGGCTCGAAGGCATGGATGGTCAGATACGAGGCCACGGAGACAATCATCAGCGGAATGAACAGGGCGTAGCCGCCCGTCAGTTCGGCGATGAGGAAGACGCCCGTCAGCGGGGCATGGAATACACCGCTCATCACGCCGGCCATGCCCAGCAGGGCGTAGTTCGTCTCGGGCACATGGAGGCCGAAAGGCTGGTAAATGTTCCACACCTGTGAGAACACGAAGCCCGCGATACAGCCCAGAAACAGGCTGGGGGCAAAGGTACCACCACAGCCGCCACCGCCATTGGTAGCCGTCGTGGCGAAGACCTTGAAGAGCATGATGAGACCGAGGAAGAGCAGCAGACTGTCGGCGTGGCCGTAGAAGAAGGAGCCGCTGAGCACCTCCTGCGCATCGGCGCCCTGCCCGGCATTGAGCAGTTGGGAGATGGTGGTGTAGCCTTCACCATAGAGGGGCGGGAAGAAATAGATGAGCACGGCCAGCACACTGCCGCCAAGGGCGAGTTTGGCATACATGTTGCCCAGCCGGCCGAACACTTGCTCGAAGGCGTTCATCATCCGCGTGAAGTAGAGCGACATCAGGCCGCAGAAGATGCCCAGCAGGATGGCTGTCGGCACGCGCTCGACGGTGAAGGGGTCAACCAGCGAGAACGAAAACATGGCCTCCGGACCGGTCAGGGCGTAGGTCAGGCAGGTGGCCGTCAGGCACGATACCAGCAGGGGCAGCAGCGAGGCCATCGTCAGGTCGATCATGAGCACTTCGAGGGTGAACACCAGTCCGGCGATGGGGGCCTTGAAGATGCCGGCCACGGCACCCGAGGCGCCGCAGCCGATGAGCAGCATGAGCGTCTTGTGGTCCAGGCGGCATATCGACCCCAGATGCGAGCCGATGGCTGAGCCGGTGAGCACGATGGGCGATTCGGCTCCCACCGAACCGCCACAGCCGATGGTAAGGGCCGAAGCGATGACGCTCGACCAGCGGTTGTGGGGGCGGATATGTCCCTGACGCCGCGAGATGGCATAGAGTATCTTGGTCACACCGTGGCCGATGTCGTCGCGCACGACGTAGCGGATGAAGAGGGCCGTCAGCAGGATGCCCACCACGGGATAGACCAGGAACAGCCAGTTGCTGCCCGTCATGTCGAAACCGGAGGTGAGCACCGTCTCGATGGTATGGATGAGCCACTTCAGCACGTAGGCGGCGATGGCGGTGAGCACACCGACCAAAAAACTGAGCACCAGGATAAACTGTCTGTCGGTGAGGCGCTCGTGCAGCAGGTCGAACAGACGGCCCGCCAGTCCGCGCGACGGCGGTGTGGTCCGGCTCTCGTCGAAGTCGGCAGAGGGGATATGATAGTCGGTTGACATGGATTGGCTTTCTCTTGCGTTATGGTATATACAGTGGAGAGGACGTGGCAAAGCGACCGGGCGGCACGGGCCATGCGCGGCGGCATACTTATTCACGGATAATCTTGACCTCGCAGCCGGCACCCAGTTTGATGATGCTCGACGCCGCCGGATTTTTCTCGTCACGCCGCGAGGTGCAGACGTAATCGACGCCGGCGATGACCTCGGGGGCAATCTCAGAGAAGCAGCGCGGCGACGGCTGTCCGCTGATGTTGGCCGAGGTGGACACCACGGCGCGCCGCATACGCATGCACAGATGGTTGCTGAAGCGCTCGCGGGTGACGCGCAGGGCCACGCTGCCGTCGTCGGCGATGAGCGAGGGGGCGAGGTTGCGGGCTCCGTCATAGACGATGGTCAGCGGGCGCTCGCTCAGGGCGATGAGGTCCCAGGCGGGGTCGGGCACCTCGCGCACATAAAAGGCCACCTTGGCCTCGCTGTCCACAAGGCTAATCATGGCCTTGGCCTCGGCGCGCTGCTTGAGGGCAAAGATGCGGCGCACGGCATCGTCGTTGGTGGCATCGCAGCCCAGTCCCCACACCGTATCTGTGGGATAAAGAATGATGCCGCCGCGGTTCATCACCTCGACGGCCTGACGTATATCGTCCTGCCACTCGCGCGGCATGGGCGCCGGCCGCTGGGGGCGGCTGGTGGCACGTTCCTCTATTTGCTTGTCTTGCTTATCTTTTCTATACATGGGTCATGGTCTCTTCGGACCGGATTACAGCGGGGCGGCACGGCGGCCCCACCTTCGTTGCTGCAAATTTAGTATTTTTTTTCCAATGGGCTGCAGCCACAGCGCCCTATTGCCTTTACAAGGGGCAACTTATGGTCCATCTTCTACGGGGCATCAGCCATGCCGCCTGCGGGGTTAAATCTCCTTAACACCGTGGCGGGGGTGAAGCAAAAAGGGCCACCGGCTTTCCCATCTCGCACAATTACTGTATTTTTGCAGAGAATTTAGCCGGTGGGGCGGGGCGACATGTCTCTCAGCGGCAGCTGCGAAGTCCGACGCCCGCCTACTGACAAACGCCACACACCTCCTCATGACCTACCAACAGGAACAGATAAAACCTTATAGCCAAGAAGGCGCCAAAGGGCAGCAGGTGGAACAGATGTTCGACAGCATCGCCCCTACCTACGACCTGCTCAACCACACGCTGTCGCTTGGCATCGACCGCCGATGGCGACGCGCCGCCCTCAAGGCGCTGCAGCCCCACGCCCCACGCCGCATCCTGGACGTGGCGACGGGTACGGGCGACTTTGCCCTGCTCTTTGCCCGCCACATCGCCGGATGCACGGTGGAGGGCATCGACCTGTCGGAGGGGATGCTCAACGTGGCCCGACGCAAGATTGAAAAGGCGGGCGTGGCCGACCGCGTGACGTTTGCCAAGGAGGACTGCCTGCACCTCTCGTACGCCGACGAGGTGTTCGACGCCGTGACGGTGGCTTACGGCATTCGCAACTTCGAGGACCTTGACGCCGGACTGCGCGAGATGTGCCGCGTCATGCGCCGCGGCGGCACCCTCGTCATCCTCGAACTGACCACGCCACAGCGCTTCCCCATGAAACAGCTGTTCAAGGTCTATTCGCGCGGACTGATGCCGGCGGCCGGCCGTTTGGTGGCCCACGACGCGCGGGCCTATTCCTATCTGCCCGCCACAATGGCGGTATTTCCGCAGGGCGAGAAGATGAGGGACATCCTCAAGAAGGCGGGCTTCAGCGCAGTGAGCTTCCGCCGCTTTACCTTCGGCCTGTCCACCCTCTACATCGCCACGAAATAGCACCCTACATCGCCGCGCAACATGCGGGCGGCAGGACCTCCTCTCTCCTTTATTCCCCCAATCTTCCAACACACGTCTGACCATGTCCACCCTATACGGCCTGCTGGGCTACCCTTTGGGCCACTCGTTCTCGGCACGCTTCTTCGCTGATAAATTTGCCGCCGAAGGCATCGACGCCGAATACCGCAATTTCGAGACGCCGGAGGTGGCGGCCTTCGTGCCCGATCTGGTGCGCCGCGAACCGACGCTGCGGGGTCTGAACGTGACCATTCCCCACAAGCTGGCAGTACTGCCGCTGCTGGACACCCTCAGCGACGAGGCGCGCCAGGTGGGTGCGGTCAACGTCATCCGCATCGTGCGACGTCCGGACGGCAGCACGCGTCTGGTGGGGCACAATGCCGACATCGTGGGCTTCCGCGAAAGTCTGCGCCCGCTGCTGCGCCCGCATCACACGCGGGCCTTGGTTCTGGGAACGGGCGGTGCCTCGCTGGCGGTAGTGGCGGCGTTGCGCCAACTGCACATCGCGCCGCAGTACGTCAGCCGCACGGCGGGCAACGGGCGCCTGGGCTACGCCGACCTCACGCCCGAGGTAATGGCGGACCATACCGTCGTGGTCAACTGTACCCCGCTGGGCATGTACCCCAAGACGGAGGCCTGTCCCCCCATCCCCTACGACGAACTGACGGAGCGCCACCTGCTCTTCGACCTGGTCTATAACCCGCTGGAGACGCTCTTTCTCCGACGCGGCGCCGCACAGGGCGCACAGGTCAAGAACGGCCTGGAGATGCTGCACCTCCAGGCGCTGGAAAGCTGGCGTATCTGGCAGATGGACGACACCGACCAACCTCTCTGAAAATCCTCGCTCATGAAGACAAGAATCATCCTGCTGCTCACCTTCCTTCTCCTGACGCTGCCCTTCGCGGGCGGAGTACAGGCGGAGAAGCGGTGGCGCGCAGAAGACATAGAAATGGTCCACCTCAAGGACGCCCGACGCTATGTGTGCAACCCCGAAGGCATCATCGACGCCGCCACCGTAGCGGCGGCCGACAGTGTGTTGGCGGCTCTGGAGCGCGACAAGGGGGTGCAGACGGTCGTCGTCGTGGTGGAGCATTTGGACCCGGACGACCCCTACACCTTCGGCATGAACCTGGGCCGCCTACATGGCATCGGCAGCAAGCAGAGCAACACGGGCCTCATCGTGGTGCTGGCCACCAAGGACCGCTCTTATACCATTCTGACGGGCACCGGACTGGAGGGCACTCTGCCCGATGCCATCTGCCGGCGCATACAAAACCGCGTCATGGTGCCGCTGCTCAAGAAGCGGGAATGGAGCCGGGCCATCTTTGAGACGCTGAAGAGCCTCGACGGCTATATCCGTGGCGACGAGACCATCAAGGCCGACATCGAAGAGGACGACGACTGGGGCGCACTGGCTGGCTTGTCGGTGGCAGCCATCTTCGTCCTCTTTACCGTCATCGTCATCATTCAGGCGGACAAGAAGCAGCGCCGCGACTGCCCGCAGTGTGGCGGAAAAAAGACAATGCACGTGACGGGCACGAAAGCCATTCTGAAAAACAAACGGCCCTATGCCCGCAAAACGCTGACATGCCAGACCTGCGGACACACCATCACGCAAGACGACCCCATCAACAACAGCGGCGCCGGCGGCGGTGCCGTGCCGCCCATCATCCCCATCGGGGGCTTCGGCGGCGGACGCGGCGGAGGCTTCAGCGGAGGCAGTTTCGGCGGCGGCCTGTTCGGCGGCGGTGGCAGCAGCGGACGCTTCTAACCTCACGGGCCTCAGACGGCCCACAGACTCATACGTACCCTATACTTAACCAAGAAACAATCTCAACATCATGACCAAGAAATCTAAAATCACCTTGGGTGTCATCGGCGGACTGGTGGCGCTCATCCTCATCACCTTCATCTCCACGCAGAACAGTCTGGCGGGCAAGGACGAAACGGCCAAGCAGTGCTGGGCCGACGTGCAGGCACAGTATCAGCGCCGCGCCAACCTGGTGCCGCAGCTGGTCAACACGGTCAAGGGCTATGCCTCGCACGAGAAGCAGACGCTCGAGGGTCTGACAGAGGCCCGCACCAAGGCCACGCAAATCCGCGTCGATGCCGACAACCTGAGCGAAGCCGACATGCGCCGCTTTCAGGAAGCACAGGGCGAACTCTCGCAGGCGCTCGGTCGCCTCATCGCCATCACCGAGGCTTATCCCGACCTGAAGGCTTCGCAAAACTTCTCCGAACTGCAGGCCCAGCTGGAGGGTACGGAAAACCGCATCGCCGAAAGCCTGCGCAAGTATAACGAGGCCGTGCGCAACTACAACAAGGCGCGCCGCATGTTCCCCACCAATGTTTTTGCCGGTATGCTGGGCTACGAGGCCCTGCCCAACTTTGAAGCACAGGCGGGTGCCGACAAGGCGCCGGAAGTATCGTTCGACTAAGGCCCTCACCACTCTCTCTTCACCTCACACACATTTCATGAAGACTCTCAAGACCACTCTTCTCGCTCTCCCCCTACTCCTTCTCTGCGCCGTCAGTTTCTGCGCCTGCGACGACGAAGATACCTATGCCGACCGCCTGAAGCGCGAACGCAAACAGATACAGGGCTTTCTGCAAACGGGCGTACAGGTGATGGCGGACGATTCGCTGAGTTACATCCTTAACGTGCCGGGCCCCATCAACGTTATCTCGGAGGATCAGTTTTATGCCAACGACAGCACGACGGATGTCAGCCGCAACGAGTTCGTCCTCTTCGAGGGCTCGGGCGTCTATATGCAGATTGTCCGCAAGGGCAGCGGCAGCCCGCTGGCCGATGGCGAGAGCGCTACGGTGCTGAGCCGCTACGTGGAGTTTAACATCGCCAACGACACCATCCAAAGTTCGAACAAGAGTACCTACTACGCGCCCTACCCCGAGGTCATGACGTGCACGAACACGTCGGGCCTGATGTCGGGCCGCTTCACGTCGGGCCTGATGTACACGCTCTACGGCACCTCTACGGTTCCCTCGGGCTGGCTCATCCCCCTGCCCTTCATCAACCTGGGCCGTCAGGACACACCCGAGGGCGGCACCGCCCTGGTGCGCCTCATCGTGCCGGCAGCACAGGGACAGAGCGACGCGGGCTACAACATCTACCCCTGCTTCTACGAAATCAGTTACCAGCGCGGCCGATAATCCGGCACGCCTGACACAGCCTCTACACAACGATGCCGGGGCCGGCTGCGACGATAGCGCAGCCGGCCCCGGCCTTTTAGTTTATCCTTCTTCTTACTGTCAGAACAGCGGTTTGCCGTCAAGCAGGCGGTTGTAGCGGTGGAGGGCTTCGATGAAGTAGTAGTCGGCATAGGTCAGAGGCACGTCAATCTCCGAGCCGTGGGGGATGGCTCCAACGGAGTGCATCAGGATGAAGTTGGCATTTTCGCCGAGCTTGGCGCGGTAGGCAGGGCTACCCAGCGAGTGGAGAATCTGAACGGCACCGTCAAAGTACTTCTTGCTCTTGCTGCCCTTCACGTAGGTACTCAGTTCGAGCAGGGCCGAAGCCGTACAGGCGGCTGCCGAGGCATCGCGGTAAAGGATGGGCGTGATGCTTGCACGCGAACGTACGCCGGGCACATAGCCTTCTTCCCAAGCGTTGAAGTCCCAGAGGGCCACCTTGTCGCTGGGCAGGTTGGGGTGGTCGAGGTAGAAGTCGGCCATGCCCTGTGCCGTCTTGAGGAAGCGCTTGTCGCCCGTCTCGCGGTAGCACATGGTGAAGCCGTAGATGCCCCACGACTGGCCGCGCGACCAGCACGAGTTGTCCGCATAGCCCTGCGAGGTCTCGCCCTTGATGGGGGCGCCGGTCTCCTTGTCATAGTACACGACGTGGAAGTGGCTGTAGTCCTTGCGGATCTGGTTCTTCATCGTGGTCTCGGCGTGCGATACGGCCACCTTGCGGAAGCTGTCGTCGCCCGTGACCTTGGCCACATGGAAGAGCAACTCGAGGTTCATCATGTTGTCGATGATGACAGGATAGTTGTACACCTTGTCGCCATGCCAACTGCGGAAACCGTTCCACGACTGGATGACGCCGGTATTGGCATGGAAACGGGTGCAGAGCGAGCGGGCCGACTGGGTCAGGATATCTTCGTATGCGGGCTGTGGAGCGAAACGGTTGGCGTTGCCATAACTGCAGTACATCATGAAACCAATGTCGTGGTTGCTGGTGAAAGTCTTGGCGGGCTCCATGTAGGTGGTATAGACCAGGGCCGAGTCTTTCAGAGCCTTGTCGCCCGTATAGTCGGCCAGATACCACAGCGAACCGGGGAAGAAGCCGGCGGTCCAGAGGTAGATGCTGCCTTTCGACACTTTGCCGTCCTTGCGCATCGTGTGGGGCATCACAGCCTTGCCGTCCTTGCCCTGCGCGGGGGTCTTCATCATCATGGCGTACTGCTGTGCAGCAAACGTCATGTTGTCTTTGATAAACGCCTTCTCCTTGGCCACATCCTGTGCGCCTGCCGTAAGGGAGAAGGCCAGGCCGAGAAGCATCAGTTTGAGTTTGTTCTTCATTGTGTTTTGGGGTTTTGTGTTGTATGGTTAGAAAAGCATTATTTCCTGCTGATGGTCACGCGGAGGGGCTGCTGTATGGCGGTCATCTCGTGCCGGATAACGTGCTGCCAGACGGTGAAGTCGGGCACGTCGTAGCGGCTCCAGGCGGCACCGGCATAGTAGGTCACTTTCTCTCCGCGGTAGCCGCCGATGGTGCAGACGGCGTTGCGCTTGTCGGGCGTCAGCGCCGCAGCGGCTTGAGGATGATGGGGAAAGAATACCGCGGTATAGACGGACGAGCCATGCACTTTGGGGCGGTCGGTGGGGTCTTCATAGGCCACGACGTGGCCTTCGGTCTTGAGCGTGCCCTGCCCGTTCTTCACGATGCCGGCACAGAGGGTGAGCGGCGTGCGGACGTTGTCGTACCACACGCGGATGCGGTTGAAGTGGCTGCCTTTGTCCAAACTGATGATGCGGTGCTCCACGATGCCGCGGCTGTTGGCGCCGTAGTCCAGACGGACGCTGAAGCGCAGCGGCCCGTTGTCGAGTATCTGATAGGAGGTATAGCAATAGGGCATGAGTATCGTGTCGCCGTCGATAAGGGCGGGTGCGCCGCATCCCAGCGTCGGACCAACGCTATAGCCATCCATGCCGTTGCCGTGGTCGTAGTGGATGGACTTGGCAATGAGGGCACGGCGCGCGCCGTCGTTGTCGCCGGCCTGCCGGCAGCGCCGGGCGTCGGCCACGGCTTCAAACTCGCCCTTGTAGCGCTGATCGACGACGAGGTCGGGGGTATTCTTCACCCACACGTCGATGCCGAACGACTTCTCGCCGCTCTTCTGCAGTGCCGGCCCATAGACGCGGTAGGCGCAGCGGTCGTTCTCCCACGCCATGTCGTCCATACGCTGTTTATACTGCGCACCATAGACGGCCGAAGGCACCGCACAACGGCGGCCGCGCCGCGCATAGATGACCCAACGCCCCTTGGGACGCACGGCGGCATCGACCAGCAGACGGCGGTCGTAAGTGATCTGATATGCCAGTTCCTGCCCCAGGTCGTTCTGTAGCACCATGGCCGTGTCGGCCTTGACGCCAAGCAGGCGCAACACCTTGTCGGCATCGATTTCAACGAGTTCTTGTCGCTGAAAGTCGGTGGGGTTAGTGATGGTGATGGCAACTGTGGCGTCGTCGGCCGACGCAGTCATGAACGGCCACAGAGCGAGGGCCGAAAGAAAGGTAAGTCTGAGTATGTGCCTTAACATCGGGAGTGTTTTGTGTCGTTGGAAAAGTGCCGGGGACTGAAGCGTACAAAGGCTTCGCCTCACAACATGCCGCAAATTTAGCAATTTTTCTTTATAAGCATAGCATACACAGCCTCTTTGCGCATCTTTCGTGATTTTCCTCGCGCGCACCTCGCGCTTCCCTCGCGCATCAAAACGCGTTGTAGCCTCTTCGCAGCGAGAATGTATCCACGTTACAAAAACGAAATCTGTAGACATGGCACCGGGAGCGCAGCTTAGTAGAGCCATGTCCATTGACATGGCACCGGGGCGCAGCTTAGTAGTGGCATGTCCATTGACGTGCCACCGGGGCGCAGCTTAGTAGTGGCATGTCCATTGACGTGCCACCGGGGGCGCAGCTTAGTCGTACCATGTCCATTGACGTGCCACTTGCGGCGTAGCCGCGTTTTTTTGCGGCAAAGAATAGGTGTCGCGGCCGACGCCGCGACGCATGCTGAGTGCCACGTCAATGGACATGGCACTACTACGCGGCCTCACCCATTGACGTTCCACTTGCGGCGTAGCCGCGTTTTTTTGCGGCAAAGAATAGGTGTCGCGGCCGACGCCGCGACGCGTGCTGAGTGCCACGTCAATGGACATGGCACTACTACGCGGCCTCATCAGCGCCATGGACGACGGCGTCATGACGGCCTATATCCACTATCTGCTGGTGCGGCCCGACTGTCAGGGCCGTGGCATCGGCCGGCAGTTGCTCGAAAAGGTCAAGGAGAAATACAAAGACTACCTGCGCATCGCCCTCATGGCGTATAATAAGGAGTGCGCCTTCTACGAGCGCTGCGGCTTCACGAAGGCCGATAACGAGACGCCGATGTTCATCACCTCGCTCTGGACGTAACGACACCACAGGGCTTTCGTTGCGACGCATCACCACAGCAAACCATGGCTCGGCTCGTTACATAAAAAGTCATGGCAAAGCGCGGTGGCGAAGGCGCACGGCGTACCACGCCAAGCATTGCACACGGTGCGCAAAACGTGAGTTTTTTGGCCAACAACGTGAACGGCCGCGGCGGCGCAAATAGAAGCGAAAAAGCCTGCCGTCAGGCTGAAACGGCATTCGTCCGCCACACTTTGGGCGACAGAAAATCCTGTAACGCTTACAGAAAATCCTGTAACGCTTACAGTGTCGCCCGTAACACATGCCCTCCGGCGCGTCGGCGAGGCCGGTTTTCGGGTAAGGACGGCCGAAATTTCAATAGAATTAACTAAATAGCGGTGCGCGCCTTTGATTTTGACAAAACACGACTAAAACGAAGTGCGTCATGTTGGCGTTATTTCCGACCGCGAGGCGGTTGGTGGATTTCGCGGCCATTCTCGAGGTTAACAAATGTAAAAGGCCGCATTGCACACGGTGTAAAAATCCAAACTTTACAACCGATGTTTGGGGGGACATAAAGAAGCGTTGAGGGCGTGTCGAGGATAGCTTCCTGACACGCCCTCATTATCGCTTACTCGGGAATGTTCACCATGATGTCGAGCAGGTGATCCCATACCATCTGTACGGTGGGGATGAGGAGTTTCTCGTCGGGCGAGTGGACGCCGCGCAGCGTCGGGCCGAAGCTGACCATATCGAGACCGGGGTACTTCTCGCTGAAGAGGCCGCACTCCAGACCGGCGTGGATGGCCTTGATTTCGGGCTCCTTGCCGAAGACGCGGACGTAGCTCTCGCGGGCAATGCGGAGCATCTCGCTCTTGGGGTTCATCTTCCAGCCGGGGTAGCCCTCGGTGGTGAGGCAGTCGGCACCGCCGAGCGACAGGGCGGCACGTACCGTGGCGGCGACGTTGGGAATCTGACTCTTGACGCTGCTGCGCTGGCTCGTGGTGACGACAACCTTACCGCCGTCCTTACGGATGGAGGCCAGGTTGCTGGAGGTCTCGACCAGACCGGGCATGTCCTGACTCATGGCCAGAATGCCGTTGTGTACGGCGCGCAGCGACAGCAGCATGGCACGGGCGGCGGTGGGCTCCATGGCTTCGGCGGCAGGCCGGACGCTGTCGAGCGACACCTCGAAGTTGGGCTCGGTGGCGGAAAACTCTTCGCGCAGGTCAGCCTCGTAGTGGTTGAGGTCGATGCGCAGCGTTTCCTTATATTCAAAAGGCACGGCGATGGTGACGACGCCGTCGCGGGGGATGGCGTTGTGCAGGCCGCCGCTCTGGATGTCGATGAGGCGCAGGTCGGTCTTCTCCATCTCGTCGCAGAGGAAGCGGACGAGCACCTTGTTGGCATTGGCGCGCATCTTGTTGATATCATCGCCGGAGTGGCCGCCGGTGAACTTGCGCACGCCGATGGTGCAGCAGTAGTAGCCCTCGGGGATGGCTGCCGTGGGGAAGGGATAGGTGGCTGTGGTGCGCACGCCGCCGGCACAGCTGACGAAGATCTGGCCTTCGTCTTCCGAGTCGAGGTTTACGAGCATGGTGCCGGTCATAAAGCCGGGCTTCATGCCCATGGCGCCGGTCAGGCCGGTCTCTTCGTCGCGGGTGAAGACGCACTCCAGCGGGCCGTGGGGAATGTCGGTGGCACGGAGCACGGCCATCTGCATGGCCACGCCGATGCCGTCGTCGGCGCCGAGGGTGGTGCCGCGGGCGCGGAGCCACTCGCCATCGACGTAGGTCTCGATGGGGTTGTTGTCAAAGTCGAACGAGCCGTCGCTGGGCTCGCAGACCATATCCATGTGGCTCTGGAGGATGAGCGTCCGGCGCTTCTCGTAGCCGGGGGTGGCGGGCTTGCGAATGATGACGTTGCCCGTCTCATCGACGACGGTCTCCAAGCCGAGGTCCTCGCCAAAGGCCTTGAGGAAGGCTATCATTTTCTCTTCGCGCTTCGAGGGGCGCGGCACGCGGTTGACTTCTGCAAAGCAGTCGAAGACAGCCTTGGGCTGTAAAATCATTTCAGTCATTTCTTTATCTTGTGTGGAATTGTTACCTTTGCACCGCAATTGGCCGGATTGCCCCAAAGGGGTTGCCGCCGTCCGGTTGCGGTTTCATCTACAAATTTACGCATTATGCTTGAATCGCTGCTGCCCGCACTCTTAATTATTGCTATCGCGCTGCTGTTTTTATGCGTGCGGCTGTTTTGGGGGAAGCGTTTCCCCAAGACACACGTCGATAGCAGTCCGCATCTGGCACGTCGCGGCATCCACTGTGCACGCACGCAAGACCGCGAGGCGCGCACCCCATCGCCACACCGCGTGGCGGAGCGCCGAAAGGACAGCCCGCGGTGAGCAACGACACTGAGTGAGAGCACACGCCACAGAAGAGATTTATCACAGTTTCAATCCCCATACACACTCCTATCCCTATGAAGAAAATTGCCTTGATGGCGCTGGCCGCCATCACGCTGGCCGCCTGCGGCAGCAACGACGAGGCCAAGCCCCTGCCTGCCGCACAGTCTGCCACAGAGGGCGCCGTGCGCATTGCCTATATTGACGTCGATTCGCTCCAAAACAAATACTTCTATTTCCAAGAGGCCAAGGTGCAGTTTGACCAGAAGATGCAGCAGCACCACACGGTTCTGCAGCAGAAGGAGCAGGCCCTGCAGAGCATGCAGAACAGCATCCAGCAGCGTATGCAGAACGGCCAGATCAACTCACAGCAGCAGTATGAGGCCGAGATGCGCAAGTATCAGCAGCAACAGCAGGCCTATGCCCAGTATGCCCAGCAGGCCGAAG
This sequence comes from Bacteroidales bacterium, assembly GCA_022772475.1. GTDB lineage: Bacteria > Bacteroidota > Bacteroidia > Bacteroidales > Bacteroidaceae > Alloprevotella. The sequence goes on along the minus strand of JALEZQ010000014.1, from coordinate 76,697 downwards.
CGGAGATGGCTCAGGAGCAGAACGCCTTCAACCAGTCCCTTATGGACAGCATCAACAATTTCCTGGCCGACTACAACAAGACGAAGAAGTATAACGTCATCCTCAACAAGGCCACAACCATCTATATCGACAAGGCCTACGACATCACCAACGAGGTGGTGGCCGGTCTGAACAAGCGCTACAAGAAGTAAAAGCGTAGCCGACAACAGCGGCACATTCGTATTCTACAGACAGGAGCAACACCGCGCTCCTGTCTTTTATATAACAGATACTTCTGCCTTTATTGTCATTTCACGCCTCAACCCCCGCATTATGATACGTCAATGCCTCATACTCTTCGGCTGCTTGGCGGCCGGCGAACTGGTGGTCATGCTGACAGGCATCCAGCTGCCGTCGAGCATCATCGGTATGCTGCTGCTGACGCTCCTGCTCCAGTTGGGATGGGTCAAACTGGAATGGGTGCGCGGCCTGACGGACTTCCTCATCGCCAACCTGGGCTTCTTCTTCGTACCGCCGGGCGTAGCCCTGATGTGCTACTTCGACCTCATCCGCGCCGAGTGGTTTCCCATCCTGGCGGCCACTGTGGTGAGCACCATGCTGGTGCTGGTCTGCACAGGCCATACGCACCAGATGGTGGCCAGCGGCGAAAAGCGCCTGTCGCGCAAAATGAAAAAGCATAAATCCAAAAAGTCATGAGAGACTTTCTCACCAACCAATACGTCCTGCTGACGCTGACCTTCGGCGCCTTCTTCGGCGCCAAACTCCTGCAGAAGCGCACGGGGTGGATTCTGCTCAACCCCATCCTGCTGGCTATCGCGGCCATCATCGCCTTCCTCATGCTCTGCGACATCCCCTACGAGACGTACCAGCAGAGCGCCGGCCTCATCGACTTCTGGCTCAAGCCGGCAGTGGTGGCACTGGGCGTACCGCTCTACCTCCAGCTCTCGTCCATCCGCAAGCAGCTCATCCCCATCCTCATGTCGCAGTTCATCGGCTGCGTGGTGGGCATCGTGAGCGTGGTGCTAACGGCCAAACTGCTGGGCGCCACGCCGATGGTGGTGATGTCGCTGGCATCGAAGTCGGTGACGACGCCCATCGCCATGGAGGTGACGAAGGCGGTGGGCGGCATACCGTCGCTCACAGCGGCCATCGTGGTCATCACGGGTCTGCTGGGCGCCGTGGCGGGCTTTCAGGTGATGAACGCCAGCCATATCAAGGCGCCGACGGCACGCGGACTGTCGATGGGGGCGGCCTCGCACGCCCTTGGCACCTCGGCGGCGATGGAGCACGACGCCTTCGTCGGCGCCTACGCCAGCCTGGGCCTCACGCTCAACGGCATCCTCACCGCCCTGCTCACGCCGACGGTGCTGGAGTGCATCCTATAAAAGGACGTGCACATAGAGAAGGGCGGCGACAGCATGGCGTTAGCGTGCGGCGTTAGCGTGGCGATAGCGTGACGATAGCGCGCGGCACTTAAAAATAGTTGTTGCATTTTCTTTGCACTTCGCTCGCCTTAAAGTACCTTTGCAAACAAAACGAAAGAACGCACGCCCCATGAATCACGTACAAGTAAAAGACAAGCACTTCAAGATATTCCTCACCGAAGAGCAGATAAAGCAGCGCGTAGCCGAAGTGGCCGCACAGATTAGCCGCGACCTGGAGGGGCAGAAGCCGCTCCTGCTGGCGGTGCTCAACGGCTCGTTCATGTTTGCCGCAGACCTCATCCGCGGCATCGACACTCCCTGCGAAATCAGTTTTGTGCGCATGGCCTCCTATGTGGGCACCAAGTCCACAGGGCATGTCAAAGAACTGATCGGCCTGAACGAGGACATCGAGGGACGCACGGTGGTCGTCGTCGAGGACATCATCGACTCGGGACTGACGATGAAGGAACTGCTCGGCATCCTCGCCGAGAAGCATCCCAAAGAGGTGCGCGTGGCCTCCCTCCTGGTCAAGCCGGGCAACCTCAAGGTCAGCCTGGACGTGCCCTACTGCTGCTTCGAGATTCCCAACGACTTCATCGTGGGCTACGGCCTCGACTACGACGGCGAGGGACGCAACCTCAAGCACATCTACACCATCGACGAATAACGCGTACGCCATCGACGGATAACGCAAGCCACGCGCGGCGCACATCTGCCCGCGCGGCGCACACCGTTCCGCGGCCTACGCCATTCTCTGAATACTTACAGAACGTATATAAACCAACACACTCCCCATGAAGAACATCGTTATCTTCGGTGCCCCCGGCTCGGGCAAAGGCACCCAAAGCGACCTGCTCGTCGCTAAATACGGCTTCCGCCACATCTCTACCGGCGACGTGCTACGCGCCGAAATCAAAGGCGGCACCGAACTGGGCAAGACGGCCCAGGGCTTCATCAACAACGGCCAGCTCATCCCCGACTCGCTCATGATCGACATCCTGGCCAAGGTGTATGACGGCCTCATGCCCTGCGAAGGGGTCATCTTCGACGGCTTCCCCCGCACCATCCCGCAGGCAGAAGCGCTCAAGGCCATGCTGGCCGAACGCGGCACGGAGGTGACGTGCATGCTCGAACTGGACGTGCCCGACGACATGCTGATGGAGCGCCTGCTGCTCCGCGGCAAGACCTCGGGACGCGCCGATGACAACGAGGAGACCATTCGCAAGCGCCTCGACGTCTATCACGCCCAGACATCGCCGCTGGCGGCATGGTACGAGGGCGAAGGCAAACGCCACGCCATCAAAGGCTACGGCGACATTCAGGAAATCAACGACGCCCTCTGCGCCGTCATCGACGCGGAATAATTCTACAACCTCTTCTCTCCCCTGCCCCAACCTGACATGGCTGAAAGCAATTTCGTTGACTACGTAAAGATTTACTGCCGCTCCGGCAAAGGCGGACGCGGCTCGATGCACCTGCACCGCGCCAAATACATGCCCAACGGCGGACCTGACGGCGGCGACGGCGGACGCGGCGGACACATCTACCTGCGCGGCAACCACAACTACTGGACGCTGCTGCACCTCCGCTTCGAACGCCACGTCTTCGCCGGGCACGGCGGCAACGGCGGCAAGTGCTGCTCGCACGGCGCCGACGGCGAGGACCGCTACATCGACGTGCCGCCGGGCACCGTGGCCTACAATGCCGAGACGGGCGAATACCTCTGCGACGTCAAGGAGGACGGACAGGTGGTGATGCTTCTCAAGGGCGGACGCGGCGGACTGGGAAACAAGCAGTTCTGCACGGCCACCAACCAGACGCCGCGCTATGCACAGCCGGGTGAGCCCATGCAGGAGATGATGGTCATCCTCGAACTCAAGCTGCTGGCTGACGTGGGCCTCGTGGGCTTCCCCAACGCGGGAAAGAGCACGCTGCTCTCGGCGCTGTCGTCGGCACGCCCGAAGATTGCCAACTATCCCTTCACCACGCTTGAGCCCTCGCTGGGCATCGTGGCGCACCGCGACGGCCACTCGTTCGTCATGGCGGACATCCCGGGCATCATCGAGGGGGCGGCGGAAGGCCGCGGACTGGGGCTGCGCTTCCTCCGACACATCGAGCGCAACTCGCTGCTGCTCTTCATGGTGCCGGGCGACACAGAGCACATCAGTCGCGAATACCACATCCTGCTGGACGAACTGCGCCGCTTCAACCCCGCCATGCTCGACAAGCACCGCGTGCTGGCGGTGACGAAGTGCGACCTGCTGGACGACGAACTGATAGACATGCTCCGCGCTGAACTGCCGGAGGACGTGCAGGTGGTCTTCATATCGGCGGTGACGGGACAGGGCATACAGGAACTGAAGGACATCCTCTGGGCCGAACTGAACAGCGAAAGCAACAAGATTCGGGCCATCGGCGCGGAAGACACGCTGGTGCACCGCCACCGCGAGGTGCAGGTGCTGGACGCCGACTTCGCCGACTGGACGGACGACGACCTCGACGATGCCAACGCCGACGAGGACGACATGGAGGAATACGACCTGGACATGCTGGCCGACGACGACGAATAACTTTCTCCCCCTACGCTTTCTATATGACAGACGCAACATTCCCACATATTGCCTACTCTATTGACTCGCGCGTGATGGCCTTCTCCACCACGCGCGAGGCGTATAATACCTCTGCGCCCTACGACGGCTTCAACATCACGCACTACTGCGGCGACCAACCCGCCCACGTGGCGGCTTGCCGCTCGCGCCTTTGCGCCGCACTCCACGTCGCGCCGAACCGCCTCGTGCTGCCGCGCCAGACGCACGGCACGGCCATCCGCCTCATCGACGACGCCTTCTTCGCCCTAACGGACGAGGAGCGCGCGGCGGCGCTCGACGGCATCGACGCGGTGATGACGGCGGCAACGGACTGCTGCATCGGCGTCTCGACGGCCGACTGTCTGCCCATCCTGCTCTACGACGCGGCGCACCACTGTGCGGCGGCGGCCCATGCGGGATGGCGTGGCATGGTGGGGCGCATCGGCAGCCGCACGCTGCGCGCCATGACGGCGGCCTTCGGCACACGGCCGGAGGATGTCCGGGCTGTCCTCGGCCCGGCCATCACGCTGCCGTCGTTCGAGGTGGGCGATGAGGTGGCGGAGGCCTTCGCGGCAGCGGGTTTCCGTCTGACGGACATCGGCCGCCGCTTCCCCGCCCGCGACGGCGAGCGCTGGCACATCGACCTGCATGCGGCGGCGACCATCGACCTCTGCGAAGCGGGCATCGACCTCTGCCACCTCATGGTCAGCGCCACGGACACATTCACCCACACGGACGAGTTTTTCTCGGCACGCCGCCTGGGCATCGGCTCGGGCCGCATCTTCACGGGGATTGTGCTGAGGGAAATGTAGGAGACGACTTTACCACGCTACAGTCCAAGTCAAGGACACGGCACACCTCGACCCGAACCTCACACCAACGCAACGCGCCACGGCGATGAAGCCGTGGCGCGTTGCGTTGGTATAGAAATGCGTTGGTATAGAAATGCGTTGGTGTAGAATTCAGGGCGTTATGTACTAAACTCTAAACGCTGAGCGGAAGTTACTTCTTCAGTTCCTTGAGGCCCACCTCGGCTACCGAGGCCTTGCCGCGCGTCAGCAGGATGCGGGCGTCGCTGGCCGTGGTGGCCTTGAAGGTGTAGGTCTTGATGCCGGTGGTATTGGCTGCCTTGCCCTTATAGACGGTGAGAAACTGGCCGCCGCCGCTGGAGAGCTGGATCTCAAACTCGGCATCGGCGCTGCAGTCGGTCCACTGTATGCCCATGCTGCCGGGGGCTACGTTGTCGGCCAGGGTGAAGGTGATGTCGTTGCCGGCAGCGCCTTGCCACAGCGTGGCGGCCTGGCCGTCGGTCAGCACGCCGGCGTCGCCCTTGCCACCCTTCACCTGACCACCGGCGAAGACGATGGTCTGCGGACCCTGCTCTAAGGTCTGCTCGGTGTCCTTGCCGTAGGGCACGACGGTGAAGCGGCCCTCCAGACGGGTATCGACGGACGAAGCGGCCACCATCACCTTGAACGTGCCGGGCTCTACCACCAGGTGGCCGTCGGCATTGAGCAGGCGCAGGTCGCGCGGGTTGATGGTCATCGTCACGCGCTTGCTCTCGCCGGGCTGCAGGCTGACGCGCTCGAAGCCTACAAGGTTCTTCTCGTAGGTGGTGACGCTGCTCACCTCGTCACGGACGTAGAGCTGTACCACCTCGTCGCCGGCGCGCTTGCCGGTGTTCTTGATGGTGCACGACACCTGAACCGGCTGGGCATCGGTGATGCGGCTGGGGGTAATCCGGATGTCGCTGTATTCAAACGTGGTGTAGCTCAGACCGTAGCCAAAGGGATAGAGCGGACCGTTCACGCGCGAGGCGCTGCCCTTGAGGCCCTTACTACTGCCGCCGTTGACCTGCGAGGCGGGTTTGGCGGGGAAGTTAAAGGGTATCTGGCCTACGCTCTTGGGGAACGTCACGGTCAGTTTGCCGCCGGGGTTGATATCGCCAAAGATAGCCTCGGCCACGGCGGTGCCGCCCTGCGAACCGGGGTACCAGGCTTCGATGATGGCGGGCACGTGCTTGTCGGCCCAGTTGATGCTGAGCGGACGACCGTTGATCAGGACGAGGATGACGGGCTTGCCTGTGGCCACAACGGCCTTGAGCAGGTCTTCCTGACGGCCGGGCAGGTCGAGGCTGGAGCGCGACTTGTTTTCGCCGCAGGTGCGCGTGTTACCGCCGAGCACCACCACGGCCACGTCGCTCTGACGGGCCTGCTCCACGGCCTTGTCGATCTCTTTCTGCTCCTCGTCGGTGAGGGGCTCGCGCACCAGTTCGCTCTCGGGCCAGTTGGCATCGACGAGGTCGCAGCCCTTGGTGTAATCTACCACCGTGCCGGGGGCTGCCTTGGCCTTGATGCCATCGAGGATAGTGGTTACCTCAACGGCCAGCGGACCGTAATGGGTCAGCACATGGCTCTTGGCATCGGCGTTCGGACCGCAGACGGCGATGCGGCGTACCTTGCTGCGGTCGAGGGGCAGCACGTTGTCTTGATTGCGCAGCAGCACGAGCGACTTACGGGCGGCCTCGAGCGATACTTCGTGGTTCTCGGGCGAATCTACCTCGCGGTCGGCGGCCTTCAGGTCGGTCTGATAGGGGTTGTCGAACAGGCCCACGCGGAATTTGACATAGAGGATGTCGCGCACGCGCTGGTCGATGGTTGCCATGGGCAGGGCACCCTGACGGATGAGCTCGCGCAGGGGGTTGACATACGACTCGGTCGAGCGGAAGGTGCAACGCACGTTCAGGCCGGCCTTGACGCTCTGCAGCACAGACTCCTTCATGTCGGCTGCCGTGTGGTGCTTACCGTACAGATACTCCACGGCATCGCTGTCGGAAACGATGTAGCCCTTGAATCCGAAGTCACCGCGCAGGCGCTCGGTGAGCCAGTAGTAACTGCTTTGGATGGGGAAGCCATCGTAGTCGTTGTACGCACTCATGGCGCCGAGCAGTCCGGCCTCGCCGATGACGCGGCGCCAGGGATAGACGTGTACCATCTCCACTTCGCGGGGCGACATCTGGGGGTCGCATCGCGAGAAGCCTTCGCGGGCGCCCTTGTTGTTACTGTAGGCAATATAGTGTTTGGCGGTGGCGGCCACCTGATAGTCGGTCTGCAGGCCGCGGGTCATATTGATGCCCATCTCGGCCACGAGGTAGGGGGCTTCGCCGTAGATTTCTTCATAGCGTCCCCAGCGCTGGTCGCGACCCACGTCGAGGATGGGGGCATAGATATTGGTGTAGCCCAGCAGGCGGCCTTCGTGGCCGGTGATATAGCCCACGCGGCGTATGAGGTCGCGGTCCCAGGTGTGACCAAGACCCAGACCGGTGGGGAAGTTGGTGGCGCGGTAGGCCTCGACGCCGCGGATGCCCTCGTTCGTCATATCGGCAGGGATACCCAGGCGTGTCTCTTCTATGAAGAAGCGCTGCACCTCGTTGATGGCCCAAGCGTGGCGCGAGGCGGGCCATACGTTGGGGTTGTCGGAGGGTGGCAGGCTCCACTGGCGGAAACCGTTCAGGTGCTCGTCGATGGCGCCGATGCCGTCTTTCCAGAGGGCGCTCTTCCAGCTCTCGTTGGGCAGGTCGTCCTTGAGCACGCGGCCGTAGCCATAGAGCGTCACCATCTGACAGGTCTTCTCTTCCACCGTCATCTGGCTCAGCAGGTCTTCCACGCGGTCGGCAATGGGGGCTGTGGGGTCTTCATAGACATCTTTCTTCCCGTTCTTGTTGAAGTCAATCCAACCCTTGTGATACATCGGGTTGTTAGAAGGCTTGTACGTGTCGGGCACGCGTACAGGCTTGGCGGTCTGTGCGCCAAGCGAGCCTGCGACGGCTATCGCCGCCAGCATCAGTTTAAGTCTTTGTGTGTGCATAAGATATACATTAATGTATCGTCGCTGCAAAAATAAGCATCTGCCGCCGAACGGCCAAATTTTGTTAAGCGTTTTTTGCATACGCCGACAACACGACAACGTTGCTTGTGTTGTACGACGTTGTCGTCCTTATTATATATACGACAATGCAGACAACCAAGACAATCATCCAAGTTGTTTTCGCCATCTCGGTTGTCGTAAAAAATTGCACACTCTGCAAACAACGTGAGTTTGGCGGCCAAAAACGTGAACAGCCTCTGCCCGTCAAATAGAAGTACGAAAGCAGCGCGAGGGACAGAAACGCAGTGTCGCCGCCACTGTTTGGGCGACAGATTTTCCTGTAACGCTTACAGAAAATCCTGTAAGGCTTACAGGCACGCCCCAATCGCTACCCCTCCACGCCGTCCGAAAGGGCGATTCCCGACTAAAACGCGCAGATTTTTTAGAGGATTTAACCAAAGTCAGCCCATAACCACAGTTCGCGCCATATAAAGTCATAAATCTAACGCGCCCTGCTTGCGATATTTTCGGCGAGCGGACTGCGGATAGATTTCGCGGCCATTCTCGAAGTTAACAAGCGTTAAACGCGCGATTGCACACTTATACCCGAACCCCTCCCGCCAAAGCAGAAAATAGGTGACCAACAGCTCTCCAACCGCAACGGAAATAGCAACGACATCTGGGGAAACGACGGCAACATTTGGAAGTAATCATCCCAAGCAAACGAACTATATTATTCAGACGGGAGCCTTGGCGGAAAACGCCACGGCTCCCGTCGCCGTTTTTCGTCCAAAACGGGGCAAATGGCAAGGCCCATGCAATTAAACGCGGGAAAATTTCTCTCTTTCCCAAAAAATAGCCAATTTTGCATACGTCATGGAAGATATCATCGAACTGGTCATACATATCATGAAGGGCCTCATCGTCGGCGTCGTATGCTCTGCGCCCATGGGACCCGTGGGCATCCTCTGCCTGCGCCGCACCATCAAGAAAGGACGCCCCTATGGCATCGCCACAGGTGCCGGCGCCGCTCTGAGCGACTTATTCTACGCGCTGCTGACGGGCTACGGCCTGTCGCTCATCTCGGGCTACACCACGCACGACAATATCTTCGGCATCAAGATAGCAGGCGGCATCATGCTGATGGTCTTCGGCATATACATGTACCGCACAGGGCCGCGCGTCAACTACCACCCCGAAGGCAAGACGAAGGGCTCGCTGCTGCGCAACTTCATCACGTCCTTCTTCATCACGCTCTGCAACCCCGTCATTATCTTCCTCTTCCTGGCCCTGTTTAACATGCTGGCGCCCTTTGCCGCACCCGACAAGATGTACCTCGTCCTGGCCGGCTACGGCTCCATCGCCGTGGGCGCAATGCTGTGGTGGGTGGGCCTGACCTATGTGGTACATAAGATGAGCAGCAACTTTGGCGAGAAGGGCATACGCCGGCTCAACAAGACCATCGGCATCTTCGTGATGGTCATCTCGTTCGCGTATCTCCTGCTCACGCTCTGCGGCATTTCCATCATCGGCGGCGAGGAGATTCCGCAATAGGCCGTCCCGCCCGGCACAGCCGGCCTCACCCGGAAAGCCCAAGCCTCCAGAACATCCAGCTTCTCTAGAAAACCTAGAAAATCTAGAAAACCTAGAACATCTAGAAAATCTAGAAAATCTAGGACATCTAGAACATCTAGAAAAACCAGCCCCACCCTCCCCATGATCATTGCTGACCAACTGCGACAGAAAAACCGCGCCGAATACCTGCTCTACCTCTGGCAGGTAGAAGACATCATACGCGCCTATAGCGGCGACATAGACCGCCTAAAGCAAGAATACCTCAGCCGCTTCGACGTGGACGACAGCCGGCGGCAGGCTATGTACCAATGGTACGCCGACCTCTGCGAGATGATGCGCAGCGAGGGCTGCATGCAGGGCGGGCACCTCAGGCTCAGTCTCAACGTGCTCGACACCCTCGACGAACTGCACCGCCACCTTCTGCGCTCGTCACGCTTCCCCTACTACCGCGAAATGTACTACAAAGTGCTGCCCTACGTCGTCGAACTGCGCCAAAAGGGCGGACACAAAGACCAGTCGGAACTGCAAACCTGCTTCGAAGCGCTGTACGGCGTAATGATGCTCCGCATGCAGCACAAGCCCGTAAGCGACAGCACGGCGCAGGCCGCCAAGGACATCGCCACCCTGCTGGGACAACTGTCCGACTACTACTTTAAGGACCAGGCCGAGCCCATCAACTTCGACGACTGAACGCCGGCCCTCCACAACAGAACCTTCACACAACACATGAAACAGATATTAGTCACGGGATGCCGCGGACAGCTCGGCAACGAACTGCAACTGCTGGCCCCGCAATATGCCGACACCTGCCGGTTTCACTTCACCGACCGCGAAGAACTGGACATCACCGACCGCCGGGCAGTGTTCGACTTCATCGAGAGCCACAGCATCGCCATCGTCATCAACTGCGCCGCCTACACCGCCGTCGATCGCGCCGAAGAGGACGAGGCGCTCTGCGACCTGCTCAACCATATCGCCCCGGGCTATCTGGCCGAAGCCGTAGCCTCGGTGGGCGGCACAATGGTGCACGTTTCAACCGACTACGTCTTTGACGGCACAGCCCACATCCCCTACGCCGAAGACGACGCCACCAACCCGCAGACCGCCTACGGCCGCACCAAGCTGGCGGGCGAGGAGAGCGTCATCCGCCTCTGCGCCGGCTCGATGGTTGTGCGCACGGCATGGCTCTACAGCACCTTCGGCCAAAACTTCGTCAAGACGATGCTGCGTCTGGGGCGCGAACGCGACAGCCTCGGCGTCGTGGCCGACCAGATAGGCACGCCGACCTACGCCCGCCATCTGGCGCAAGCCCTGCTGGAAGCCGTGGATAAGGGCATCGTGCCCGGCGTCTATCACTTCACCAACGAGGGCACGTGCTCGTGGTACGACTTCGCCTGCGCCATACACCGTCTGGCGGGCATCGACAACTGCCACGTGCGGCCGCTGCATACGGAAGAATATCCCGTGCCGGCCAAGCGTCCCCACTACTCCGTGCTGGACAAGACGAAAATCAAGCAGACCTACGGCATCGACATCGCCTGGTGGCAGGATGCCCTCAAGGAATGTATCAAGGCCATGTAGGCCACACCTGCCCCTGCCCTATCTACACGCTTACACACCCCTACTCCACACCCCCTACTCCACAGAACCCCACACAGACCAACATGACCGAAGAAATAGCACGCCGGCGCACCTTTGCCATCATCTCACACCCCGATGCGGGAAAGACCACACTGACCGAAAAACTCCTGCTCTTCGGTGGACAGATACAGGTGGCCGGCGCCGTAAAGAACAATAAGATAAAGAAGACCGCCACGTCCGACTGGATGGAGATCGAGAAGCAGCGCGGTATCTCCGTGACGACCTCCGTGATGGAGTTCGACTACGATGGCTACAAAGTCAACATCCTCGACACCCCGGGCCACCAGGACTTTGCCGAAGACACCTTCCGCACGCTCACGGCCGTCGATAGCGCCATCATCGTGGTGGACAGCGCCAAGGGTGTCGAGACGCAGACGCGCAAACTGATGACGGTGTGCCGCATGCGCAAGACGCCGGTCATCATCTTTATCAACAAGATGGACCGCGAAGGTAAGGACCCCTTCGACCTGCTGGACGAACTGGAGCAGGAACTGCAAATCAGCGTGCGCCCGCTGTCGTGGCCCATCAACCAGGGTCAGCGCTTCAAGGGCGTCTATAATATCTACGAGCAGCAGCTCAACCTCTTCGCCGCCGACAAGCAGAAGGTGACGGAGAAGGTGGCCGTTGACATCCACACCGACCAGCTTGAGGCCCATGTGGGCCAGGCCGACGCCGACAAGTTGCGCGAAGACCTCGAACTGGTGGAGGGCGTCTATCCCGCCTTCGACGTAGCCGACTACCTGGACGCCTCGGTAGCCCCCGTCTTCTTCGGTTCGGCGCTCAACAACTTCGGCGTCAAGGAACTCCTCGACGCCTTCGTCAAGATGGCCCCCTCGCCCCGCCCCACCAAGGCCGAAGAGCGCGAGGTCAACCCCGAAGAGGAGAAGTTTACGGGCTTCATCTTCAAGATTACGGCCAACATCGACCCCAACCACCGCTCGTGCATCGCCTTCTGCAAGGTCTGCTCCGGCCGCTTCCGCCGCAACGCGCCCTACCTCCACGTCCGCGACGGCAAGACGCTGCGCTTCTCCTCGCCCACACAGTTTATGGCCCAGCGCAAGAGCACCATAGACGAGGCATGGGCGGGCGACATCGTCGGTCTGCCGGACAACGGCACGTTCAAGATTGGCGACACGCTGACGGAGGGCGAAAAACTGCATTTCCGCGGCCTGCCCTCCTTCTCGCCCGAACTGTTCAAGTACATTGAGAACGCCGACCCGATGAAGACGAAGCAGTTGCAGAAAGGCATCGAGCAATTGATGGACGAGGGCGTGGCGCAGTTGTTCGTCAACCAGTTCAACGGCCGCAAAATTATCGGCACGGTGGGCCAGTTGCAGTTTGAGGTCATCCAGTACCGCTTGGAGAACGAGTATAACGCCAAGTGCCGTTGGGAGCCCATCAGTCTGTACAAAGCCTGCTGGATAGAGAGCGACGACGAGGCCGAACTGGACGCCTTCAAGAAGCGCAAGTACCAGTATATGGCCAAGGACCGCGAGGGCCGCGACGTCTTCCTGGCCGACAGCGGCTACGTGCTGCAGATGGCGCAGAACGACTTCAAGCACATCCGCTTCCACTTTACGAGCGAGTTTTAATAGCACGCTTCCCCGGTGATTCCCTCTCCTAATTCCCTATACGCATGTCCGGCATGAAGCGAGGACACCTGACACGTACCGACCGCCGCGGGCTACTGCTCGTGGCGGTGGCGTTTGTGGTGCTGGCCCTGCTGCTTTGGCATCGCGGCGGAACGCACGACGGGCAGGCGCTGGCGCCAATGACCGCCGCCGATTCGGCCGAGATGGCCCGCTTCGCCGCCGAGGTCGAGGCCGACAAGGCACGACGCGCCGCCGAGCGACAGGGCGCGGGACGATCCGACAGCGCAACGGCACTGCGCCCCTTCGACCCCAACACCGCCGACAGCGCCACCATGGTGAGCCTCGGCATGCGGCCATGGCAGGCGCACAACGCCATGCAGTATCGCCGCGCCGGCGGACGTTGGCGCCAGCCCGACGACTTCGCCCGCCTCTACGGCCTTAGCGACGCCGAATTTCAGCGCCTGCGCCCCTATATCCGCATCGTCCCTACGGCCGACGAGGTTCAGTCCGCGGCCAGGCGCACCGAACGCCAAGCGCGAGCCGACAGCATTCGGGCCCTGCGCTCACCCAAATACGCCGAAGGGACGACCATCAGTCTGAACGCCGCCGACACCACGGCGCTCAAGGGCATCCCGGGCATAGGCAGTTACTATGCCGCCAAGATATGCCGCTACCGCGAGCGCCTGGGCGGTTTCGTCAGTACGGCACAGTTGCGCGAAGTCGGCGGCCTGCCCGAAGGCATCGAGCGGTGGTTCGTCATCGACGCCGGCGAGACGCCGCGCCGCATCGCCATCAACCGCGCCACGTTTCAGACCTTAGTGCGCCACCCCTACCTCAACTACACCCAGACGCTGGCCATCGTCCGCTACCGACAGAAGTACGGCGACCTCCACGGCTGGGACGACCTGCGCCTGACGGGCCACTTCCCCGACGACAGCGTCCGCATGATGGCGCCCTATTTCACGTTCGAGAAGTAGTTTCAGAATGCAAAACGCTGACTACACTTCATCATCTATGACCACTCCCCGACCCTCTCCACAGCCCCGCGCCCCCTTCCTACGACGACGTGGACTACAGATATTGGCCGCGCTGGCCGTTAGCGCCCTATGGATATGGCGCATCTGGCCCGGAGCGCCAACGACGGCCTACCAGTCGGTGGTGTGCCTGACGGCACAGATGGAATACCAGATGGCCATCGCCCCGGGCGACACCCTCCGTCTGACCATCCCCGACGGCCGCGCTGCCGACAACGACGGCATGGCGCCATGCCCCGCCACGACGACGGCGACAGCCGTATGTATCTCGCCATCGGGACACATGGTGACGAGCGATGTCGTCGCCGACGGCGCGCCCGACAGCATCGCCGGCGCTGCCCTGACCACGCTCCTACAGTCCGAACTACAGCGGCTGACGGCGCTCCATGACAACTACTGCCGTCAGCAGGAGCAGTTGGCGCTATACACCCGCCGCCACACCGAGGTGGACGACGGCTACGACGACGTCGTGACCTACGCCGAATCGCTACGCCGGCGTCTGGCGGCGACCGACTCTATCCTGCATTTGCTGAGCCGCGCCTGCCATACGCCCGGCCCCGTAGCCCGTCTGCGCATCCTCGCCGCCACGGCCGAACACGACGCCACCAGCCCAACGGACGACGAGGGAAACATGCGCCTGCGCCGCTACCGCCTGCGTTGTCACAGCGTGGCACGCCAAGGGCGGTTGTGGCTGTGGCAGACGGACGACGGACGGTTGCCGCGCGGCATCGACTGGCGGTGCACGGCATGGGGACGACGCGGCACGCAGAGGAAATATGTGTTAGGCTACCGGGGCTCGATGCTGCTACCCGAGGCCATGGCCTACACCGACATGGACAGCACAGCCGGCATTGACGACGGTATGCCGCTGATCGACGGCCGCGGCCGTCTGTGCGGCATACGCACGGCCGACGGCATCGCGGCCACCGGCGAGATAGACCGCCTATACCGCAGCACGGGGCACGCAGGCCAACGCCTGTGGCGCACCATGACAGCGCTCATCCGTCGCACATGGCAGCGCAAAGACTTGGCGGACAGTACAGTAGTAACGACGACCACGGCACGCTCGTGGCCGACGGGCCGCTTCGTCACGGCGGCTGAGGGAGGCTATCTCCGCACGGACAGCCTGTGCTATACGGGGCAGACCCTTCTGGGGAAGCCCGATGGCTATGGTCAGGTGCGCTATGCCGACGGCAGTACCTACCGCGGCTTCTTCGTCAAAGGCCAACGCCACGGACAGGGCACATGGACCACAGCTGACGGAATGCGAGTCAGCGGCGTTTGGCAGGCTGATACCCTGCCGGAAGGCACGCTGCAGACGGACAGCACGCGCTACGAGGGTCGGTTGTCGGCATGTCGGCGGCCGCAGGGACAGGGACGCATGACGGCGGCCGACGGCGCGACCTACTGGGGCGAATGGACCGCCGGCGAACGCCACGGCTTCGGCATTGCCATTGGCGACTACACGATGGTGCGGGCGGGCACATGGCGCCGCAACGAGTTTGTCGGCGAACGCATGGTCTATACCGCCGACCGCGTATATGGCATCGACATTGCCAAATACCAGCACATCGTGGGCGGCAAGACGCACGCCATCGACTGGAAGCGCCTGCGCATCACCTCGCTCGACCGCGCCGGCGACCGCCGCACGCTGGGGCATCAGGACTACCCCGTCAGTTTCATCTATATCAAGGCCAGCGAGGGGACGACCATCACCAACCGCTTCTATGCGGCCGACATCGCCGCCGCCCGCCGCCGGGGCTTCCCCGTAGGGGCGTACCACTTCTTCCGCACCACACAGAGCGGTCGCCAACAGGCCCTCCACTTCCTGCGCACGGCACGACCGCAGCGCGGCGACATGGCGCCCGTGCTGGACGTCGAGCCCACGGATGCAGCCATCTGCCGGATGGGGGGCAAGGAGGCCCTGCACCGCGAGATGGCGGCATGGGTGCGCACGGTGAAGGAGGCCTGCGGCACACTGCCCGTCATCTACGTGTCGCAATCGTTCGTCCACAAGTATTTCGACGGCCTGCCGCACGAGGTGGCCGCCTGTCCCACATGGATTGCGCGCTACAGCAACTACATGCCGGTCATCCACATGACCCACTGGCAACTGTCGCCACGGGGCCGCGTGGCGGGCATCAAGGGTGACGTGGACATCAACGTCTTCAACGGATCGAAGGACGACTTCCACGCCTTCCTCTCTCAGACGCAGGTGACATCCACCTATACGCCGCCCAAACAATCAAAGCCGCGGGCACGGACCGGAAAACACGACGCCGGCGGTAAGAGGGGCCAAAAGCCGGGCAGGGCGTGACAAATTGTCAGTAGGGCGTGACAAATGGGCATACACCACACTTTGGCACGCTTTTGGCACAAGAAGAAGTGCGCAGCATTAGGCCCACGGGCCATGAAGCAGCGCCACATACCTATTAATAACACATAAAACCTAAATTCATACAGCAATGAAGATTCAACCCTTAGCAGACCGCGTGCTCGTCAAGCCCGCTCCCGCAGAAGAAAAAACCATCGGTGGCATCATCATCCCCGACACGGCAAAAGAGAAGCCCCTCCAGGGCGAAGTCATCGCCGTAGGCAACGGCACGAAGGACGAAGCCATGGTGCTCAAAGCCGGCGACACCGTGCTCTATGGTAAATACAGCGGCACCGAGGTAGAACTCGATGGCACGAAATATCTTATCATGCGTCAAAGCGACGTACTGGCCATCCTCGGCTAAGCCGCCACGCATCACTTTCTAAATTTTTCTTCAACCCCACAAACAAATTCAGAACAATCATGGCTAAAGATATTAAATACGATGTAGATGCCCGCGAACTTCTCCGCCAGGGCGCTGATGCACTTGCCAACGCTGTCAAGGTGACGCTGGGCCCGAAAGGCCGCAACGTGGTCATCGACAAGAAGTTTGGTGCACCCCGTATCACCAAGGACGGTGTGAGCGTGGCCAAGGAAATTGAGCTGGACGACGCTTTCCAGAACGCCGGCGCACAGCTCGTCAAGAGCGTTGCCTCGAAGACCGGCGACGATGCCGGTGACGGTACGACGACAGCTACCGTGCTGACGCAGGCCATCCTGACCGAAGGCATGAAAAACGTAGCCGCCGGTGCCAATCCTCTTGACGTGAAGCGCGGTATCGACAAGGCCGTGGCCAAGGTGGTAGAGAGCATCAAGGAGCAGGCCGAACAGGTAGAGGAAAGCTACGACAAGATCGAGCAGGTGGCTACCATCTCGGCCAATAACGACCCCGAGATTGGTAAGCTCATCGCCGACGGTATGCGTGCCGTAAGCGTCAACGGCGTCATCACCATCGAAGATGCCAAGGGTCGCGACACGGTGCTCAAGACGGTAGAAGGTATGCAGTTCGACCGCGGCTACCTCTCGCCCTACTTCGTGACGGACGCCGAGAAGATGCAGTGCGTCATGGAGAAGCCCTACATCCTCATCTACGACAAGAAGATTTCCAACCTCAAGGACTTCCTGCCCATCCTCGAACCCGCCGTACAGAGCGGACGCCCTCTGCTCGTCATCGCCGAAGACGTTGACAGCGAGGCCCTGACCACCCTCGTAGTGAACCGCCTGCGCTCGCAGCTGAAGATTTGCGCCGTCAAGGCTCCGGGCTTCGGCGACCGCCGCAAGGCTATGCTCGAAGACATCGCCGTACTGACCGGCGGCGTGGTCATCAGCGAAGAGAAGGGTCTGAAACTGGAACAGGCTACGCTCGAAATGCTGGGTTCGGCCGACAAGGTGAGCGTCACCAAGGACAACACCACCATCGTCGATGGCAATGGCGACAAGAGCCTCATCGCCGAGCGCGTGGCTCAGATTAAAGCCGAAATGGCCAACACTACCAGCTCGTACGACAAGGAGAAACTGCAGGAGCGTCTGGCCAAACTCTCGGGCGGCGTATGCGTCCTCGAGGTAGGTGCTGCCAGCGAAACGGAGCAGAAGGAGAAGAAGGACCGTTGTGACGACGCTCTGTGCGCCACGCGTGCCGCCATCGAGGAAGGTATCGTCACCGGCGGTGGCGTAGCCTACATCCGCGCTCAGAAGAGCCTCGAAGGCATGACGGGCGACAACGCCGACGAGACGACGGGTATCGCTATCGTACGCCGCGCCATCGAAGAGCCGCTGCGCCAGATCTGCGCCAACGCCGGCGTTGAGGGTGCCGTCATCGTCAACAAGGTGCGCGAGGGCGAAGGCTTCTACGGCTACAACGCCAAGAACGAGACGTTCTGCGACCTGCGTGCCGCCGGTGTGGTTGACCCCGCCAAGGTAACGCGTGTGGCTCTTGAGAACGCTGCCAGCGTAGCCGGCATGTTCCTCACCACCGAGTGCGTCATCTGCGACAAGAAGGAAGAGAAGCCCGAAATGCCCATGGGCGCTCCCGGCATGGGCGGCATGGGCGGCATGATGTAAATCATCTCCCCTATCCCCAATATAGTGAAGGCTGTGTTGCAACCCGCAACACAGCCTTCTTTTATGACTGCACAATAGTCAGATTGTCGTAGAGAGGTGTTCTATCAATTCGTTCGAGACGATTTCACCTATCACGAAGTAGTTTATTGAGTAGCCGCTCACACCAACATGCATAATTAGTATATTTGACTTACATGACAAATAATCATGTCATAACACTGTTTTGAGGTAGTTTTACCAAGGGCTTTACCAAGGGCTTACCTTTAGTTATTTCCCTTGAAATAACGTTAGCCATTTATCTGAAACCTCTTTCTCCATTTTGAAGTCCGGACGACAATGTCCTTTCCATGGTGTGCCAAGGAAACTCAGTTCGTCGGAGGTGAGCGTCATTGGGCCTTTGAGGGCAGTCAGCACGTAGGGGCAGCAGTCGTCAACCAGTTCGTTTAGGTCTTCGCCATGAGTGAGGATGGGCCGCACTTGTTCTTCACCCTCGGCAACGACCTTCATCAGGTAGAGCACACTCTGGTCATCTTCGGGATAGATAAACACGACCATATCACCCTCTTTGGGGAGGTCGGTGACATCAGGCAGGCATTGGCCCCAACGCCGGTAGGTGTAGCCTTTCTGCCACAACTCCTCTGTGAAAGCTTCCCAGTCTTGATCGTCAAAATCAAAGATATGCAGACGGTCATCTTTAGGTCGGATGGGCTCTTTACTGCGGACATAGACGGCAATGTGCATCTTATCACTATAGGGAGCATGGTCTTTCAACTCCGTGATTTCCGCTTCCAGCATCTCCTGCCAACCCATGTCGAGCATAGCAGCTATTATGGCATTGTTCTTGCGCGGGATATAGCCTAAGATGAAGTCGAAGTCCTGGAAATCTTCATCATAGTCGGCAACCAACGCCACGGCCACGGCATTCTTGTCGTATTTATTCTTCGGTTCTCGCACCAATGCAAGTTTGGCACCCACATACAGTTCGTCCCAAATTTCTTCGATATCATGGAAGCCTATACCCGCTACGGGGCACTCCAAAATAACCTTCCGCTCGTATTCGGGCTCAGGGGGGATGGGAGGTAACGAGATGTCTCCTTCCATGGGCACAGTCGGTGCCGGCATTCCCTCTAATATCTTATCAAGGGGCTCAGGTATTCCACCCAAAGGCTGTTGCTCGTTCTTGTCTTGGCGTAAGGTGTTGATATAGTTCTCCACCATATCGCTCAACGTCTTGTCCTGAGTAATCTCGGTAATGCCATGTTCCACTAATTGGCGCTGAAGGTCGGCCAGCTCGGCATCGCACTTGGGGCATGTGCCAGGGCAATCCCCTTGATGGTTACACTCTGTGGCAGCATACGCCAAGCCATATTTTTCAGCGACATAAGCGCGGATGGTTTTCAATATCTCACACTTCTCTTTTCCTTTTTCCATATCATTCATGCTGTCTATATCGTATTATTTGGTCATACACACAATCCGTTTCACATAATCACATGCCACGATGTTGGTAAAGCCCATCTCACCAAGCTCCCTAATGCTTTCCCGGACATCCTCGTCGGTGGTAAAGTCTGGGATATACGGCACCTTTATCTTCACTTTATCGGGTGACAATAGTTGCTTCGCACACTCCAGATGCTGATGCACAGCCGAGTTTATGCCCGTGTACCTCTTATAGATGTCAGCGTTCATGGTCTTGATGTCCACGATCCACTCGTCCACATACGGGACCAAAGCCTTGATGGTGTTGTGTGAGCAATGCAGCGATGTCTCCAGCGTGATTTTCCAGTTCTTCGGGCAGAGTTTTGCAAACGTGATAATGAACGATGCCTGCATGGTCGGTTCTCCTCCACCGAAGCAGATGCCTCCGCCAGTTGCCTGGAAGTAGATGTTGTCCTGCTTCACGCTGTCGTAGAGTTGCTGTGGGGTGAACATCCGTAGGCCACGGCGCAACGTCTGTCCGTCTTCCTCATAGATGTCCTCATGGCACCGGTCGTTCAGACAATAGCGGCATTTCAGCGGACAGCCCATAAACGTTACGAGAGTGGTCACGCCTTTGCCATCCACGCCCATACGGTGGCGGCTGATGCCGAAGATAGGACTGGCATAGGCTTTCCGCTCTTCGTTGGTCGGCCGTACCAAATAGTAATCCTTATACCATTTCTCGAAGTGGTTCAACGCCTCTTCTATGGGAGCGTACGCACCACCCCAATGCAGATAGCGGTTAAGCAAAAGGGCTTTCATGGTCAATGGCGTCTTATCACCATCCTTGTTTTCCAGATGAAACTCCTCAATCATTCTTTGAAACTGCTCCATCGTCGCATCGTTCCTCAGAGACCACAGCACCCAACGGCATTCGTAGTTCCACATCAGGGCATCCCCCTCCCGCAGCGAACGTGGCGGTTCGCTCTCACCGTTATAGTATCTGCACTGATTCAAGAGATACTGTCGCTGTGTCAGGTTACATGGACTCATTGTATATCATATATATGGCATTAACGTCTTGTAAAAATAATAAAAAACAGACAGATATTGGGATGGAAACTTCTTATAAAATAAAAACCCGCTGATTTATTCAGCGGGTTTTGCGGAGAGAGAGGGATTCGAACCCCCGGCACCTCTCAGTGCGGCAGTTTTCAAGACTGCTGTAATCGACCACTCTACCATCTCTCCTTGGGGGATGCGGGATACTGCCGCGGCGGCAGAGCCCGAAAGTAATCGACTGCAAAGGTAGAGATTTATTTCGTATCGTCAAAGATTGACGATGGTTTTTTTAAGTCTTTTTGCAGGGGCTATTCTGAAAATAATTGCTACTTTTGGCGGTGTTAGTGGGGCGCACATCGGCGCACGCTTCTTTATCTTTATATGGAAACACCGGCTAAACATGTCTTGACGCCAGACGGGAAGCATTTTCCTGCCTGCCATGTGGTGTTGCCTGATGGCCTCGGCCGCCAACGGGCACCTTTCTATCTGGCTACCGAAGAGTATCTGGCGACCGCCTTTCCCGAAGACCATTATTTCTTTTCGTGGGTGCTCAACCCCACCGTCGTCATGGGCCGCAACCAGGTGGCCCGCCATGAGGTGGACCTCGACTTCTGCCAGGCCGAGGGCATCGATGTGGTGCGCCGCCGCAGTGGGGGCGGCTGCATCTATGCCGACGGGGGCAACATCATGTTCAGTCTGGTGACGGGCGAGAGTGCCGTCGAACCGCTCTTTGCGGAGTATGCCCACGCCGTGGCGCAGTCGCTCACGGCCATCGGCGCACCGGCCAGCGTGTCGGGACGCAACGACATCATTCTGGACGGCGGCGGCAAAATTTGTGGCAACGCCTTCTACCATCAGGCGCACCGCAACATCGTCCACGGCACCATGCTCTACGACACCGACTACCGCCGTATGCTGGGCGCGCTACACCCCGACGAAGCCAAACTGACGGCGCAGGGCGTCAAGAGTGTGCGCAGCCGCGTGTCGCTCATCAAGGACGTGCTGCCCATCGGCGTCGAGGCGCTTCGCTTTAAGTTGGTATCGATGCTCACGGACCGCGAACTGCACCTCACCGACGAGGACGTAGCCCGCATCCGCCGGATTGAGGCGGCCTACTACGCGCCCGAATGGCTCGACGCGGACGAGGGACTGCCCACCGAGGCCATCGCCCTGCACTCGGGACGCGTGGAGGGCATGGGCAAACTGACCCTGCACCTTGAGGTCAGAAATCAGCACATCGCCGGCGTCCGCCTCTCGGGCGACTTCTTCCCGCTGGCCGACGCCGAAGCGGCCTTTGCCGCAGCGCTCGTCCATGTGCCGGCAGGCAGAGCGGAGGTCCTTAAGGCTCTGGCTCAGCACCACCCCGAGACGAGCATCCGCGGACTGACGGCGGAGGTGCTGCAGCGCTTTGTGGCCGACGGTTGGCCGCAATGACGCCGCCGCCCCACTCCCTATCCTTTGTCACACAACCTTATCCAATTCTGATATACCTATGGAAAAAAGAACCTGTCTTTACGACAAGCACGTTGCTGCCGGCGCCAAGATGGTGCCTTTCGGCGGATTTGAGATGCCTCTGCAGTATGAGGGCATCACCGAAGAGCACAACGCCGTGCGCACGGCCTGCGGCGTCTTCGACGTCAGCCACATGGGCGAGGTGGTCGTCACCGGCCCTGATGCCGAAGCCTACGTGCAGCATATCTTCACCAACGACGTAGCGGGTGCCCCGAAGGGCAAAATCTTCTACGGCATGATGCTCTATGAGGACGGCGGAACGGTGGACGACCTTCTGGTCTATTGCCTGGGCGACAACAAGTATCTGCTGGTCATCAACGCGGCCAACATCGACAAGGACTTTGCCTGGATGCAGGCCCAGCAGGGCTCGTTCGACGTCTGCTTGGAAAACAAGAGCGACGTCTGCGGCCAGTTGGCCATCCAGGGTCCGCAGGCCGAAGCGGTGACCACCGAGGTACTGGGTCTCGACTGTGCCGACCTGGCGTTCTACACCTTCAAGGTGGACGTGGCCGACGGCGTGCAGGTGGTCATCAGCCGCACGGGCTATACGGGCGAAGACGGCTTCGAGATTTACGGTCCGCACGCGTGGATTGTGGCCTGCTGGGACAAACTCATGGCCAGCGGCCGCTGCAAGCCCTGCGGTCTGGGCTGCCGCGACACACTGCGCTTCGAGGTGGGCCTGCCGCTCTACGGTGACGAACTCTCGGCCGAGATTTCGCCCATCATGGCGGGACTGGGCATCTTCGTCAAACTGGACAAGCCGTCCTTCATCGGCCGCGAGGCTGTGGCCGCACAGAAGGCTGAGGGCCCGGTACGCAAAATTGTGGGCATCGCCCTCGAGGGCCACGCCATCCCCCGCCACGGCTACGAGGTGATGGCCGACGGACAGAAGGTGGGCGAGGTCACCACCGGCTACCGCTCCATCTCTACGGGCCAGAGCGTCTGCATGGCGCTCGTCGATGCCGCATGGGCCAAACTCGGCACGCCGCTCGACATCTGCATACACCGCCGTCTGCACCGCGGCACGGTGGTCAAGAAGAAATTCTACGACAAGCACTACAAGAAATAACTCTTTCTCACATCCTTAAAATCTCCATTTACCATGTCAAAAGTTATTGAAGGGCTCTACTACAGCGAGAGCCACGAATATGTGAAAGTTGAAGGCGAGTATGGCTATATCGGCATCACCGATTTCGCCCAGAGCCAGCTCGGCAACGTTGTCTATGTAGATATGCCGGGCGAAGGCGACGAGGTGACGGCCGGCGAACCTTTCGGTGCCGTCGAGAGTGTAAAGGCTGCCAGCGACCTTATCTCGCCCGTCAGCGGTGAGGTGGTCGAGGTCAACACGGCGCTCGAAGACACGCCCGAACTGGTCAACGAGGATGCCTTTGCCAACTGGATTATCAAGGTGAAACTCAGCGACAGCGCCGAACTGGACGCCCTCATGGACGCCGCTGCCTACACCGCCGCCTGCGCAGAGTAAAGTCCATCCCTCACGGGAGAGAAGGCCGGGACGCCGTTCCCAAGCCTTCTCTCCCCTTTTGTTTATCCTTTGTCTTGACAACACCATGAAATACTTTCCCCAAACCCCTGAGGACATCCGCGCCATGCTGGAGCGCATCGGTGTGCAGAATCTGGACGACCTCTTCGCCGAGATTCCCGAGGAACTGAAACTCAAGGGCGAACTACAGATACCGCATGCCCAGACCGAGATGGAGGTGCGCCGCACCATCGGCGCCATGGCTGCCGAAAACCGTCCGCTGTGCTGCTTCGCCGGCGGCGGCGTATATGACCGCTACGTCCCCTCGATGGTGGGCTACCTGTGCCAGCGCTCCGAGTTTTCCACGTCCTACACGCCCTACCAGGCGGAGATTTCGCAGGGCACACTGCAGTACATCTTTGAATACCAGACGATGATGGCGCGCCTCACGGGCATGGACGTGTCGAACGCATCGATGTACGACGGCGCCACGGCCACGGCCGAAGCCATGATGATGTGTGTGGCCTCAGCCAAGGGCAAGCGCCACCGCGTCGTTGTCTCGCAGACGCTCTTTCCCGAGGTGCTCGACGTGGTCCGCACCTATGCCGACTACCATGGCGTCACCCTCTGCGAGGTGGGCCCCGACACCCATGGTCTGACCTGCCGTGAGGCCATCAACGCCGCCCTCGCCGCTGCCGACGTGGCGGGCGTCATTGTGCCGCTGACCAACCGCTACGGCCTCATCGAGGACCTGACGGGTCTGGCCGACGCGTGCCACGCCGCCGGTGCCCTGCTGGCGATCAACAGCGTAGCAAGCCATCTGGCCCTGCTGAAGAGTCCGGGCGAATGGGGTGCCGACATTGCCTGTGGCGACGCCCAGAGCCTGGGCATCGACATGGGCTGTGGCGGTCCCTACATCGGCTACCTCTGCACCACCAACGCCCTGGTGCGCAAGATGCCCGGACGCCTTGTCGGACAGACGGTCGATGCCGCCGGCAACCGCTGCTTCGTCCTGACGCTGCAGGCCCGCGAGCAGCACATACGCCGCGAGAAGGCCACGTCAAACATCTGTACCGCGCAGGGCATCATGTGCCTCCACGTGGCCATCTACCTGGCACTGATGGGACAGGCGGGTCTGGCCGAGACGGAACAGACGTCGGCCGACGGTGCCCACTGTCTGTGCCAGCGTCTGGCGGCTCTGCCGTGCTTCGAGCAGGCTTTCCCCGAGAGCGCCTTCCTCAACGAGTTCACCCTCTGCTACACGGGCTGCCGCCCCTTGGCCGACGTCATGGCCGACATGGCCGACCGCGGTTTCCTGGCGGGCATCGCCGGCGCCGACGGCACCATGCTGACGCTCGCCGTCACCGAGCAGCGCACGCCGGACGAGGTGGACGCACTGGTAAAGGCGTTTGCCGAAGTATGCCAGGCCGGCTGCGGCACAAATCAATAATGTTTCCCTGACCTTCCCACACTCATCCTGCCATGAACAACACTTATTACGGCAAACTGATATTCGAACTCTCGAAAGAGGGCCGTCGGGGTTACAGCCTTCCGGCAAACCCCTGGGCCGCGCACCACACGCCGATTCCCGCCCACCTGCAGCGCACCACACCGGCGGCGCTACCCGAGGCGGACGAACAGACGGTGGCACGCCACTACACCAACATGTCTAACAACAACTTCGGCGTCGATACGGGCTTCTACCCTCTGGGCAGTTGCACGATGAAGTACAACCCCAAAATCAACGAGGAGGTGGCGGCGCTGCCGGGATTCACGCAGCCCCACCCCGCCGCCGGCGATGCCAACCTGCAGGGTGCCCTGCGCCTCTACTATGAGACGGGACGCATCCTCTCCGAACTGACGGGCCTGGCCGAGTTTACCATCAACCCCTACGCCGGCGCCCACGGCGAGTTGACGGGCCTGATGGTCATCCGCGCCTACCACCGCTCGCGCGGCGACGTACAGCGCACCAAAATCATCGTCCCCGACTCGGCCCACGGCACCAATCCGGCCTCGGCCGCTGTCGCCGGCCTGAAGATTGTGCAGGTGAAGAGCACGCCCGAGGGCACGGTCGATCTGGACAGCCTGCGCAGCGTCCTCGGCCCGGACATCGCGGGCATGATGATGACCAACCCCAACACGCTGGGCATCTTCGAGACACACATCCCCGAGATTGCCCGCATGGTGCACGAATGCGGCGGCCTGATGTACTACGACGGCGCCAACTTCAACCCCATCCTCGGCGTATGCCGCCCAGGCGACATGGGCTTCGACGTGATGCACATCAACCTCCACAAGACGTTCTCCACGCCGCATGGCGGCGGTGGCCCGGGCAGCGGTCCCGTGGGCGTGCGCAGCGGTCTGGAGCAGTTCCTGCCCAACCCGCGCGTCCTGCGCCGCGACGACGGCACGTTCACCATGGCCGAATGTCCCGAAGCGCTGGGCCGCATCTCATCGTGGCTGGGCAACTTCGGCATCATCGTCCGCGCCTACGCCTACCTCCTCACGCTGGGCCGCGAGCACGTCGGTCAGGTGGGTCGACTGGCGGTTCTGGGCGCCAACTATATTAAGGAGTGCCTCAAAGACTGCTACAAACTGCCTATCGACGGCCTGTGCAAGCACGAGTTTGTCTTCGACGGCCTGCGTCCCGAATATGGCGGCGAGCACAGCGACCCGGCACACGTCACCACCCTCGACGTGGCCAAGCGCCTGCTCGACTTCGGTTTCCATGCCCCGACCATCTACTTCCCCCTGCTCTTCCACGAGTCGCTCATGATCGAACCTACCGAGACGGAGAGCAAGGAAACGCTCGACACCTTCATCGCCACCCTCCGGCAGATTGCCGAAGAGGCGAAGGCCGACCCCGCCATGGTCAAGGCGGCGCCGCACCACACGCCCATCCGTCGCCCCGACGACGTGCTGGCCGTCAAGGCGGGCAAATTCGTCTATCAGCCCGAAGCCTGACGCCATAAGCAGCACGACCTATTCACTCTAAACCCCACCGAGGGTGTGCCGACACAACGCATGTTCGGCACACCCTCGGTTTTATTCTATTCAGAGCATCGCATAAAGTGATTTCGGTACGCTGACGCCGCCAAACATCCCTTCCGTCACTTCACGTCTTGTACGAGCGTTTTCTATCCCGGCCCGATTTGCCGGAGAGGATTTTAGGAAAGTTTAACGGCGGGTAGGTGACAAGGGCGCACCTGCGGGCCTCCGTAAGCACAACCTGCGCTACGCGAAACACGGTTTGGGCGACAGAATTTACGGTTTGGGCGACGGTTTTTACGGTCGCCCAAACCGTAAACCCGCCTTTGGGGGCGAAAAAAAGGCCTCCGGGAGGGAGACCTTCACATTGGCTTTTGCAAAGATACAACAGAAAATGCCGAAATGCAAATGGCCCTTTTCCCCGACTTTCCGGAAATAACATGGGTTAGCGTGGCGGAGTTTCCATTGTGGGTGAGCGAGGGGTATGCGGTAGGCGGTGCCCCGCCGCAGCTTCAATGCGTATTCTATCGCCCATTGTGTTCGCTCATTCATCGCGCATGGTGCCGTCAATGGACATAACAAAACAGACATCCACCCCTTGCGAAGGATGCAAAATGGCGGTGTGGCATGATGGTCCATTTCTCCGTGGCTGTGCGAATAAAAAAAGCCAGACGTCCCTATGCGGGGGCGCCTGACTTTTATGTATGAGTAC
This sequence comes from Bacteroidales bacterium, assembly GCA_022772475.1. GTDB lineage: Bacteria > Bacteroidota > Bacteroidia > Bacteroidales > Bacteroidaceae > Alloprevotella. Next base: position 49,368 of record JALEZQ010000014.1, on the reverse strand, counting down.
TTATCCTGCCGTTACTTCGTTTTGGCGGGAGCGGGGTTGCTACTCATCCTTTCCCGCGCCTCCCGTCCCTTCCCATCCCTTTCGGGGGCCTTTTTTCTGTTTGGCCCCCTCTCGGGACGTTCAGGGCCGTTCGGTTTACCCGCCCAATGTCCTTTCCTATTTTAATGCGAAGAACTGAGGGCAAGGCGGACGCCGTAGCCGTCGTTACGGCTCGACGGCGAACTGCATCTACGGCCGGCGACACGGCAGCCCGTAGCATCGGTGTCCCATCCGCCGCCACGCAGCACGCGGTTGGAGCCCCTACTGGGCCCTGTCGGGTTGGTCTGAGATGACGATGAATAAGTGTCAAACCAGTCGCTGCACCATTCTTCAACATTGCCGCTCATGTCATAGAGGCCGAGTTCGTTGGCGGACTTTTGGGCAACGGGGTGGGACCCTGAACCTCTATTTTTATAGTACCAACCCACGTTATCCAGCGTGTTCCCGCCGCTATAGCGATAGCCCTTACTCTTGTTGCCGCCGCGCGCTGCATATTCCCACTCGGCCTCGGTCGGCATGCGGAAGGTGCGGCCGGTCAGACTGTTCAACTTGGAGATAAAAGACAGAACATCATTGTAACTTATCTGATACGCAGGATAATTGTCGCCCAAACCAAATATGTCCTCCCAATTGAAGCCGTCGCTCGTAGGCGAATAACCCATCACCGCTTCCCACAGCGCCTGCGTCACTTCGGTCTGACCGATGTAATAATCGGATAGCGTCACACGGTGGGCGGGCTTTTCGTCACTGCATGCGCCTGTCTGTTCGCTTGTCGCGCCCATCGTGAAGGTGCCGCCTTGGGCCAGGACCATGGTGAAGGTGACGCCATTGACTGTGAAGTCCAAAGTTGGGTCGGCCTGTCGGGGAATAGGATCGTCTTCTTCATAATCAAAATCTTCGGCATCAGCAACTGTGTCGAGAACAACCTCTTCGTAAGCTACCGAATCGCTAGGAACTGTGTCGTAAACAACTGTGTCGTAAGCAAGTGAATCAGGTTGAAAAATACCGTCAGTAGAATGATTGTCAGCACATCTTTTTACAATAGCCCCGAAAACCAGCAATACCATTATTAGGACTGCCAGAACGGACCAAAGCAAGTATTTTCTCGTAGAAGGCTTCTTTGGAGGGGCTGGCGGGGTTGGCTCCACTATCACCTTGGGTTCCACAACAGGCTCCGCCTTCTTCGGGGTTAACTTCTCACTGACCTTTTCCTCCACGATTGGGGGTGGCACGGGGGCGGTGCCTGTAAGATGCTTCACCGGTTGTACATCATCCAATATCGTCGCTTCTGTATCTTCTTTGATCTCCGTCTTTTCATCCTCAATGGCCAGCGCCGGGTAGGCGCGGAGCAGGTCCGCCACCGTCTGGTAGCGGTCTTTCCGCATCGGCGACATGCAGCGCGCGATGACCTTGATCAGCGACGGAGAGCGGTGGAGTTGCACCAACGGGCCATCGGGGAAACCATCGTTCAGAATGTCTGTCGCTTCGGGCGGGCGCTGGCCGGTGAGTGTCTTATATATTGTGGCACCTAAGGCGTAGATGTCGAGCGTGGCAGGGAAAGTGCCGTCCTTGATTTGCTTGACCTGCTCAATAGGGGCGTAGCCCGGTGTGCCCGCCCCTATCGTCGTGCTCGATTCGGGTTCGCCGTTGGCACCAAACTGCTTCGACAGGCCGAAGTCAATCAGGAAGACCTCGCCCTTCGTCGAGTACATGATATTCTTGGGCTTGAGGTCAAGGTGGAGCATGCGCTGGCTGTGCATGAAACTGAGTGCACTGCAGACGCGGCCGAGGATGGCGACGGCGTCGGACTCGGACAGGGGGTGGTGCTGCTGGATATACGCGTCCAGGGTGAGGCCTTCGACGTACTCCATGCTGTAGTAGGTCGTGCCGTTCTCATCGAACACGTCATATACGCGGATGATGTTGGGATGGTGGAGTTTGGCCAGGTTCTCGGCCTCGCGGCGGAAGCGGTGGCGGTAGTTGGTGAAGACGCTGCTCGACGAGCCCTCTACGGTCTTGCCGTCACGGTCGCGCACATTCATCTCGCGCATGAAAAACTCCTTGATGGCCACCTTCGTCACGACGTCCATCGCTCCCAGTCCGCCATGGATGGTAAACCGGGCAGTGCCCAAATAGGTGATACCGAAACTGCCCTGTCCAAGGGTAGCCTCAATCTTATATTTCCCACCCTGCAGAAGGGTGCCTTGCTTTAGTTCCATACGGGTTACGGTGTGAAGATGATGGGGCACACAGCGGAACATGCCTCATACCGCTGAGTGACCGTCTGTCGCAAAGGTAGCGCTTTTTTGTACATCGAGGGCACAATCTGGCGTAAAATCGGCGGCTACAACGCGGTTTGAGGCGCAGGATGGCTGAAGACCATCCCTCGACCTCCGCAGGAGGGAGAGTCAATGGGTGAGGCCGCGTAGTAGTGCCATGTCCATTGACGTGGCACTCAGCACGCGTCGCGGCGTCGGCCGCGACACATATTCTTTGCCGAAAAAACGCGGCTACGCCGCAAGTGGCACGTCAATGGACATGCCACCACTACATAAAAGACACCTATTCTTTGCCGCAAAAACGCGGCTGCGCCCCGGTGCCATGTCAATGGACATGGCACTACTAAGCTGCGCCCCCGGTGCCATGTCAATGGACATGGCACTACTAAGCTGCGCTCCCGGCCATGTCAATGGACATGGCACTACTAAGCTGCTCCCCCGGTGCCATGTCAATGGACATGGCACTACTAAGCTGCGGCGGGGTGCCGCCATTGGACGGTACCTACTAGCGGACCTCATCGCTCAAACATCTTCATTTTGTTACACCCTCCCCCTAACGCCGCTGATGAGCAAATAAAAAAAGGGAGGCTGCTTATGCGGCAGTCTCCCTGTTCTTTGTAGCGAGAAAGGGACTTGAACCCTTGACCTTCGGATTATGAATCCGACGCTCTAACCAGCTGAGCTATCTCGCCATCCTTTATGTTAGCAGAGCGGGCTTGTTCCCGTTTGCGAGTGCAAAAGTAGGGCAAACTTTCGATATGGCAAAATGTTTCCCCCACTTTTTTTGAAAAATAATCTTACCTCGGGCACCGCGGGCACTAAAGACGCCGTCGAGGCAGCCCTTTTATACCCTTCAAGTTTGCCAAAGGCGCCGCACTGTCCGGCCTTCGCACCGGCCTTCGCACGTGTACGCGCGATAGTATTTTGAGGAAATGCCTTTGCCGTTCGGCGGCGTTGGCGTATCTTTGCAGTTGGTTTTGGCGCCGGCAGCCCGCGCCACGACGATTTACGCCCATGATAGGATTAAAGAAATTAGACCGTTACATACTCAGCAAGTTCCTGCCACTGTTCGTGGGAGCCTTCTTCATCTGCCTGTTCATCTTCATGATGCAGTTCACGTGGAGATACCTCGACGAACTCATCGGCAAGGGTCTGACGATGGACGTGCTGGCGCAGTTCTTCTGGCACATGGGCATCACGCTCATCCCCACGTCGCTGCCGCTGGCCATCCTGCTGGCCTCACTCATCACCTTCGGCAACCTGGGCGAAGACCTCGAACTGCTGGCCATGAAGGCCGCCGGCGTACCCCTCATACGCATCATGCGCCCCATCCTGATGGTGGTGGTGCTGATGACGGGCGTCTCGTTCTACTTTCAGAACGTCACCGGGCCACACGCGCAGATCAGCCTGCGTACGCTGCTCATCAGCATGAAGCAGGCGCAGCCGGCGGTGGAGATTCCCGAGGGCGTATTCTACAACGACCTGCCCAACATCAACCTCTTCGTCGAGCGCAAGAACGCGGAGACGGGCATGCTCTACAACGTCATCATCTACAAGACGGACCAGGGCTTCGACCGCGCCCAGATCGTCCTGGCCGACTCGGGCCGCATGGAGGTCTCGGCGGACAAGATGCACCTCACGCTGGACCTCTGGCAGGGCGCGCTCTTTGAAAACCTGCAGCAGGAAAACTTCTCCGCACTTAACACGGGCAATGCGCCCTACGACCGCGAGGTCTTCGGCTACAAGCGCTTCCTCATCGACTTCGACAGCAACTTTGCCCTCATGGACCAAAACATGCTGCGCGATATGCCGCAGGCCAAGAGCATGGCGGAAATCAACACGAGTCTCGACTCGATGTCGCTGGCCCTCGACAGCATGGGCCTTCGCCTGCACCAGGAGGCGCGCCTGCGCTACTACACACCGCAGGCCATGCCCGAACGCGAGGCCAAGACGCTGGCCAAGACCACGCCCCTACCCTACGACAGTCTGCTGGCGGCGGCATCGCCCAACGCCCTGCGCAGCGCCGAGCAGACGGCGCTGCAGAACATCCGCTCGGCCATGATGGACCTGGAGTGGAAGGCGACGCCGGCCGACCAGACGGAAAAACTGTACCGCGGACACCAGGTGGAATGGCACCAGAAAATCACGCTGTCGCTGGCCTGCCTGCTGTTCTTCTTCGTCGGCGCACCGCTGGGCGCCATCATCCGCAAGGGCGGACTGGGTATGCCGGCGGTGGTATCGGTGGCCATCTTCATCGCCTACTACATCATCAATATCTCGGGCATGAAGATGGCGCGCGACGGCAACTGGGGCATGGTCTATGGCATGTGGATCAGTTCGGCGGTGCTCCTGCCCTTCGGCATCTTCCTGACGTACAAGGCCAATAAGGACAGTATGGTGTTCAACAGCGAACTCTACCTGCGCCTCTTCCGCCAAGTGCTGGGTCTGCGCTCACGCCGCCACATCGACCGCAAAGAGGTCATCATCGAAGACCCCGACTACGACGCCATGGTCACCGCGCTCGACGAACTGGCCACCGAGGCCCGCACCTACAGCGAGCAGACACGTCTGCTGCGGCTGCCCAACTACTTCCGCCTGTTCTTCCGCAACACACCGGACCACCGCATCATCGCGCTGAGCGAGAAGATGGAGGACATCGTAGCCCACCTGGCCAACAGTCGCAAGCACAAGGTCATCGCCTGGCTGAACGAATTTCCCATCATCTTCACCTCGGCCCACACCACGCCCTTCGAGCGACGCTGGGCCAACGTGCTGTGCGGCCTCTGTCTGCCGCTGGGCTTGGTGATGTGGCTGCGCATCGGGCGTTTCCGTCTGCGCCTGCACCGCGACCTCAAGCAGATACAGCGGGCGTGCCAAGGCACCACACGCGCCATCACGCTGGGCGACGACGCTTTCATGCCCGGCGAGAGCGACCGCGCGGCCAACGACGACCCGCGCCCCGTGGCACGACGCCGGCGCCGACGCCTCATGGCGCTGGTGGCCGTAGCCATCGTGGCCCTGCTCGCGGGCATCGCCGTACAACGCTGCGAACGCCAGCAGGCGCACACCGAGCGCATGGAGGACGAACCGGCACCGACAACCGACAAGACGGCCCCCGGCGCACCCGAACGCGCAGGGCGCTCCGCCACACCGCCAACGCGACGCAGCAGCGGCGAAGACGACGCGGACAGGCGCGTCAGCAGTCCACAACTGCTGGCCCCCAAACAAATGGAGATCGGCCGACAGTAACCGGCCGACAGTAAGCAGAACACACAATATCAATTCTTTACCATACCACACTATCCGACATGCAACCTTTCAAACTTGCAACCATAGAAGAAGCGCTCGACGACTTCCGCAACGGACGCTTCGTCATCGTCGTCGATGACGAAGACCGCGAAAACGAGGGCGACCTCATCCTGGCGGCCGAGATGGCAACGCCCGAGAAGGTCAACTACATGCTGAGCCACGGACGCGGCGTGCTCTGCGCCCCCATCACCATCGAGCGCTGCCGCGAATTGCAGCTGGAGCACCAGGTGCAGACCAACACGAGTATGCTGGGCACACCCTTCACCGTGACGGTGGATAAACTGGAGGGATGCACCACGGGCGTGTCGTGCCACGACCGCGCCGCCACCATCCGCGCCCTTGCCGACCCCGACAGCCGCCCCGAGACCTTCGGACGCCCGGGACACATCAACCCGCTCTACGCTCAGGACCGCGGCGTACTGGCCCGCGCCGGACACACCGAAGCGGCCGTTGACCTGGCGCGTCTGGCGGGTATGCAGCCGGCAGCCTGCCTCATCGAAATTCTCAACCCCGACGGCACGATGGCCCGCATGCCGCAGCTGCAGGAGTTTGCCGAGCGCGAGGGCCTGCACATCATCACCATCAAGGACCTCATCGCCTACCGCCTGAAGAACGAGTGCCTCGTGGAGCGCGGCGACGAGGTGGACATGCCCACCGAGTACGGCCACTTCCACCTCATCCCCTTCCGCCAGAAGAGCAACAACCTGGAACACGTGGCGCTCATCAAGGGCGAATGGACGGAGGACGAGCCCGTGCTGGTGCGCGTCCACTCGTCGTGCGTCACGGGCGACATCTTCGGCAGCGCACGCTGCGACTGCGGCGAACAGCTGCACCGCGCCATGCGCATGGTCGAGGCTGAAGGCAAGGGCGTCATCCTCTACCTCAATCAGGAGGGACGGGGCATCGGCCTCATGGCCAAAATTGCGGCCTACAAACTGCAGGAGCAGGGCTACGACACGGTGGATGCCAACATCCATCTGGGCTACGACCCCGACGAGCGCGACTACGGCGTGGGCGCACAGATTCTCTCCAATCTGGGCGTGCACAAGATGCGCCTGATGACCAACAACCCCGTCAAGCGCGTCGGACTAGAGGCCTACGGCCTGGAAATCGTGGAGAACGTGCCCATCGAGATTGCCGCCAACCCTTACAACGAGCGCTACCTGCGCACCAAGGCGGAGCGCATGGGCCACACCCTGCACCTCAACAAGTAAGCCGCGGCAACGCAGCGCACGATGGCGGTGCCGCCCGGCACGCAGCCCCCTTTCATACAACACAGCTTATTATACACTCTTTAGAACAGTAACATTATGGAAAACGAGAATCTCTACAATGTCTATAGCGAGGAACGCACGGGCCTGCTGGTAGGCAAACTCATGCAGAAGACGTACCTCTGGATGACCTTCGGTCTGATCATCACCGCACTGACGGCGCTCTACGTGGCCGGCAACAAGTCGATGCTGATGGCCATCTTCTCCAGTTCGACGACCTACTTCATCCTCATCATCGCCGAACTGTTTCTGGTGGGCTTCCTGGCCGCACGCATCCACAAGTTGTCGCTGCCGGTGGCCACGGTGATGTTCATGGCCTACTCGGCCCTCAACGGCGCCACGCTCTCCATCCTGCTTCTCCACTACGCTCCCGAGGTCATCGCCACGACGTTCTTCGTCACGGCGGGCACCTTCGCCGCCATGAGTCTGGTGGGCTTCGTCGTGAAGCGCGACCTGAGCGCCGGCGGCAAGTTCCTCATGGTCTGCCTCTTCGGCATCATCATCGCCACGGTGGTCAACATGTTCATGCACAGCCCCATGCTGCACATGCTCATCTCCTACGTCGGCGTCGTGGTCTTCGCCGGTCTGACGGCCTACGACACGCAGAAACTGCGCCTCATGTTTGAAGCCGCCGGCGACGACATGACGGAGACGCACCAGAAGATGGCGCTCTTGGGCAGCCTCACGCTCTATCTGGACTTTATCAACCTCTTCCTCTTCCTGCTGAGAATCTTCGGCGGCGGCAACGACGACTGACGACCCATTGCATACATTCTCCCACACCCGATATATACATCATGGAAAAACTATCCGACAGAATCAACCGCCTGTCCACATCGGCCACACTGGCCATGTCGCAGAAGAGCGGCGAACTGAAAGCACAGGGCATCGACATCATCAACATGAGCGTCGGCGAGCCCGACTTCAACACTCCGGACCACATCAAGGCGGCCGCCATCCAGGCCGTTGAGGACAACTGGTCGCGCTATTCGCCCGTAGCGGGCTATCCCGCCCTGCGCGAGGCCATCGTCAACAAACTGAAGACGGAGAACGGCCTGGATTACACCGCCGCACAGATCAGCGTATCGAACGGCGCCAAGCAGTCGGTCTGCAACACGGTCATGACGCTGGTCAACGATGGCGACGAGGTCATCATCCCCGCCCCCTACTGGGTGAGCTATACCGACATGGTCAAGCTCGCCGGCGGTACGCCCGTCATCATCCGCGCCGGCATCGAGCAGAACTTCAAGATGACGCCCGAACAGCTCGAGGCCGCCATCACGCCCAAGACGCGCGCCCTGATTCTCTGTTCGCCGTCCAACCCCACCGGCTCGGTCTATTCGGCTGAGGAACTGGAAGCCCTGGCCGAGGTGCTGCTGCGCCACGAGCAGGTGTATGTCATCGCCGACGAAATCTACGAGCATATCAACTACGTTGGCCGCCACGCCAGCATCGCCTCCAACGCCGCCCTCAAGCCCCGCGTCGTCGTAGTGAACGGCGTCAGCAAGGCTTACGCCATGACTGGCTGGCGCATCGGCTTCATCGCCGGTCCCGAGTGGATTGTCAAGGGCTGCAACAAGCTGCAGGGCCAATATACCAGCGGTCCGTGCTCGGTGTCGCAGAAAGCCGCCGAAGCCGCCTATACGGGCTCGCAGCAGTGCGTCGAGGACATGCGCCTGGCCTTTGAGCGCCGCCGCAACCTCATCGTGCGTCTGGCCCGCGAGATTCCCGGTCTGGAGGTCAACGAGCCCGACGGTGCCTTCTATCTCTTCCCCAAGTGCTCGTCCTACTTCGGCAAGCGCTGTGGCGACAAGGTCATCGCCAACTCGATGGACTTTGCCATGTACCTGCTTGAAGAGGCCCATGTAGCCACCGTCGGCGGCGATGCCTTCGGCGACCCCGACTGCTTCCGCATGAGCTACGCCACCAGCGACGAGAACATCGAGGAGGCCATGCGCCGCATCAAGGCCGCCCTGGCACGCCTCGTGGACTGACGTGGCCCCGCTTTCGCGGCTAAGCCTGTTCGTAGATAAATTGTATGGTAAAAGTCACAGCAGAACTTTTACCTGACAGAAGTATTTATAAACGTTGTCGCGCTGCGCGCGACGTGTGGTGAGTGGCACGTCAATGGACGTGCCACTACTATTAGACCGTCTTCATTCAGCCTGAGCGGAATCAACAAGCACAACTTGCGATGTCGCAAAAGTTGTTTGTCATTATTCTGTACGGCGGGTTTGCCGGTATGGATTTTTACGTAATTTTGCATGACATGGTTCACTCCCCTAAATTCTTAATAGTATGTTACAGTTAAAGTCCTTCTTCTCTATTGCCACTTGTGCGCTGACGCTGTGCGCCACCTTCTCCGCTTGCAGTGACGACGATGGTCAGGAATTGGAAAATCCTGCTCCTTTCAATGCGCCTCTGACCATCACCGTCAATGGCGTGTCTTTCGTGATGATGCCCGTTGAGGGCGGTACGTTCACCATGGGCGCGACGGAAGAGCAAAGCGGTGCTGACAGAGATAAATTGCCCACCCATGATGTCACATTGTCCAGTTTCTACATCGGCCAGACCGAAGTGACGCAGGCTTTATGGAGGGCCGTTACGGGCTATTCGCCAACGAACGGTGCCATCAGCAGTTGGGACTTGTCCCATGGACTGGGGGGCAATTATCCCGCCTACTACATCAACTACAATGACGTACAGTCGTTTATTACTAAGTTGAACAGTCTGACAGGCCGCACCTTCCGTATGCCTACTGAGGCGGAATGGGAATATGCGGCGCGCGGCGGCAGCAAGAGCAAAGGCTATTTGTATAGTGGTGGCAACACGCTCAGCGATGTGGGATGGTACGATGACAACAGCGGAAACAATACTTATCCCGTTGCCCAAAAGACTGCCAACGAACTGGGCCTTTATGACATGAGCGGCAACGTGTGGGAGTGGTGCAGCGACTGGTACGGCCCTTATTCGTCATCCTCTCAGACCAACCCCACAGGACCAAGTACGGGCTCCCACCGCGTTTTGCGCGGCGGCGGCTGGACCTACGGTGCCGCGCTCTGCCGCGTCTCCTATCGGACCGGCCAAAAGCCGTCGAGCCGCGGCAGCGACATCGGCGTCCGCCTCGCTCTCAGCTATTCAAAAAAATAACGGAAGGGCAGGCGGAAGCGCCGAACGACCCTGAACGTCCCGCGTCGGGGGGCCAAATCAAGAAAAGCCCTCGACGCGGGACGGAAAGGTAAATGCTTTTTAAGGCGCCGCATAGTAGTGCCATGTCCACCCGCGTGGCACTCGCGGCGCAGCCGCGTCTTACGGAAAAGAATAGGTGTCGCGCTGCGCGCAACGGGTACTGAGTGGCACGTCAATGGACATGCCACTACTACTGGGCCGCCTTCAATCGGTTTGAGCGGATTTGTCGCCGCGTAGTAGTGCCATGTCCATTGACGTGGCACTCAGCGCTAGTTGCGGCGCAGCCGCGACACCGCCTTACCTGTTCACCGCGTCTTGTTGTGCTCTGAATCTTATACCCTAACCCAACTTCAACGCCGAACACTTATTTCTATAGTTTAATCGGTCCTATATACCTCTTTCTACGCTATACATTGTGTATCAATAAGGACATTCAGAACTGCGGTTAGCGGAACTGATTGTAATACCCACACAAGTGAGAAATAATCTGTACTATTGCTGTCCGGTAAACCGACTCTATGTACTCTGCCACAAGTGATTTCAAGGCGATAAGCCCATTAGCGACGATGAGGATGGCTGAAGGCCATCCCTCAACCTCCGCAGGAGGGAGAGCTTGTAGCCCAGGGCGACCGAAGGGAGCGACACCCTGGGTAGGGCCGCCCGAGCGATCCACGCGCTGTAAGTGCAAAAGTCTAAGTAGAGGGCAACGCCCTCGCTAAGCGGATATGTGCCCTTTGAACCATCGCCCACCGGGGGCGCTGCCCCCTTTTAGTGCTTTTGCACTTACAGCGCGAGGAGGGCTCGCCGCATTACCCGGGGTGTCGCTCACTTCGTTCGCTCTGCCCCGGGCTATGAACTCTCCCTCCTACGGAGGTCGAGGGATGGCCTTCAGCCATCCTCATCGCCGCTTATTGGCGCTTGTCATGCAGAATACCCCATGGGGTTGCCCACTGCGACTGTTTACCGCGCAGCACAATACACGCTAAAAATCCCGCCCCGAGCCATCACAACGATGGCGGGGCGGGATTTCTTATGCTTGTGCCTTGGGCAGATTAGTTGAAGATGTCGGATGCGAAATTGAGCATCACGATGAGGAACGAGAAGCCGGCCATTATCGCAAAGACCCAACGGCGCGGCAACCGCGGGAAGGCCACCGCCAGCATGGTGGTCATCAGGAAGAGATAGGGCAGGATAAGCTGGAAGACGAAGTCGTTGGTCGCATTGACGTCATAAACCTCCGTTAAGTAAGTGTGAGGTTCAAATAGACATAGCATGGAGCCGGCCATCACCACGAGGCCTGCCACCACGGCCGACAGCACGGCGCGAGAGGTACCCTCGGCGCCATTCTTGGCCAACCACAGGGGCACGACGAAGATAAGGGTGATGAGGCAGGCAACGACTTTGTAGGGCATGGGGTCAGCATCGTCCAGAGTCACGCCCACCATGAAGAATACCACGACGGTAAGCAGAATACCGAGGCCCATCGTTATCATGCCGGCCAACTTAACACCCATCGACCGGTGGTGCATAAACAGGAAAAGGTAGGCAGCCACGGCGAAGTGGTATCCGACGGCTAACAGCAGGCCCCAAGGTATGATTTTGTCAAAGCCAACTTCCAACAAACTTCCACCATACCAATCGAAGGAGATACGCTCATCGATATGAACGCCCAACGTCGTGAAGACGAGCAGCAGCATGGCGAAGAACAGGAAGACCAACGACACGATGGCGAAGATGCGCGGCAGTGCAGATTTGGTCAGTGCATCGCCGGCGAGCGACGGCTGACGGCCCGACGACGGACGGGCGGAGACAAGGCCCAGATAAAGGAAGGCTGCCAGACCGGCATAGCGGAAGATGGTGTCGAAAGGCACGATGCCAAGATAGATGAGGGTCTTGTCGGCAAAGAGGTTTGATATAAGGGAGGAAAGTACGGCAATCAGAACCTCGGCAGATAGCAGAATCCACGCCAGTCGGTAGCGCGAAGAGGAGAAGATGCAACACAGCACAAACATGGGAACAACTGCAAGTTGTACATACATATTGTACGGGAAAAGCATCAACAGTAGTTCGCCGACAAAGAACAGCCCCAAGGCTACAAAGCCCATTACCTGACCAAGACGTGAGGTCAGCGAATGAGACAGCACGATGGCAAAGAACGGTAGGGAATAGAGCAAGATAACGACGAAGTAAAGAATCCTACCTGTAGTCAAGTCGGTCAGATGAAAAGAGAGATCGTAACCATAAACGGACCATAAACTCTGTATTACGACAAACACAGCCACGGCCAAGCCCAATGGCACGCGGCGCAAAATGGGCAGGAAGCCCTCGGCGGGAGAAGAAGAGAGGTTATTCATTGTATTAATATAGAGTTAGGAGATTACCACTTGCGGTTCAGTTGACGACGAGCTGGGGGAAGTAGGTGCGGAGGATGGCCTCGGCGCGGTCAATCTGCTCGGGGGTGTTTTCCTTCGTGTCCTTGAGTTTGTACTCCAGACCCATCGACTCGTACTTGTGGACGCCGAGGGTGTGGTAGGGCAAGAGCTCGACGCGCTCTATCTGCTTGTAGTCCTTGAAGTGGCGACCCAGGGCGTGGAGGTCTTCCTCGAAGTCGCTCAGTCCGGGCACCAGGACGTAGCGGAGCCAGAAGGGGTGGTTGTGCTCTTCGAGCCAGGCAGCCGTTTGGAGCGTGCGTTCGTTGCTGCGCTCGGTGATGTGGCGGTGCCGCTCGGGGTTGATTTCCTTGACGTCGAGCAGGATGAGGTCGGCCAGGGAGAACAGGCGCTCCACGTGCTCATTCCACACCGTGCCGTTGCTGTCAACGCAGATGTGTATGCCCGCCTTCTTGAGTTGTTCAAACAGCGGCACGAGGGCCTCGGCCTGCACAGTGGGCTCGCCGCCGGAGAAGGTGACGCCGCCGCGCTTGCCGAAGAAGGGCTTCATCGACTTGGCCTGTTCGAGGATGTACTGCGGTGAAGTGGCGTGGCTCTCGCCCACCATATCGATGGTGTCAGGGTTGGCGCAGTAGAGGCAGCGGAAGGGGCAACCCTGAAGGAAGATGACGTAACGCAGACCGGGACCGTCGAAGGTGCCCATGCTCTCGTAACTGTGTACATTGATGGCTTTCATAAACGTAGGGATAGGGGGTATTGCAAGAATAGGTAGCGCGCGGCGCCGCCGGGAGGCACACGCCGCGCAGTATAGTCGCAAAGGTAAGCATTTCTTAATACTTCGCTGACGCACTGCCGTATTTTTTACCTATCAGAGAAACACAAAAAGAAAACGCGTATTATTTGCGAATCATTTTCGCACACTCTCACAAGTAGCGAGCGCAGCAAAAAATGCCCCGAAAGACAGGAAACTTTCGGGGCATTTTAGTGAAGTCAAAGGGAAGTGCGGTTATATTATTCCGCTACCACCTTGTTGCCGTCGATAATGTAAAGGTTGCCACGGCGCGGGGCGTTGACGCGGCGTCCGTTCATGTCGTAGATGCCTCGGATAAGCGGGTTGTCGCCCTGGATGGTGCCGATGCCGTCGGGCAGGGGCTGCATTACCTCAACGGGGCAATAGTTGAGGGCGAACGAACGGATGGCGACGCACTGCTTGCCGCTCATGTTGGCCACGATGCCGAGGCTTACCTCTGTGCGCTCGGCCACCTGGAAGAGGAGGGCGTTGCTCGTCACCGTGCTGCTCTTGGCCTCCATATCGAGATAGTTAATCGACTCTTTGGGCAGGTCGGCCGTATTGGGCAGGCCCTTGCCCTTGGCGGCGACGAGGTAGCAGCCTTCGGCCTGGCCTTCGTAGGTGCCGAAGTTGGCAGTGAAGGTGTAGAGCCCGGGCTCGAGGGTGACGGTCTGATAGACCTTATGGTCGGCCAGTTCGTCGGCAAAGCCGTCCCAACCGGTGGTGATGGTCATATAGTAGCCCTTGTTGGCATCGACATGGGCGCCTGTACGCTGCGAGGTGTTGCCTTCGTTTTCGCGGGTCCAGTCGGCGAGAGTCATGAAGCGCATGCTGGCGCCGTTGGGGTTGTAGGTCTCCATGGTGATGTTGAAGTCGGCCTTGTAGTTGACCAGATACTTGGAGGTGACGTCTTCACTCTCGTCTTCGAAGTCGAGGCAGAAGACGCCGAGCGACGAACCGAAGGCATCGCCGGCGGGACCGAAGCCCGAACGCACGCCCGTGTGACCGTGACCGGAGAGGTCGGTCAGGTCGCTGCCGGCCTGGTTGAAGTCGTAGTAGAGCTGCAGGGCATACTCGTCCTTGGCCTTTGCCAGCAGGTCACCTTCGAGGGGCTGGTTGGCCACCTCGCGGATATTGTCCTGACTGAGGCACTTGCCCCATACGCGGAGCTCGTCGATGGAGGCGTGGAAGTAAAGGTCTTCCTGACCGAGGGCAAACTTGTTGATGGCGGGCAACTGATTGACGCCGATGGAGCGGACATTGATGCTCTCGCCATCGCGATAGAAGCGGATGTTGCCATTTTCGTTGCATGCCACAGCGTAGTGGTGCCATCCGTTGGGGATGAGGTAGCCCGAGGACGACTTGGCGCTCTTGCCGTTGATGTTGACCACGAGTTCGTGGGCCAGGGTGGTGTTGAGCAGGAAGGTGCTCTTGCTGTCGCCGATGGCATTGCCTTCGGCAGCGAGCGTACTGTAGTTGAGCCAGAAGTCGATAGTGAAGCCCGACTGTCCTTCCTGGAAGGGTACGCCGGCTGCGGTGACGCAGGCATCGAGGGCCTCGAAGGTAAGGCCCGTCTTGCTGTCGGCGTTGCATACGGTCAGCGCGTTCTTCTCGGTATAGGTGTCGTGGCCATGGGCGTTGGTGGCGGTCAGGCTGACGTCATATATACCGGCTTTGGTGGGTGCGAAGACGATGCGCTCGCCCTCGCCAATCATAGCGCGGTGGCCGTTCGTCACCGTCCACGAGAGCGTCGTGGGGCCATAGAGCGAGTGGCTGGTCAGGCCAACGGGCTGGCCGCGCAGAACGACGGCGGGGCTGACATTGAGCGCTGCCACAGGCGGCACACCGTGGATATGGATTTCCTTGGTAGCAACAGCCTTGCGGCCATCGGGCGAGGTGACGGTGAGGGTCACGGTATAGACGCCCTCGGTGCTAAAGATGGCGCCAACGTTGACCATACCGGCTGTCTCGTGGTTGGAGCCGGGGATGCTCCATTCATAGGAGAAGTCGGGCTGCGGATCGGTGACGAGGAAGGTAATCTGCTCGCCGGCCGAGGCGCTGGTCTTGCTGGCGGTGAAGGCTGCGCGCGGAGCTTCGGAAGCCACCACGTTGAACGCCAACGTGTCGTGAGCCAGCGAACCGTCCAGACCGATGGCGGTGACCATGGCCGTCTGGCTGCCCTGTGCACCGAAGATGACGCTGGGCTGGTTGAGGTGCAGGTCGGCAACGCCGGCGCCGGGCACGTTCCAGATAAGTTCCTTCACACCGGCACTGGTCGTGGCGGAGAGGCGGACGGGCAGGCCCTGAATGGGGGCGGTGGTCAGGCTGTCGATGGTAACGGCAGCCACAGAGTCGATGGTCAGACCCATGGCGTTGGCGGGACGGACATCGTAGGCATCGGTGGTGAAGCGGGCGTGATGGCCGTTCTGCGTGTGGTCTCGGAGGTACTCTTCTTCACCCACCTGAACGAGGTCGCCTTTGTAGTAGGCCACGAGCGAACCGGGCATGGCGCCGGCGGCAAACTGTTTCTTATAGTTTTTCTTGATCTCGTCGGCGGTGCGTGCCGTATTCCAAATGCGCAGTTCGTCAATCTGGGCGTTGGTGAAGGTGTTAGTGCCTTCGGCATAGTTGAACACAAGGTCGCCGAAGCCACCCAGACCGCTGTAGGTCTTGGAGGTTACGCTGCTCTTGCGCACGCCGTTGACATAGACGCTCATCTTGTTGCCCTCGACGACGATGGCGATGTGGCGCCATATGCCGACAGTGTAGGCGCTATTGACGGTCACGCGGTTGCTGCTGTCCCAACCGGCGTACATCACGCCGCCCGAACCGGAATAGCAGTGGAACGAGCCCCAGCCGGGACCGAAACTGTGGCTGCCTTCGGCAATGGACGTCGGCTTTATCCAGTATTCGATGGTGGCATTGGCATAGCGGTTGTCGAAGACGTGCGGCAGGGTCATGCCCGACTTGCTCAGGCGTATGGACTGCGCCGTCATATCATAGGAGGGCTTGGTGGCCATGACCTTCTCCGACTCCAACTGGCCGTAGAGGGCCGTCACGCTATAGGCTTTCTCGTCGGGGTTCTGCGGCGTGTATTGCAGGGTGGTGGCAGGCAGGTTGGCGATGGCCATGTCGCCGTCGTAGATGCGATAACCGGTGATGACGTGGCCGGAGCGCTGCGGGGCATCCCAGCGCATGATGTTGTCGCTGCCGATACGGGCATTGGTAGGATTGTGTATGCCATAGCCCTGTACCACGACGGAGATGAGGGTGCGCTGGCCGTCGTTCTTTATCTCCACGCCTTCGGCACCGGCGATGTCGAAGGGTATCTCCACGCCGTTCTCGTCGAGGGTGTAGTCCATGATGGCAGCGTCGTAGATATGGCCCGTTCCCAGGGCGCCGGCCTTGGTATTGATGACGAGGAAGTACTTGAGCGGTTTGTTCTTGTCGTAGGAGGCGGTGAAGTCGGTCAGGTCGTAGCCAAACTCCATCGGCTCGTCGTGCAACCGGCCGTCGGCCCAGCGTCCGAGCATGGGGATCTCGGGTGCGGGCGTGGTCCTGCCGTTGTTGCCGTCGCCGGCATACTGGAAGTGGTGGAAGCCCATCGTCACGTCGGGCTCGGTGGCGTTGACGTCAGAGGAGACGCCGGCGCTGATGCTCAGTTCGGAGCGGCGGGAGTAGTCCATCTTGACGCGGATGGTACGCTCGGGGCGGTAGTTCTTGCGCACCTTATAGAGTTCGGGCGCCCACCAGTTTTTGCGGAAGTTGCCATCGCTGTCGAACGAGGCGCCGCCGTAGGCGTAGGGGCAGTAGATGAAGCCGTCGTTGGCCCATCCCGAGCCCCACGAGTTGACGATGATCCATGCGCCGACCTCGTCGGCCGATTTCTCGCCGTAGATGCCGTTACCGTTGAGGTCGAACTCGATGCGGTCGTCATAGCCCACGATGGTCAGGGCGTGGTCCACGGTGGTGCCCCATTTCTTGACATACTTCTTGCCCACGGCGCCGGTGACGTCGTTGTTGGGCGTAGAGGCGATGCGCTCGGAGGTGACGGCACTGGCCACGCCGATGCCGGCCAGACCGCCGGAGTGGAAGTCGCTGTCGCCGCAGTGGTTCCACAGCCAGCGCTTGAGCAGTTCGCGGCCCTCCTCGGTGCCGACATTCATCGGCAGGTGAGTGGGCGTGTACGTGCGGTTGAACATGCCCTCATACCACTTCTCGTAGCCTGTCATCCAGCCGAAGTCGGCCTGGCTTTCCACCTGGTTGCCGAAGAGCTTGGAGTAGGTGCGGCCGCCATAGGTGTAGGCCGAGGGCACGCCGACGAACTCGACAAACACGTCCTTGTTCGAACCGGTGTTGGTGTGCAGCCAGACGAAGTGGGAGGGGTACTGGTTGTGCATGTCGCTGCCGTCGGCATCGCGGAAGGAGTTGAGCTCGTGGGTGAACATGTAGCAGATGCGCGATGCCGAGCCGCACGAGCCGCCGTCCTGATTAAAGACGGGCGGGAAGTGCTTGAAGTCGGCGTTGTTCCAGTGGTCTGGCAGTTCGTCACCCGTGCCCGTGGCCTTGAGAGCGCGGGCTTTCTTGACAGCCTGCAGCAGCGAATAGTCGGGGCGGTAGGTGTCGTCGTAGTCGGGATACTTCGTGCGGTCCACGTCCTGGGCCGTCATGGAGGCGGCAGGCAAGAGAGCGAGAATCGCCGCAAGATATTTGTTTTTCATGGTTGGCTGATAGTTGTTGGATTGTGATTAGATAAAGTTAGGGTGTTGGGGTCAGGCGTGGACAAAGGTGCCGATATCCTCGCCTTCGATGACCTTCTTGAGGTTGCCCACGATGTCCATGTTGAAGACGTAGATGGGCAGGTTGTTCTCCTTGCACATGGCGGTGGCGGTGATGTCCATCACGCGCAGTCCGCGCTGCAGCACCTCGTCGTAGGAGATGTCGCTGAACTTTGTCGCGGTGGGGTCCTTTTCGGGGTCGGCGGTATAGACGCCATCCACGCGGGTTCCCTTGAGCATGACGTCGGCCTCAATCTCGATGCCGCGGAGCGACGAGCCCGTATCGGTGGTGAAATAGGGCGAGCCCGTGCCGCAGCTGATGATGGCCACCTCGCCGCGTTCCATAGCCTCGATGGCCTTCCACTTGCTGTAGAACTCGCCGATGGGCTCCATGCGGATGGCGGTGAGCACGCGGCTCTTGACGCCGGCGGCGCCGAGGGCCGAACTGAGCGCGAGAGAGTTGATGACGGTGGCGCACATGCCCATCTGGTCGCCCTTGACACGGTCGAAGCCTTTGCCTGCGCCGCTCAGGCCGCGGAAGATGTTGCCGCCGCCGATGACGATGCTGATCTGCACGCCCATCTGCTGCACTTCCTTGATCTGTGCGGCATATTCGTTGAGGCGCTTGGTATCGATACCGTAGCCCTGTTCGCCCATAAGGCTCTCGCCGCTGAGCTTGAGAAGAATGCGATTGAACTTTTTCATAACTTGATACGTATATATATGATGGGACAAAGGTAGCATTTTAATTTGTCTCTTGCCAACAGTGCCCCGTATTTATCTTTCCGTTTTCCCCTATTGCGTCAAGTTTTCCCTTTACGTCGGTACGCCGAGACAGGGAAAGAAAGTTTTATCTACCTTTGCCGCAGACAATCAGACAGAACATAGTATGAACAAACTACACTACACGCTTATGGCGCTGCTGCTGGCATTGGCCTTTGCCACGCCGGCAGCCATGGCTCAGGTCTACAGCCTGGACAGCCTGCGCGCGATGGCCCTGCGCCAAAACAAGCAGATGGCCGAAAGTCAGGCCGCCATCGACAAGGCGCACTACGAGCACCGCGCTGCCCGCACCAACTACCTGCCCAAGGTGCAGGCCGTCGGGACGTACATGCGAACGGGCGACGAAATCTCGCTGCTAAGTGACGACCAAAAGGCTTCGCTATCGTCGATGGGCACACGCCTGGGCAATGGTCTCAACGCCCAGATGGGGCAGATTGTCGCGCAAAACCCCGACTTGGCGCCGCTCATCCAGCAGCTGTCGCCCGTCATGGGTCAGATGGGGCAGAGTCTCAACGCCGTGGGCCAAGGACTGGTGGACGCTCTCCACACCGACACGCGCAACATGTCGCTGGGGGCCATCCTGCTGACGCAACCCATTTATATGGGAGGCAAAATCCGTGCCTACGACGCCATCACGCGCTATGCCGAAGACGTGGCCGGCGAGCACCACCGCGCCACCGGCCAGCAGGTCATCCTCGAGGTGGACCGCGCCTACTGGCAACTGGTCTCCCTGCTGGCCAAGCGTCAATTGGCTGAGAGTTACAGCCAAATGCTGGCCCGTCTGGACGACGACTTGCAGAAAATGATGGCGCAGGGCCTCGTGACGCGCGCCGACGTGATGAGCGTCGGGGTGAAGCACGGCGAGGCAGAACTGACGCTGGCCAAGGTGGACGATGCCCTGACGCTGTCGCGCATGTTGCTCTGCCAACTGTGCGGCCTGCCGCTCGACACGCCCGTGGCGCCCCGGCGCAACGATACGGACGAGGCCGACAGCACGGCGCTGCTCACTGCCGGTGCGCCGGCCGATACGGCCATGGCGTGGGCGCAGCGCCCCGAACTGCGCCAGCTGGAGCGCGCCACACGCATCTACCGCGAAAAGGTGCGTATTGCCCGCTCGGCTTTTCTCCCTCAGGTGGCGCTCATGGGCGGCTATCTCACCACCAACCCCTCGCTGACCAACGGCTTCGCCCGCCGCTTCCGCGGCACATGGGCTGTCGGCGTCACGGTGAAGGTGCCCGTATGGCAGTGGGGTGAAGGGCGCTACAAGGTGCGTGCCGCCGAGGCCGAGGCGCAGATGAAGGCGTACCAAAGGGAGGATGCTCTCGAAAAGGTGCAACTCCAGGTCAACCAGTCGTCGCTCCGTGTGGCCGAGGCGCAGCGCCAGTACAGGCTGGCCCTGTCCAATCGCCGGCGCGCCGATGAAAACCTGCGCGTGGCGCGCGCATCGTTCGCCGCCGAAACGCTGAGCACCAGCGACCTGCTGGCGGCACACACGGCATGGCTCCAGGCGCAGAGCGACTGCATCGACGCACGCATCGACATCCGTCTGTCGCGCACCGAATGGCAGAAGGCCCTCGGCATATTGGGAGAATAAAGCATGCGACATGACGAAGCACGCATCCTTACGTTGAACAAGAATAAAACAAACACACTTATTGTCTTATGTCAGAGAAGAATAACAAACTAAATCTCCTGCCGTCGATAGCCATTCTGCTTGTCGTCACTACGGCGGCCATCCTGATGGGCCTCTATGCCTACAGCGAGGTGGACGACACCATCCAGGGCCAGGTAGATGTCGATGAATACCGCGTGTCGAGCAAGGTGCCGGGCCGCGTACTCTCCATCCGGGTGCGTGAAGGCCAGACGGTACATGCCGGCGACACGCTGGCACTCCTCGAGGCGCCCGACGTTCAGGCCAAACTGTCGCAGGCCGAGGCCGCCCGCGACGCCGCTGCGGCCATGCAGCGCAAGGCCACGGGCAGCGCCCGCGCCGAACAGGTACGCGCGGCCTACGAGATGTGGCAGAAGGCCAAGGCGGCGCTCACCGTCATGGAGAAGTCGTATGCCCGCACCAAGGCGCTCTATGACGACCATGTGGTCACGGCGCAGCGACTGGACGAAATCACGGCGCAGCGCGATGCCGCCATCGCCACGGAGCGCGCGGCCAAGGCGCAGTATGACATGGCGGTCAACGGCGCCGAGCAGGCCGACCGTGAGGCGGCTGCCGCACAGGTGGAACGCGCCAAGGGGGCTGTCAGCGAGGTGTCGTCGTATGTGGACGAGACGGTGCTGCTGGCGCTCCACGACGGCGAGGTGACGGAGATATTCCCGCAGGAGGGCGAACTGGTCGGCACGGGTGCCCCCATCATGAACGTGGCCGTCATGGAGCGTATGTGGGTGGCCTTCAACGTGCGCGAAGACCATCTGGCCAGTTTTCCGGTGAACGGCCGCATACAGGCCGTCATTCCTGCCCTTGGCAACCGCGAGGTGGAACTCGTGGTCTATCACCAGCGCGACCTGGGCAGTTTTGCAGCATGGAAGGCCACCAAGACCACGGGGCAGTATGACATGCGCACCTTCGAGGTGAAGGCCGCACCCACTAAGCCCATTGAAGGTCTGCGTCCGGGCATGTCGGTACTCTTCAAGTAAGGTGCTGTCAAATCAAAGGCACCACCTATCCTCTTCTTTCTCCACAGAACACTTCTTTGCTTATGACTCTTTTCGCCGTCATCAGCCGCGAAATGTGCCGCATGGTGCGCCAACCGCTCTACTGGTTCTGCCTCGTGGCAGCGCCCATCCTCAGCGTGATTTTCTTCACCACGCTCATGGACAGCGGTCTGCCGCAAAACCTGCCCATCGGCATCGTCGACCAGGACAATACCACCACTTCGCGCTCGATCACCCGCAACCTCGATGCCTTCCAGGCGGCTGCCGTGACGCAGTGCTACCCTTCGGTGACGGAAGCCCGGCGTGCCGTGCAGCAGGGCGATATCTACGGGTTCTACTACATCCCGCAGGGCACGTCGCGAAAGGCACAGCGGCAGGAAATCCCCACCGTGTCGTTCTACACAAACTATGCCTACCTCGTGGCGGGCTCGCTGCTCTACCGCGACATGCGCACCATGTCCGAACTGGCTTCGGGCGCTGCCACGCGCAGTGTGCTCTATGCCAAGGGGGCACGCGAAGAGCAGGCCATGGCCTTCCTCCAGCCCATCGTCATCGACACCTACGCCATCGGCAACCCTTGGCTCAACTACAGCGTCTATCTATGCAACACGCTCATTCCCGGCGTGCTCATGATTTTCATTTTCATGGTGACGGTCTATGGTCTTGGCATCGAGGTGAAGCAGGGCACAGTAGGCTCATGGCTCGCCAAAGCCAAGGGGCAGATATGGACCGCCGTGGGCGGCAAACTGCTGGCGCAGACGGTGGTTTTCCTGCTGGTCGGCCTGTTCATCGTATGGTACCTCTATGTCCACCTGCGCTTCCCCTGCCATGCCGGCATCGGCACGATGATGATTGTCATGACGCTGGGCATCCTTGGCGCTCAGGGGCTGGGCGTCTTCATGTTCGCCATGCTGCCGTCGCTCCGTCTGGGTCTGAGTTTTGCCTCGCTCTGGGGTGTACTGTCGTTCAGCATCTGCGGCATGTCGTTCCCCGTCATGGCCATGCACCCTGCCCTTCAGGGGCTGGCCTGGCTCTTCCCCCTGCGCCACTATTTTCTGCTCTACGTCAACTGCGCCCTCGACGGCCTGCCCCTATCCAACGCCTGGCCTTACGCCGTGGCGCTGCTGGCCTTCGCCGTCCTGCCCATGGTGCTGATGCGACGCCTGCGCCACGTCATGCTCTACGTTCCCTACACCCCTTAGCCTTCTTTCCGCAATGTCCGACAAACGCGATAAGCCCGACATGACGTCGTCTTTCCGGCGGCGCTTCATGCACTTCATGGTCCACGAGCTCCATCTGTCCGTGACCGATCAGGGTGTGCTCGTCTTTTTCCTGATCGTACCGCTGCTGTACCCGCTTATCTACACCTTTATTTACAACAACGAAACTGTCCGCGAGGTGCCTGCCGTCGTCGTTGACCAGAGCGGCACAACCACCAGCCGGCAGTACCTGCGCCTCATCGATGCCACGCCCGATGTGCGCCTCGTCCACCACGCCGCCTCGCTTGACGAGGCCCGGACGTGGGTAAACCGGCGAGAAGCCTACGGCATCATCCTGGTGCCCTACGACTTCAGCGACCGTCTGCACAACGGAGAGCAAGTGAACGTGCGCCTGTTTTGCGACATGAGTGGCCTGCTCTACTACAAGGCCCTGCTCACCGCCAATACCAACGTATCGCTCACCATGAACGCCGACATCAAGGTGGACCGCGCCGGCAAGACCACCAACCGTGAAGAGGAAATCACCGAGCACCCCATCGCCTACGAAGAGGTCAGCCTCTACAACCCCACCAACGGCTTCGCCGCCTTCCTCATCCCCGCCGTACTCATCCTCATCATCCAGCAGACGCTCATTCTGGGCGTCGGCATGTCGGCGGGAACGGCCCGCGAGCGCAACACGCTGCGCAGCCTCGTGCCCATCCAGTACTGCCGTGGCGGCACGCTGAGCATCCTTTTGGGCAAGGCTGCCGCCTATGCCCTCATCTACATCCCCGTCAGCATCTATGTGCTGGGCGTCGTACCTCACCTGTTCCGCCTCAACCAGATTGGCAACCCTGCCGACCTTGCCCTCTTCGTCCTGCCCTTCCTGCTGGCCTCCATCTTCTTTGCCATGACCCTCTCGGCCGTAGTGCGCCACCGCGAGACGTGCATCATGCTCTTCGTGTTCAGTTCGGTGCTGCTGCTCTTCATCTCGGGCGTATCGTGGCCCGGTACGGCCGTGCCGCCCATGTGGAAGGTGGTGTCGTGGTGCATTCCCTCTACCTTCGGCATCAATGGTTTTCTGAAAATCAACAATATGGGCGCCACGCTCTACGAAGCGCGCCACGAGTGGCTCAACCTCTGGCTCTTGGCCGGCATCTACTTCGCCACCACCTTCCTGGTCTATCGGCAGACCATCCGCCGCTCGCGCTACAGGTTCTAAACGGCCTTTCCGCCACATCAAACGGACGCAGCGCCAAAGGCTTTGCCGCCCCGATTTTTGCCAAAAACCGACACGTTTCAGGTGCCGCGCGGGCGCCGTCGGCGCTTCCCGATTTAAGAATGTTTAAGTAAGATTAACGCTGCGTTAACACTTCGTGCGAGAAAAAGCGAGCGAAAACAGAGTAAGCTGTACAGAAGTTTCAGTTTGGGCGACAGGTTTTACGGTTTGGGCGACCGTAAAACCTGTCGCCCAAACTGTATATGCACAATAAGATATGAAAAAAGGGGGCCGTGATGGTCCCCTTTCTCTGTCTGCTATGCAAAGATACAACGCCGACGGCCGAAATGCAAATCGGTTTTAACGTATGTTTACAACCCCTCTTCACGATGCTTCTGCAAAGAGATGTTAACGGCTACGGTCTGTGCGCGACGCTTTTCCCTACATGACCTACGCCGTCAGCCAACCGGACAGGCGAACAATGCTCGGGCCGGACAGGCGGCGAGAAAAAAAGGAGCACCGCCACCGAAACATGTGCCGCAAGGTGCGGACAGAAGCCCGCTCGGTTGACATGCACAGTTAGCATTCAGAAGGACCGGATGACAGGTACGCCTTGCAAAAACTTATCCAACTGATAATGTGGGCATTTTATCGCACAATTTCTGTGAATTTGTGCTTTTCAATCTTTGCCGTATGAGAAAAAGGCCGTATCTTTGCACACGGAAACAAAAAGAGTGCAGTAAACCTATTCAAAGAATCCTTACCCATACAACTTTATATAGCACTATGGATATCCTTTCTCACTTCATCGAAGGTTCGTGGAACCAGAAGATCGACGTTACCAACTTTGTTCGCAAGAACATCACCCCGTACGAGGGCGACGCTTCGTTCCTCGTAGGTCCCACCGAGCGCACTCTCCGCGTTTGGAACGTATGTCTGAAAGCCCTCGAAGAGGAGCGCGCCAACAACGGCATCCGCTCGCTCGACCCCAATACCGTATCGACCATCACCTCGCACGCTGCCGGCTACATCGAGAAGGACAGCGAACTGATTGTAGGTCTGCAGACCGACGAACTGCTTCGCCGCGCCATCAAGCCCTTCGGCGGCATCAAGGTGGTTGAGAAGGCTTGCGCCGAAAACGGCGTGGAGGTTAGCCCCAAGGTGAAGGACATCTTTACCCACTACCGCAAGACCCACAACGACGGCGTCTTCGACGTATATACCGAGGAGATCCGCCGCTTCCGCTCGCTGGGCTTCCTGACGGGTCTGCCCGACAACTACGCCCGCGGCCGCATCATCGGCGACTACCGCCGTCTGGCCCTCTACGGCACCGACCGCCTCATCGAGGCCAAGAAGCAGGACCTCAAGGGTCTGACCGGCCCCATGACGGACGACCGCATCCGCCTGCGCGAAGAGGTATCGGAGCAGATCAAGGCTCTCAACGAGATCAAGCAGCTCGGCGACATCTACGGCCTCGAGCTCAACCGCCCCGCACAGACGGCACACGAAGCCGTACAGTGGGTATATATGGCCTACCTCGCCGCTGTCAAGGAGCAGGACGGTGCCGCCATGTCGCTCGGTAACGTATCGTCGTTCCTCGACATCTACATCGAGCACGACCTCAAGCACGGCCTCATCGACGAGACCTTCGCTCAGGAACTCATCGACCAGTTCGTCATCAAGCTCCGCATGGTACGCCACCTGCGCATGGGCTCTTACAACGACATCTTCGCCGGCGACCCCACCTGGGTGACCGAGGCCATCGGCGGACGCTTCAACGACGGCCGCACGAAGGTAACGAAGACCTCGTTCCGCTTCCTCCAGACGCTCTACAACCTCGGTCCCTCGCCCGAGCCCAACCTCACCGTACTGTGGAGCCCCGAACTGCCCGAAGGCTTCAAGGCATTCTGCGCCAAGGTATCGGTTGACACCAGCTCCATCCAGTATGAGAACGACAACCTCATGCGCGAGGTGCGCCACAGCGACGACTACGGTATCGCCTGCTGCGTATCGTTCCAGGACATCGGCCGCCAGATCCAGTTCTTCGGCGCACGCTGCAACCTGGCCAAGGCTCTGCTGCTCGCCATCAACGGTGGCCGTTGCGAAAACACGGGTACAGTGATGATCGAGGGCATTCCCCAGCTCAGCAGCGACGTGCTCAACTTTGAAGAAGTGCTCGACAACTACAAGCTGGTGCTGACGCACATTGCCCGCATCTACAACGAGGCAATGAACATCATCCACTACATGCACGACAAGTACTACTACGAAAAGGCTCAGATGGCCTTCGTCGATACCAACCCGCGCATCAACATCGCCTACGGCGCCGCCGGCCTCTCCATCGCTCTGGACAGCCTCTCGGCCATCAAGTATGCCAAGGTGACGGCTCGCCGCAACGAGATGGGCCTGACCGAGGGCTTCGACATTGAGGGCGAGTTCCCCTGCTTCGGTAACAACGACGACCGCGTTGACCACCTCGGCGTTGACCTGGTTTACTTCTTCACCGAAGAGCTCAAGAAGCTGCCCGTTTACAAGAACGCCCGCCCGACGCTCTCCCTGCTGACCATCACCAGCAACGTGATGTACGGCAAGAAGACGGGTGCCACCCCCGACGGCCGCGCCAAGGGCGTTGCCTTCGCTCCCGGTGCCAACCCCATGCACGGCCGCGACCACAGCGGTGCCATCGCTTCGCTCTCCAGCGTGGCCAAGCTGCGCTACCGCGACTCGCAGGACGGTATCTCCAACACCTTCTCCATCGTGCCCAAGTCGCTCGGTCCTACGGAAGAGGAGCGCGTGGATAACCTGGTGACGATGATGGACGGCTACTTCACCAAGGGTGCCCACCACCTCAACGTGAACGTCCTCAACCGCGACATGCTCTACGATGCCATGGAGCACCCCGAGAAGTATCCGCAGCTCACCATCCGCGTCAGCGGCTACGCTGTAAACTTCGTCAAGCTCTCGCGCGAACACCAGCTCGAGGTTATCTCCCGCTCGTTCCACGAACGTATGTAATACGCCAGCCCCACGCAAGGGGCGGACACCTATAGAAAATTCCCCTGTATGCCGTGCGCATACAGGGGAATTTGTTTTTTGGTGGGGATGGCGCACCGCTGTGCCAACAGAGGCGGCGGACGCTTTGACGCAACGTCGCTACGCCATCATTTCGGATAGTTCGGACTGTAGAGCGTCTTGTGCTTGCGCACCTTGAGTTGGCCGTTCTCGCTCCATGCCGCACCGCGCTCGGCCATGTGGTCGGCCAGAGCCTGACGCATGGCGGCGAGCGTCTTGCGGTAGCGGCGCTCGGCGGCGACGTCGGTGGTCTCCTGCGGGTCGCGGTCCAGATCGAAGAGTTGCTCGGTACCGGTGGTCCAGCACCAGACGTACTTCATGTGTCCGTCGGTCAGGGCGCACCAGTTGTTGTCGGCGCTGTAGCAGGTGGCATGTTCCAGGTCTATCCAGCGTCGCCAGGGCGCATCCTTGCGGCACACTAAGGGCAGGAGCGAGGCGCCGTCCATGTCGGCGGGGATGGTGTCGCCCGCCGCCTCAAGGAAGGTGGGCAGGACGTCACGCAGTTCGACGGGCCGGTCGATGGCCGTGCCACGCTTAGCCACAGCGGGCATGGCGGCGGGCAGTTTGAGCAGCATGGGGATGGCCGCCGAGCCCTCGTAGGCGTAGGTCTTGCGCCACATGTGGTGGTCGCCCATCATGTCGCCGTGGTCCGAGACGTAGATGATGAGGGCGTCGTCGTACATGCCGCGTTCACGCAGGGCCTTGACAATGCGCCCTACCTGCTCGTCCACAAAGCTGACGGAGGCGTAGTAGTGGCGGCGCGAACGCTCGATATAGTCGGCTGCAAACTGGGCATAGGGGGCTTCGGGCGAGGCTTCGGGCCGCGTGACCTTCTTTCCCACCCCCTCGCTCCACGCGCCGGCGGCGGGAGCAGGGATGGCGCGGCCGGCATAAAGGTCGAGCAGGCGCTGCGGCGGGTCGTAGGGACTATGAGGCCGTGCGAACGACACCTTGAGGAAGAGCGGCGCTTGGCCATCATAGTTTTGGATGACCTCGACGGCACGATCGGCCGTCCACACCGTGGGGTGCAGGCGTTCGGGCAGGGCGTAGGGGCGTGCGCCGTGCGCATTCCATCCCAAGCCCGTGGCGTCGGGATTGGCAGCCGGCGCCTGCGTGAGGAACCAGCGGCGGTAGTCGCTCATGAAGTAGGGGTCTTCGATGCGGCCGCTCTCGTCGAGCAGCGTGGCGTGGAAACCGTGGAGGGCACGCTGCGGATGCCAGTGCATCTTGCCGATGCCAAGGGTGTAGTAGCCCTTCCGGCGCAACATCCGTGGCATCTCGTAGCGGTAGTGCTCGGCCACGACGCCGTAGCCCAACATGCCGTGGTGCCAGGGCGCGAGCCCCGTGAGCAGCGTGGCACGAGCCGGCGTACTACTCGGACAGGTGGAGTAGGCGTGGTTGAAGCGGTAGCCGTCGGCCGCCAGCGCATCGAGGTGGGGCGTGAGGACGGCGGCGTTGCCGGCGCAGCCCATGGCATCGGCGCGCTGCTGGTCGGCCATGAGCAGGATGATGTGCGGCGGCCGCTGTGCGGCAGCATGCAAGCCCGCGGCCAAGCACAGGGCGCCGACGGGCAGAGCAAGGAAAGGTCTTGTCATAGTCAGTGGTTATCGTGTTGTTGGATTAGGTGTGTCGGTCGTGTGGCGCACACTCAGCGCTCGGCGCCGATGTGGCGGGCCAAGAAGCGCTCCATGGCGCGGTAGAAGTCGAAGCGGTTTTCCTCGTTGTGGAAGCCGTGGCCTTCATCGTCCTTGACCA
Source organism: Bacteroidales bacterium (assembly GCA_022772475.1). GTDB lineage: Bacteria > Bacteroidota > Bacteroidia > Bacteroidales > Bacteroidaceae > Alloprevotella. Next base: position 20,628 of record JALEZQ010000014.1, on the reverse strand, counting down.
TATACTCCACCTCTACGCCACGGCTGCGCAGGGCCTCCACCATCTGGTCGCTCTCGGCCTTGTTGACGCGCGGGTCGTTGGCGCCCTGTGCCACGAAGAGCGGCGCCGTGATGCAGTCGGCGTGGAGGGCGGGCGAGGTGGCGGCCAGATGGTCGTGGTCTTTCTCGGGATGGCCCACCTGCTCGTACATCATCTCGAGCATCGGCCGCCAGTAGGGCGGGATGGTCTTCATGAAGGTAAAGAGGTTCGACACGCCGACGTAGTCCACGCCACAGGCGTAGAGGTCCGGCGTGAAGGCCAGGCCGGCGAGCGTGGCATAGCCGCCGTAGCTGCCACCATAGATAGCGATACGCTGAGGGTCGGCGATGCCGCGGTCGATGAGGTAGCGCACGCCGTCGGTGATGTCGTCCTGCATCTTCAGTCCCCACTGCTTGTAACTGGCCTCAAGGAAACGGCGACCATATCCCGTGCTGCCGCGGAAGTTCATCTGCAGCACAGCATAGCCGCGGTTGCAGAGAAACTGTACCTCGGAGCAAAAGCCCCAGGTATCGCGAGCCCATGGGCCACCGTGCGGATTGACCACCAGAGGCAGCGCCCGCGCCGTTTCGGGCGTATGGCCGGCAGGCAGCGAGAGGTAGGCTTCGATGCGAAGGCCGTCGCGGGTGACGTAGGTGATGGGGTGCATCTCGACCATCTCGTCCTCGTTGAGCCACGGCGCAGTCTGGCAGATGAGGCGCGGCTGGTCCGTGGCGCGGTCGTAATAGTAGTAGGCACCGCGCGTGCGGTCGCCGCCGACGTAGAGCAGGTAGCGCTCCTCGGCGCGGTCGCTGTCGGCGATGCCGTAACGCTTGCCGGGGAAGAAGGCGCGCAGATGCTCGCGGAAGGCGCGCTCGTCGTCGTCAAAGAAGTGGCGCACAGGCTCCTTGTGCCCCGTGCAATAGACGGAGAGCAGTTTTTTGCGGCGGCGCGAGTAGGTGATGCTGGAGATGTCGTAGGTGGGGTCTTCGTAGAGCACCTCCACCTCGCGGCAGGTGTGCGGGTCCATGAGGACGAGGGCCGTCTTGTCGCGGTTGAGGTTGGTGGCGGCATAGACCAGGCGGTTGTCGGGCGTGAACTCAAGGAAGGTGACGTTGTCCTTGAAGTTGGTGGTGAGCACGGGGACGAAGGGTTCGTCCTCGCTGTCGCGATAGAGAATCTGCGTGTTGACGCCATCGACGATGGCATAGACCACGCGCAGGCGGCCGTCATGGTCGGTGGTCCATCCCTGCCAGTTGCCGGGGTTTTCGGCCAGCAGGGTCAGTTCGCCCGTGGTCAGGTTGAGGCGGTAGGGGTCGAACACCTCGGGGTTGCGGCGGTTCAGGCCGATGAGCACCTCGTCGGGCTGTTCCTCCAAGTCGTCGATGATGGTGGTGCGCACGCCGGGGAAGGAGGTATAGGCGCGCAGGTCCGTGCCGTTGATGTTGACGCCGAAGAGCTGGTAGTTCTCGTCGCCGCCCGTATCCTTGACGAAGAGGATGCGGGTGGGCGAGGCCCAGAGGTAGCCCGCCACGCTGCGCAGTGTCTCGCCGGTGAGGCGCACGGGCTCGGCATCGCCGCTGAGGGGCTTGACAAAGACGTTCATGCGGTCGTGCCACGGCGCCATGTACGACAGGTGGCTGCCGTCGGGGGAAATCTGGTAGGCCGTCTCGGCCGAGTTGCGGAAGAAGTCTTCTATAGGAATGGTTCGCATAAGTCTTTACTAAGATAAGGAAGCAGTCTTTTCTAAGATAAGGAAGCGGCTTGGCAGCATACTGCCGGCCGGCGCAAATGTAGTCAAAAATACGTCACGTGGCACGGCCTCACTACGGAAAGTACGGGCGAATGTGGTGGCCCCTCCATCTTTGTGTGGGCTGTGGCGGGAACATTTGGCGGAAAAATTGTACCTTTGCCCCCAAACAGCCTCAACACGAGCAGACCGAAGGCGTGCCGCAAGCGCGTTTCCGGCAGTCATCCCTTGCACTTTCACCCCATGGACAGCAGAACCCTTCAAAGCATCAAGCAGCGCTACGGCATCGTGGGCAACCACGAGGGGCTGAACCATGCCCTGACCATCGCGCTCAAGATTGCGCCGGTGGACCTCTCGGTGCTCATCATGGGAGAGAACGGCGTAGGCAAGGAGATATTCCCCCGCATCATCCACGACCACAGCGCAAGAAAGGGACACCAGTACCTGGCGGTAAACTGCGGCGCCATCCCCGAGGGCACCATCGACTCCGAACTGTTCGGCCACGAGAAGGGCGCCTTTACGGGGGCCATCGACCGCCGCGAGGGCTACTTTGCCGTGGCCGACGGCGGTACGCTATTCCTCGACGAGGTGGGCGAGCTGCCTCTCTCCACACAGGCCCGCCTGCTGCGCGTGCTGGAGACGGGGGAGTTCATCCCCGTCGGCGCCAGCGAGGTACACCATACGAACGTACGCATCATCGCCGCCACCAACGTCAACATGGAGCAGGCCATACGCGACGGCAAGTTTCGCCAGGACCTCTACTACCGCCTGTGCTCGGTAGCGCTCTCGCTGCCTGCCCTGCGTGAGCGCGGCAACGACATCCTGCTGCTCTTCCGCAAGTTTGCCCTGGAGATGAGCGAGAAGTACCACATGCCACCCATCCGTCTGGACCAGGCGGCGGCGCAGATGCTCACGGCCTACGCGTGGCCGGGCAACGTACGCCAACTCAAGAATCTGGCGGAGAACATGTCCGTCACCTCTGAGGCGCGCGAAATCACTGCCCCCATGCTGGCGCAATACCTGCCGGCCACCTCGACGGCACGCTCCATCGTGACGGTGGGCGAAAAGACGCCGCACCGGTATGACCAGGAGCACGAACTCATCTACCAGATGCTCTTCGAACTGCGCCGCGACGTCAACGAACTCAAGCGCATTGTCGGACTGACCAACCGCGGCGAGCACGACGCCTGGCCGACGAAAAGCCTGCCCGCACAGCCCGACAGCCGCAGCGACAGCCACGCCACGCCGAGCATATACGGCACACACGCCACGCCGCACGCGCCGCACCACTTCGGCGAGACCGACACCGCCGCCATACAGGAGGTGGAGGAGGTAAAGGACAGCGACTATACCACGCCAAGTCCTCACCCCGACATCATCAGTATGCCGGCAAACACTACGGCGCCGGCAGCACACGAGGACAGCACGGACCTGAGCAACATAGACCACAAACTGGAAACCCTCGAGCGGCAGTCCATCAAAAGCGTCCTGGCCCTCAACAACGGCAACCGCCGCCTCACAGCGCAGCAACTCGGCATCTCCGAGCGCACACTCTACCGAAAAATAAAGGAATATGAACTGGAATAGCATCTCACACATCGGCGCCGCAGCACGGCGAATGGGCCTCGCAGTCCTCGTGCCCGCCATCCTCATCATGGCCGTAGCCAGCGCATGCACGGTGAGCTATTCCTTCACGGGCACCAGCATCAACTACGACATCATCAAAAGCATACAGATTGACAAGATTGCCAACCGTGCACCCTACGGCTGGGCACCGATGGAGGCCATGTTCAACAACACGCTCCAGGATGCCTACGTCAACCAGACGCGCCTCAAACTGGTCAAGCGCGGCGGCGACCTGCACCTCGCCGGCGAAATCACCGCCTATGAGCAGTACAACAAAGGCATCTCGGCCGACGGCCTCTCCTCGCAGGTACAGCTCAAGATGACGGTCAACATCCGCTTCACCAACGAAAAGACGGGGCAAAACTGGGAACGGCAGTTCAGCGCCACCACGCAGTATGACGCCTCACGCCAGCTCTCGGCCGTACAGGAAGAACTGGTCACGGAGATGATCAAGGACATCACCGACCAAATCTTCAACGCCACCGTGGCCGACTGGTAACGCCCCGCCCCTCCCTTCCACACACCCCTCATTCCCAATCCAACCCTCCAACTGCGCACCCGGCACACCGACAAACAGGATGCAGATACAGATAGCAGAACTCACCGCCCACCCCGAACGGCTCAACGCCGACACGCTGTACGGACTACGACAGATCGTAGCCCGCTACCCCTATTACCAGGCGGCGCGCATCCTGTTCCTGCAGAACCTGTTCGTCCTGCACGACAGCAGTTTCGGCGACGAACTGCAGAAGGCGGCGCTCTATGTGCCCGACCGCCAGGTGCTCTTCGACATGGTCGAGGGCGACAACTACGACATCAAGCCGCAGGCTCTCGAGACGCCCGACGACGACAATACCGCCGAAGGCACCGACCGCACCGCCTCGCTCATCGACCGCTTCCTCGTCTCCGAAGGGCTCGCCGCCACGCCCACGCCACGACGCGCCCCCACACCCCTCGACGCCACCACCGACTATGCCGCCTACCTGCTGCAGATGGACGACATCGCGCCGCAGCAGCAAGAACCCGCGCCCGAGACCAACACCTCGAGAAGCGAGCAGCTCATCGACGGCTACATTGCCCAGGGCAACGAAAGGCCCAAACTCGAAGAGAATCCGCAATACACCCCCGACATCCCCGACGAAGACATCGAAACCGACGCAGAGGAGGACTACTTCACCGAAACCCTGGCCAAAATATACATCAAACAGGGCCGATATGAGAAGGCCATGGAAATTATCCGCAAAATACATTTGAATTATCCAAAAAAAAATCGTTACTTTGCAGACCAAATGCGATTCTTGCAGAAATTGATTATCAACCAAAAAAGTAATACGAAATAGACATGTATAGCATCTTCGTCGTTCTGGCCGTCATCGTGGCCGTACTTCTGGCCTTCATCGTGCTCATTCAGGAATCGAAAGGTGGCGGTCTGGCCTCGGGCTTTGCCTCGTCCAACCAAATCATGGGCGTACGCAAAACCACCGACGTCATCGAGAAAGCCACTTGGACCCTCGCCGGACTGCTCGTCGTCCTGAGCGTTTGCGCCACCCTCTGCATCCCCAAGCCCGAGAGCGGCTCAAAGTTTGGCAATGACAACACGCCCGCCGCACAGCAGCCTCAGCAGCCCCAGCAGCCCGGTACCGCCGTGCCGGGTCCCGGCGCACAGCAGTAAAGCCACTTCGAGGCCAACGCCTTCACGCCAAGGCTACGACAAGCCACAAAGCACAAACGGACCGGACAGTAGCCTTTGGGCGCTGAGCGGTCCGTTGTTGTTTCTCCACAAACTCCGGCCGGGACATCGTACCCCACCCTCTCTCATCGGAGGCTGCCCACACCATCACACCGCAGGCCTCCACAATCTCCACACACAGCCATGAAACAGTTCCTGCAAAACCTGCTCGTGCGCGCCCTGTGCACCCTGCTTGTCGGCATCCTGCTCATCGTCTTCAACGCCGACATCGCCCGCTGGATCGTCATCCTCAGCGGCATCGTCTTCATCATCCCCGGCGCCGTAGCCTTAGTGAGCTACCTTAGGCGCGACCCCGAAAACCGGCAGATTATGCTCTACCCCATTCTGGGCGCAGGCAGCATCCTCTTCGGTCTGGTGCAGATTATCTGGCCCACCCTCTTCCTGGCCGCCATCATGTACATCCTGGCCGGCCTGTTGCTGGTGATGGCCGCCACACAGATGTACACGCTGTGGGACATCCAGCGCAAGGGCGTCCGCCTGCATCCTTCGTACTACATCGTGCCCGTCATCCAGTTGGCCGTAGGGCTCTATATCATCCTGGCCGACAGTTACGAAGAAGCCGCCAAGGTGGCCGGCCTGCCCGTCATCCTGCTGGGCTGCGGCTTCATAGCCTACGCCCTGCTCGAACTCTGGACCATCTACATGCTCCGCTCCTCGTCCAAGGACATCGTGCCTATGCCGTAAACCGCAAGTTCACGCCACATACCTAACGCAGTGCCGGCGAGCCTCTGAATGTGGAGGCTCGCCGGCGCTGTGTATAGGGCGTTCGCGACAAGTCAATGGCGCAAAGTTCCATCGCAGAACGATTGCCCACCGCGATTAGCGCGTAGCGTGCAAAGCCTTTCAGGAAGGCGGTATACTTTCAGGAAAGCGGGGAGGCAGGGACGATGTTTCGCACGATTCACTTGGCGGTTAGGCGGGCAAGCACTACCTTTGCAGAAAGCAAAATATCAGCGCATGCAAAAAGAAACGTTCTCTTTAGTCATTGTGGTACCCTGCTACAACGAGGAAGCCGTGCTCAACGAAACCACGCAGCGCCTGCTCGGCATAGCGGGACACCTCAAGGCCGATGGGGTCAGCACGCATATATTATATGTAGATGATGGCAGCCGCGACGCCACATGGTCTATGATCAACCAACTGTCGGCCGCCCACGCCGAGGTATGGGGTCTGAAGTTGGCCGTCAACGCCGGTCACCAGCATGCGCTGTGGGCCGGACTGGAAGCCGCCGTGCCTCATGCCGACGCCATCGTCAGCATCGACGCCGACCTGCAGGACGACCCCGACGTCATCCTGCAGATGGTGGCCCACTACCGTGAGGGCGCCGATCTCGTCTTCGGCGTGCGCGATGACCGCAGTAGCGACTCGTGGTTTAAGCGCGCCACGGCGCAGGGTTTCTACCGCATGATGCAGGCCATGGGCACCGACCTGGTCTATAACCATGCCGACTACCGCCTGATGAGCCGCCGCGCCGTCAGAGCGCTGCTGGCCTTTCCCGAGCGCAACCTTTTTCTGCGCGGCATGGTCAAGCAGCTCGGTTTTCGCCAGGCCGTCGTCACCTATGCGCGCCAGAAGCGGCAGGCCGGCGAGTCGAAATACCCGCTGTCGAAGATGCTGGCCTTTGCCTGGGACGGCATCACCTCCTTCTCCGTGCGTCCGCTGCGCCTGTTCATCGGTCTGGGGCTGGTCTTTATCCTGGTGTCCTTCGTCGTGATAGGCTGGGCCCTGGTGGTCCACTTCTCCGGCCACAGTCTGCAGGGCTGGACCTCGCTGCTCATCAGCGTATGGTTCGTTGGCGGCGCCATCCTCATCGCCCTGGGCGTCATCGGCGAATATGTGGGGAAGATCTACAGCGAAGTAAAGCGCCGCCCCCGCTACATCGAAGACTGCCGCTGCGGTATGCCCGGCGGCGCCACCGGATAACCCGGAACCTCCGGATAACCCGGCCCCCACCAACCCCCAACCTCAAACGCTATGCAAGAAGACCCCAAACCCTGGAAGGTGCTCCGCAGCGAGTACCTGTTTCGCCGCCCCTGGCTCACGGCCCGCAAAGACTGCGTGCAATTGCCCTCGGGCGTCATCAACGAAGAATACTACGTGCTGGAATACCCCACGTGGATAAAGGTCATCGCCCTCACTCCCGAGGGCAAGATGGTGATGATACGCCAGTATCGCCACGGCCTGGGGCGCACATGCTACGAACTGGTGGCCGGCGTCATGGACCCCACCGACGCCACGCCCGAAGAGGCCGCGCGCCGCGAACTGATGGAAGAGACGGGCTACGGCGGCGGGCGTTGGCTGCCCTTCACCGTGCTCTCGCCCAACGCCTCGGCCTGCAACAACGTGAGCCACTGCTTCCTGGCCCTTGGCGTCACGCCACAGGGCGACCGTCACCTCGAGCCCACCGAAGACATCACCGTGCACCTGCTCAGTGAGGACGAGGTACACCGCCTGCTGGTCAACGACGAAATCAAACAGGCCCTCATGGCCGCCCCGCTCTGGAAATACTTCGCCCTGCGTGCCGCCGGCCAAGACCCTGCACAGGGCGCCCTGTAGGCCGTTGCGGTTCCCTCCCTTCTCTTCCTCTACAACCTTCACCACCATGGAAATAGCCGAAATCATTGCCGGGCGCATGGGGCTCAAGCAGGGCCCTGTCGAGCGCACCATAGCCCTCCTGGACGAGGGCGCCACCATCCCCTTCATCAGCCGCTACCGCAAGGAGGCCACCGGGGGCATGGACGAGGTGCAGGTGGCACAGGTGCAGCGCCTCAACGACGAACTGAACGAACTGGTGCGCCGCCGCGAGTATATCACCGAGGCCATCGCCGCGCAGGGCAAACTGACCGACGACCTGGCCGGCCGACTGGCCGCCTGCTGGGACCCCGCTGTGCTGGAAGACCTCTACCTGCCTTACAAGACCAAGCGCAAGACGCGCGCCGAGGTGGCCCGCAAGCGCGGACTGGCACCGCTGGCCGCCCTCATGATGGACAACCCCTATGCCGACCCCGTGCGCGCCGCTGCCAAATACATCGGTGACGAGGTACCCGATGCCGAGGCCGCCCTGCAGGGCGCACGCGACATCATTGCCGAGACCGTCAACGAGGACGAGCGCACCCGCCAGACGCTGCGCACCACCTTTGCCCGCACGGCCCGCATCACCTCGAAAGTGGTCAAGAGCCGCGCCGACGAGGCCCGGAAGTACAGCGACTATTTCGACGCCACCGAGCCCCTGAACCGCTGTTCGTCACACCGCCTGCTGGCCATGCGCCGCGGCGAGGCCGAGGGCTACCTCAGAGTGGGCATCGCCCCCGCCGACGAGGAGGAGAGCCTGCGGCGCCTGGAGCGTCCCTTCGTGAAATGGGGCACACCCGCCGCACCACAGGTACAGATGGCCGTCGAGGATGCCTACAAGCGCCTGCTCAAACCCAGCATAGAAAACGAGTTTGCCGCTGCCGCCAAAGCCCGGGCCGACGAGGAGGCCATCGCCGTCTTCGCCGCCAACGTGCGCCAACTGCTGCTGTCGCCGCCCCTCGGCGCCAAGCGTATCATGGGCATCGACCCCGGCTTCCGCACGGGATGCAAGGTGGTGTGTATCGACGCACAGGGCAATCTGCTCCACAACGAGACCATCTACCCCCACGAGCCCAAGCGCGAATGGGGACGCTCCGTATGCCGCATCGCCGCCCTGGCCGACACCTACGGCATCGAAGCCATCGCCGTAGGCAACGGCACCGCCGGACGCGAGACCGAAGACCTGGTGCGCGAGGCCCATCTCGACGGCGTCGAGGTGTTCGTCGTCAGCGAAGACGGCGCCTCGGTCTATTCCGCCTCCGACATTGCCCGCGAAGAGTTTCCCGACAAGGACGTCACCGTCCGCGGTGCCGTGAGCATAGCCCGTCGTCTGGCCGACCCTCTGGCCGAACTGGTGAAGATAGATCCCAAGGCCATCGGCGTGGGACAGTATCAGCACGACGTTGATCAAGGGGCCCTCCACAAGGCCCTCGACCTGGCCGTCACCCTCTGCGTCAACACCGTCGGCGTCAACCTCAACACCGCCAGCCGCCACCTGCTCACCTACGTCTCGGGCCTCGGCCCGGCCCTTGCGGCACGCATCATCGACTACCGCACTGAGCACGGACCCTTCCGCTCGCGCCACCAGTTGCTCGACGTGCCGCGCCTCGGTGCCAAAGCCTATGAGCAGTGCGCCGGCTTCCTGCGCATTACCGATGCCGACAACCCTCTCGACAACACTGCCGTCCACCCCGAGCGCTATGCCCTGGTGGAACGGATGGCGCGCGACGCTGGCTGCGACGTCCGCACGCTCATCGCCGACGAGGCGCTGCGCCAGCGCATCGACCTGGACCGCTACTGCTCCGACACCGTCGGGCGTCCCACGTTGCAGGACATCATGAGCGAACTGGACCGCCCGGGTCGCGACCCGCGCGGCGTGGCCCACGTCTTCGCCTTCGACCCCAACATCCGCACCATCGACGACCTGACAGAGGGCATGGTGCTGCCCGGCGTGGTGACCAACATCACGCAGTTCGGCTGCTTCGTGGACCTGGGCATCAAGGTCAAGGGCCTCATCCACATCTCGCAGATGGCCCAGCGCCGCGTCAAGGACCCCGCCGAGGTGGTGCACCTCCGCCAGCAAGTGCGCGTCCGCGTCCTCTCCATCGACGTCGAGCGCGGCCGCATCGGCCTGAGTCTGCGCGGCGTGGAATAGAACGGTAACCCCATCATGATAGCTCTCTTCGGATACACCCTCATCGCCATCATAGCCATAGGCATCCTCATTTGGACCAACACCAAATCAGGCAAGAAATGGCTCCGCGAACTCTAATGCTCAAAAAACAAGGACGCACCAAACATACCAATGTCCTAACATCATCGTTTACGCTCCCCCCCTGTTTCCCCTCCCTATGAACCAAGACGAAATCCTCATGAATACCGACGAAGCCTACATGCGGCGCGCGCTGGACGAGGCGCAGCAGGCCTTCGACGCCGACGAGGTGCCGGTGGGCGCCATCGTGGTGTGCCGCGACCATATCATAGCCCGCGCCCACAACCTCACCGAGACGCTGACCGACGTGACCGCCCATGCCGAGATGCAGGCCGTCACCGCCGCGGCCAACGCCCTGGGCGGCAAGTACCTGGACGACTGCACCCTCTATGTCACCGTCGAACCCTGCACCATGTGTGCCGGCGCCCTGGGGTGGGCCCAGTTGGGCCGTTTGGTCTATGGCGCAGCCGACCCCAAGCGCGGCTACAGTCGGTTGGCACCGCAGGCACTGCATCCCAAGACGGAGGTGTGCAGCGGTGTGCTGGCGGAGGAATGCGGACAGATGATGAAAGACTTTTTCCAACGCAAACGCTGACGGACGTGGCCGAGCATAATGCCTTCGGACGACTGGGCGAAGACGAAGCCGCCCTCTACCTGACCAGCATTGGCTACACCCTGCTGGAGCGCAACTGGCGCTATGGTCACGAGGAGATAGACCTCATTGCCGACGACTTCGGCGAAGTGGTCTTCGTCGAGGTCAAGACGCGCCGCAGCGAGCGTCTGGCCACAGCCCTCGGCGACGTGGACCGCTTCAAGCAGATGCACCTCATGTCCGCCGCCTATGCCTACCTCTCGCGCTACAACGTCCGCCCGGCGTTCCGCTTCGACGTCGTCACCATCGTGGGCGAACAGCCGCCATACCACCTGAAGCACTATGTCAACGTGTTCACGCCCTGGGGCATTCAAGCCTGGCGGCGCGAGCACCATAGACTCAATCGCAAATAAATGCTCCACCTCACGCTACCCCCCTGCTGGCTCCACCGCCATCTGCTGCAGACCGACTCCACCATGCTCTACCTGCGCCAGGCGCCGGAAGAAGAAGGCGTCGGCCGATTTTTCTTGGTCACGGCCGACTACCAGACCGCCGGTCGCGGTCAGCGCGGCAACCACTGGGAGGCCGAGGCCGGGCAGAACCTGCTTTTTGGCATCCGCTTCCAGCCGCAGGGCATCCCCGCCGCGCGCCAGTTCGTCCTCTCCGAGGCGCAGGCCATGGCCGTGCTGCGTGCCCTGTGGGCAATCGGCATCGAGGCCCGGGTGAAGTGGCCCAACGATATTTATGTGGGCGATGCCAAACTGGGCGGCATGCTCCTCGAGCACGACCTCTGCGGAGCGCACATCCGCACCACCATCACCGGCGTTGGCCTTAACGTCAACCAGCGCCGTTTCCTCTCCGACGCTCCCAATCCCGTCTCGCTCTGCCAGTTGTTGGAGCGCGACGTTCCCCGCGGCCCCCTGATGAGCGCCACTGCCGAAGCCTTTGCCGACGAGATACGCCTGCTGGCTGCCGACGGCGGCCGCGACCTGCATCGCCGCTATATGGCCGCCCTCTATCGCCGCACCGGTCTCCATCCCTTTACCGACGCCGCCGGTTCCTTCACGGCCCGCATCGCCGATGTGGCGCCCGACGGCCGCCTGCACCTCATCGACAGCGACGGCCGCGACCGCCACTACTGGTTCAAGGAAGTGCAGTTTGTCATCCCTGCCCCATGAAGCACCACAGTCCCATCCTGCGCATCGCGCTGCCCAGCATCGTGTCGAACATCACCGTGCCGCTGCTCGGACTGGTAGATGCCGCCATCGCCGGCCATCTGGGCGACGCCGTCTATCTGGCCGCCATCGCCCTGGGCGGCATGATGTTCAACATGATGTACTGGCTGTTCAGTTTTCTGCGCACCGGTACCGGCGGCCTGACCGCCCAGACCTATGGCGCCCACGATGCCGACGAATGCCAGCGCATGCTCTGCCGCTCGCTCGTCGTGGCCCTCGTCATCGGCCTCGCCGTCATCACCCTTCAGGAAGTGGTGCTACGCCTCACCCTCAGTATGGTGACCGCCGACGATGGCGTGGCCCGCTGGGCCGTACGCTATTTCCGCCTGCTCATCTGGGGTGCCCCCGCCGTCATGGCCCTCTACAGCTTCTCGGGCTGGTTTTTGGGAATGCAGAATGCGCGCTTCCCCATGGTGGTGTCCATCGCGCAGAACGTCGTCAACATCCTTACCAGCCTGCTTCTCGTCGTCGTGTGCGGTTGGGGTATTGACGGTGTGGCCGTCGGCACGTTGGTGGCGCAGTATGCCGGCGTCGCCATAGCCTTCGTCCTGTATGTCCGCCGCTACGGCTTCCACCTGTGGCGCGTGGGGCGCGGCCCGCTGTGGGCCAAAGGCGCGCTACGCCGTTTCTTTGTGGTCAACCGCGACATCTTCCTGCGCACCCTCTGCCTCGTCGCCGTCACCACCGCCTTCACTGCCACCGGCACCGCCCTGGGCGGCCTGACCCTCGCCGCCAACGCCCTGCTGATGCAGCTCTTCATCCTCTATTCCTATTTCATGGACGGCTTCGCCTATGCCGGCGAAGCCCTCGGCGGCAAATATGTGGGCGGCGGCCATCGTGCGGCCTATTTAGTGCTCACCCGTCGCCTCTTTCTGGTCAGTCTGTGGCCCACGGCCGCCTTTACCCTGCTCTACGTCTGCGGCGGCACCGCCTTCCTCTCCTTGCTCACCGACCAGGGCGCCGTCCTCGACACCGCCGGCCACTACCTCCCCGCCGCCTGCCTCATCCCCGCCGTCAGCGTGGCCGCCTTCCTCTTCGACGGCCTTTTTATCGGCGCCACTGCCACGCGGGCCATGCTCCTGTCGATGGGCGGCGCGGCGGCCGTCTTCTTCCTGACCCTCGGCCTGCTGCCGTGGGGCAACACCACGCTCTGGATAGCCTTCCTCCTCTACCTCGGCTGCCGCGGCGCCTTGCAGTGGTTTCTCTTCCGCGGTGTCGTGCGCCGCGCCTTCCCGCGCCTTCTCGGTCCGTCAGTCTCTGTTGACGCACAGCGGGGCTGAGTCCGAATAGGCCGTTGGTCCACCCTCAGGCCACGCGCCCTTCTTAGGTGGGGAAAATCAACAGGAGACCAAGAGAAAAACTCAAATTCTCAACGCCAGTGAAAGAGTTCTACAAATATTATTCGTAATATTGCACTTGCTTGTTGACTATATACAGCCATCGGCAACATCCTGGTGCCGGCCATCGCTATGGGCAATATAGCCAGCAAGGACCAGGTGACCTACTGTTGAGCACCGTTGTCCATCCTTCCTCTCTTTATTTATTATCTGCGAATATCCCTCCTCCCATGAGTCAGAAATCATCCATCTTCCGCCATAACGGCGTCTCGTATGTGGTGCCCATCATCGTCATCACCTCGCTCTTTGCGCTGTGGGGCTTTGCCAACGACATCACCAATCCCATGGTCGCCGCCTTCCAGACGATCATGGAACTGCCCGCCCGCCAAGCCTCTCTCATCCAGTTTGCCTTCTACGGCGGCTACGCCACGATGGCCATCCCCGCCGCCCTCTTCATCCGCCGCTACAACTACAAGTCGGGCATCCTCCTCGGTCTGGCCCTCTATGCCATCGGTGCCTTCCTCTTCATCCCCGCCGCTGCGCAGCAGAGTTTCACCTTCTTCTGCTGCTCGCTGTATATCCTGACCTTCGGTCTGGCCTTCCTCGAGACGACGGCCAACCCCTTCATCCTCTCGCTCGGTTCGAAGGAGACCTCGACGCGGCGTCTCAACCTGGCGCAGGCCTTCAACCCCATGGGCTCGCTCAGCGGCATGGCCGTGGCTTCGCTCATCGTCCTGCCCAACCTATGGAGCGACCGCCGCGACGAGGCGGGCCAAATCATCTTCGGCACACTGTCGGAGGCTGAGAAGGCCGACATCCGTCTGCACGACCTGGCCGTCATCCGCGACCCCTACGTCTGCATCGGCCTCATCGTCCTCATCATGTTCATCGTCATCGCCCTGATGAAAATGCCCAAGACGCAGCAGACCGAGACGAAGACCGGGCACGTCAGCGTCCGCACCACGCTGTCCAACCTCTTCCACAACACCATCTACCGCGAGGGCGTCATTGCCCAGTTCTTCTACGTAGCCGCGCAGATTATGGTGTGGACGTTCATCATACATTATGCCGACCACTTGGGTATCAACAAGACCACGGCGCAAATGTACAATATCGTAGCCATGTCGCTGTTCCTCAGTTCGCGCTTCATCGCCACCTTCCTGATGAAGTATGTCAACGGCCGCCTGCTGCTGGCCATCTTCGGCATCGGCGCCGCCGTCGCCACCACGGGCTGCATCCTCATCGAGGGCATGATGGGGCTCTACTGCCTGGTGGGCATCAGTTTCTTCATGAGCCTAATGTTCCCCACCATCTACGGCATTGCCCTTGAGAACGTCGATCCCTACGACACGACGCTCGGCGCCGCCTTCCTCGTCATGGCCATCGTGGGCGGTGCTTGTATGCCCGTGCTTCAGGGTGCCATCATCGATATGGGCGGTGCCGAGCATGTACTCTTCGGTCTGCCCAGCGTCAATGTCAGCTACGTCCTGCCCCTCATCTGCTTCTTGGTGATTACGCTCTACGGCCTCCGCTGCTATAAGGCCCGTGACCGAAAGTAAGACGTGGCGTTCACATCGTGTGCAACGCTGCACATAACGTTCTTTAACATCGAGAGTGGCCACGAAATCCACCGGCTACCCCCGCGGTCTGAAATAACGCAAGCATGAAGCCTTTGATTCTGTCGATTTCCGACACAATCATAAGGCGACCGCTGCTCATTGGTTAAATCTTTTGAAAACACGGGCCTATGATGCCCGAAAAGCGCCCTCGCCGACCCTCCGAAGGGTAAGCGATTCGCGCTCCACTGTTTGGGCGACAGGATTTTCTGTCGCCCAAACAGTTTTTTCTGTAGCCGTTACAGTGCGGGGCGTATGCGATTTTCCCGTTTCGGCACGCTTCGGGGCTTCTATTTGTAGCGTGGCGGCTGTTCACGTTATTGGCCGCAAAATTCACGTTTTGCGCACAGTGTGCAATAATTTTGTGGTGCCGGGCATCGTATAGGCCCGTCCGATTTCAGCGAAAGAGAATGAGCCGTTTTGGAATGTCAATTTACTTTCAAAAAGACATTTTCTCCGCTTCTTTCACAACCTTTTGCTTTGTTTGATGTGTTTTTAAGAGTAAATAGTTAGATTTTCACGTAAAATCTTTGCGCGATGTCAGAGAATTTATACCTTTGCAGCCGAAAAGAGGGTGTGTCAAAATGCAAATTTTGACGCGCACTCGAAGGTGCGTCAGAATGGCTAAGATGCAAGGCGCTGAGGCTGAGGGCGCAGGGAGTGTACTGAAGTACATGACCAAGCCCGAAGACGATAGCAACGCAGCAGATTGGCTATTATGACACACCGCCCCCGTCCGGCACAGGCCCTTCGAACGTCACCCGCGAGGTGACACAGTCAGGACATACCGGGCTCACGATTTGAAAAAACATTCTTATGCAGCATACCATTGAATTTACCAAAATGCACGGCGCGGGCAACGACTACATCTACGTCGATACCATGCGCTTCCCTCTGGCCTGCCCCGAACATCTTTCGGTGCTGTGGAGCGACCGTCACAAGGGCATCGGCGGCGACGGCCTGGTGCTCATCGGCGCCTCGGCTGTGGGCGACTTCTCCATGCGCATCTTCAACAACGACGGCTCGGAGGCCCGCATGTGTGGCAACGCCTCGCGCTGCATCGGCAAGTACCTGCACGACCACGGGCTGACCGAGCGTACGGCCATCCGCCTCGAGACGCTCTCGGGCATCAAGGTGCTGCACCTGCACCTCGGCGCCGACGGACGGACGGAGAGCGTCACCGTCGATATGGACGTGCCGGCGCTGGCGGTGCCCACGCAGATGGGCACGCCGGACGGCAGCATGACGGACGGGCAGGTGACGGCCACCGACGGCCGCACCTATACGGGCACCTTCGTCTCAATGGGCAACCCGCACTTCGTCATCTTCACAACGGACGTAGAGCAGGCCAACATCGCCGCCATGGGTCGCACGCTGGAATTTGCCGACATTTTCCCCGAGCGCTGCAACATCGAGTTTGCCGAAGTGCGCCCCGACAGCAGCATCCGTATGCGCGTGTGGGAGCGGGGCTCGGGCATCACGATGGCCTGCGGAACGGGAGCCTGCGCCACAGCCGTGGCAGCCGCACTGACGGGACGTGCCGAGCGCCGCAGCGACATCGTCATGGACGGCGGCACGCTGCACATCGAATGGAACGCGGGGGACGGCCACGTGTATATGACGGGACCTGCCACGGAGGTGTTTACCGGCACCATCACTTACGAAGAACCATAACGCGCACAACGGGAGAGGCGCTCACAACATGCGTTGGGGACGTATTGACGATCGTAATCCCCACAATGAACTAACCGATAGCACACCCTCCCCCATAATTGCCTCACAGATCATGACAACCATCAACGAGAATTTCCTGAAACTTCAGAAGAACTACCTCTTTGCCGACATTGCCCAGAAGGTGGCAGACTATAAGCAGGCCTACCCCGACGCACGCCTTATCCGCCTGGGCATCGGCGACGTCACGCGCCCACTGCCGCCGGCGGTCATCAGTGCGCTCCACAAGGCCGTCGATGAGATGGGACAGGCCGAAACGTTCCGCGGCTACGGGCCGGAACACGGCTACGAGTTTCTGCGCCGGGCCATCGTCGAGGGCGACTTCGCACCACGCGGCATCAGCATAGACCCGGACGAGATATTCATCAACGACGGCGCCAAGAGCGATACGGGAAACTTTGGCGACATCCTGGGCACGGACAACAGCATCTGCGTTACAGACCCCATCTATCCCGTATATATCGACTCGAACGTCATGGGCGGACGCGCCGGCGACATCAAATCGGGGGCTTGGAGCCGCGTAACTTATTGTCCTTGTACGGCAGAAAACAACTTTGTGCCCGAATTGCCCCAAGGTAACACAGATATTATTTATCTTTGCTACCCAAATAACCCCACGGGCACGACGCTGACGCGCGCCGAACTGAAGAAGTGGGTGGACTACGCCCTGAGCCACGAGAGCCTCATCCTCTTCGACGCGGCCTACGAGGCGTACATCACGCGGCCGGAGATTCCCCACAGCATCTACGAGATTGAGGGGGCAAGGCGCTGCGCAGTGGAGTTTCACTCCTACTCCAAGACGGCGGGCTTCACGGGTCTGCGCTGCGGCTACACGGTGGTGCCCAAAGACCTCAAGGTGACGCTGCGCAACGGCGAGGAGGTGGCGCTCAACCCGCTGTGGAACCGCCGCCAGTGCACGAAGTTCAACGGCACGGCCTACATCGTGCAGCGCGCGGCCGAGGCCATCTACACGCCCGAAGGTCGCGAGCAGGTGCGCGAGGTCATCGACTACTACATGACGAACGCCCGCATCATGCGCGAGACGCTTGCCGAAGTGGGCTTCCTGGCCTACGGCGGCATCGACGCGCCCTACATCTGGCTGCGCACGCCCGAGGGCGAGGGCAGCTGGGCCTTCTTCGAGCGTCTGCTGCACGAAATCAACGTGGTATCTACCCCGGGCGTGGGCTTCGGCCCGGCCGGCGAGGGCTTCATCCGCCTGACGGCCTTCGGCACGCGCCAAGACTGTGAAGAGGCCATGACGCGCCTGCGCCGACACTTCGCCTGACGCCGGCACAGAGGGCATAGGCTGCACCACAGGCACCCGGGCATGGCCCAACACTAATTCTGAGAAAACAACATATAAACCATATAGACCTATGAGCAAGTTGAGATTCAAAGTTGTCGAGGACGCTTTCCGCAAGCGCCCCGTCGAAGTGAAAACCCCTACTGAGCGTCCCTCGGAATACTTCGCCAAGTACGTATTCAACCAGGAGAAGATGTTCAAGTACCTCCCCCTCAGCACCTACCGCAAACTGCGTCAGGTCATCGAGGAGGGTGCGCCGCTCTCCATCGAGGTGGCCGACGAGGTGGCCAAGGGCATGAAGCAGTGGGCCATGGACATGGGCGTCACCCACTGCACCCACTGGTTCCAGCCTCTGACGGAGGGCACGGCCGAAAAGCACGATGCCTTCGTGGAGCACGACTTCAAGGGCGGCATGGTGGAAAACTTCAGCGGCAAGGAACTGGTGCAGCAGGAGCCCGACGCCTCGTCGTTCCCCAACGGCGGCATCCGCTCCACCTTCGAGGCCCGCGGCTACTCGGCATGGGACCCCGCATCGCCGGTCTTCATCGTGGGCGACACGCTGATGATACCTACGGTGTTCATCTCCTATACGGGCGAGGCGCTCGACTATAAGGCGCCGCTCAAAAAGGCGCTCGCCGCCGTCGATAAGGCGGCCACCAAGGTGGCTCGCTACTTCGACCCCGAGGTGACGCACGTGCAGGCCAACCTGGGCTGGGAGCAGGAGTATTTCCTCGTGGACGAGGGCCTCTATGCCGCTCGCCCGGACCTGCTGCTGACAGGACGCACCCTGATGGGCCACGACTCGGCCAAAAACCAGCAGATGGAGGACCACTACTTCGGTGCCATCCCCGAACGCGTGGCAGAGTTCATGCGCGACCTGGAGATCCAGGCGCTCGAACTGGGCATTCCCTGTAAGACGCGCCACAACGAGGTTGCACCGAACCAGTTTGAACTGGCGCCTATCTTCGAGGAGTGCAACCTGGCCGTGGACCACAACATGCTGCTCATGTCGCTCATGCGCAACGTTGCCCGCCGTCACGGTTTCCGTTGCCTGCTGCACGAGAAGCCCTTCGCCGGCATCAACGGTAGCGGTAAGCACAACAACTGGAGCCTCTCGACCAACACGGGCACCCTGCTCTACGCGCCGGGAAAGACGCCGGAGGACAGCCTGCGCTTCATCACCTTCGTCGTAGAGACGCTGATGGCGGTTTACAAGCACAACGGCGTGCTCAAGGCTTCGATCATGAGCGCCACCAACGCCCACCGTCTGGGTGCCAACGAGGCGCCGCCCGCTATCATCTCGAGCTTCCTGGGCAAGCAGGTGAGCGAACTGCTGGACAAGGTGGAACACTCGACGAAGGAGGAACTCTTCACCATGGAGGGCAAGCACGGCGTCAAACTGGACATCCCGCAGATTCCCGAACTTTACATCGACAACACGGACCGCAACCGCACGTCGCCCTTCGCCTTCACCGGCAACCGCTTCGAGTTCCGCGCCGTAGGCTCCATCGCCAACTGCGCCAGCGCCATGATTGCCCTCAACGCCGCCGTGGCTGAGGCGCTCGAAAACTTCTATACCCGTGTGGAGGCGCTCATCGCCAAGGGCGAGAGCAAAATCGGCGCCATCCTCGACGTCCTCCGCGAAGACATCAAGACCTGCCGCCCCATCCACTTCGACGGCAACGGCTACAGCGACGAATGGAAGGCTGAGGCCGCACGCCGCGGACTGGACTGCGAGACGTCGTGCCCCCTCATCTTCGACCGCTATCTGGACGACAGTACAGTCAAGATGTTTGAGAGCACACACGTCATGAACCGCCACGAACTGGAAGCCCGCAACGAAATCAAGTGGGAGACGTATCAGAAGAAAATCCAGATCGAAGCCCGCGTGCTCGGCGACCTCTGCATGAACCATATCATCCCCGTCGCCACGAAGTATCAGAGCGAACTGGTGGACAATGTGCACAAGATTCAGCAGACCTTCTCCGACCCTGAAAAGGTGAAGGAACTGACGGCCTACAACATCGACCTCATCGAGAAGATCAACAAGCACACCAGCTTCATCGCCGAGAACGTAGAGGAGATGGTAGAGAAGCGCAAGGTGGTCAACAAGATTGAGAACATCCGCGAACTGGCCATCGCCTACCACGACGAGATTGCGCCCTACTTCGATGCCATCCGCTACCACATCGACAAACTCGAACTCATCGTCGAGGACGAAATGTGGACGCTGCCGAAGTACCGCGAACTGCTGTTCATCCGCTAAATAATGATGAAGGCATAAGGCGCACGCTCGCCAAAATCTTCCCCAAACCACGGCCTCCCGCCAAGCCCTATGGCTCAGTGGGAGGCCGCGTTATTGTGTGTGTGATTGCTGTCCCTGAAAGTTTTGCGGGGCGGCGGTGCGTTATGTTCGCAATAGTAGTGCCATGTCCATTGACGTGGCACCGGGGCGCAGTTTAGTAGTGCCATGTCCATTGACATGGCACCGGGGGCGCAGCTTAGTAGGGCCATGTCCATTGACATGGCACCGGGGCGCAGCTTAGTAGGGCCATGTCCATTGACATGGCACCGGGGGCGCAGCTTAGTAGGGCTATGTCCATTGACATGGCACCGGGGCGTAGCTTAGTAGGGCCATGTCCATTGACATGGCACCGGGGGCGCAGCTTAGTAGGGCCATGTCCATTGACATGGCACCGGGGGCGCAGCTTAGTAGGGCCATGTCCATTGACGTGGCACCGGGGCGCAGCTTAGCCCAACTTCAACGCCAAAAACTTTTTTCAATAAATTTTCGGCCCGATTTCGGCCCTCCATTCTTGCAACTTACTGAACCTCAATGACGGCTTCCGGAGAAGCCCGCGCCGAAGGCGTTTGTAATACCCACACCTGT
>JALEZQ010000079.1 GCA_022772475.1 Bacteroidales bacterium | reverse complement strand
TGCGCGTCATCCAGATGCTCCTGGGCCACGAGAGCATCGCCACCACCGACGTCTATATGCACCTGGCCCAGCCCTTCCTCCGCCAGCAGATCATGGCGTGCTTCCCGCGCAATCAGCGGTGAGCGGGGGCTTTTCCGGGCTTCTCGGCCTCTCCGCGCCTTTCTATCTGCGCCAGCCGCGCTCTGAGGGCCTCTATCTCGCGCTGTTGCGCCGCTATCATCCCCTTCAGCCGCGCTATCTCCGATACCACTTTATCTATGATAAAGAAATAGGGAAAAACAGCCCCTTTTCTATCACCGCCACTGTAAGCGTTACAGAAAATCCTGTAACGCTTACAGAAATTTCTGTAACGCTTACAGTGGCGCCGGTATGCGTAGGCCTCTTCCTCCCCCGTTGTTGACCGTTGTCCCGTTGTCCACAGTTTTCCCCCGTTCCCCACCGCCCTATCATTATCATAGAAATTCTCTATTTATATAAGAAAATAATATAAAAGGAATACCTATGATGATTATAATAGTCGGTGGAAAGCGGGGAAAACTTTTCGCCCAAATCCTTGCTTTTTAAGTTATCCCCATTTTGCCCCGCTTTATCCACATCACTATCCACCGCCCGTAGGGTAGGGCCGCTCTATATGAATCAGTCCTTTAGCCCCTGTGATACCCCAATCTTTCCACAGCCTGTGCATAACTTTTGTAACCCGGAAAAAAGTGGGTGCAAAACCGTGGATGCCGATGGGGAAAAGGCCCCTCGCGTCGGTGGATTGCGGTGTAT
This sequence comes from Bacteroidales bacterium, assembly GCA_022772475.1. Lineage (GTDB taxonomy): Bacteria > Bacteroidota > Bacteroidia > Bacteroidales > Bacteroidaceae > Alloprevotella. The sequence continues at coordinate 14,186 of JALEZQ010000079.1, read as the reverse complement.
AATTCTCTCGTGGCGCCCCCTCAGCCGCCGCGTCCGTTATCCCCACCGTTATCCCCACCGTTATCCCCGCCTTATCCACATAGTTTTGCACCGTGTTGTGTGGGGTGCAGACAGTGGAAAAAGGGATGGACAATGAGAAAGCGGGGATGCAGACAAAGAAAAAAGGTGCGCCGCACGTGGTTATTGCGGCGCACCTTCGTATGGTTAGTATTGTGGGTTTAGCGCGGGCTTAGATGTCCGTGTCCGACCAGTTGTCGGCATCCCACGATTCGTTGCGGTTGCTGAACGACGAGCCGGCATCCTGGCCGTTGTCCTCGCCGCCATCTACGGGGATGGAGGGCGCGGTGTAGGAGGTGCAGACCATCTGGGCGGCGCTGACGTGGAAGGTGGTGAGGGTGGGGGCAATATAGGTTTTCTTTTTCATGATGTAATCGGTTTGGATAATCATTGATTTTGAGTCAGGCCGTTGGCATTACTGTGCCACAATCTTCTGTCCGTTTCGGATGTACAGACTGCCTTTCTGCATCTTCGTGACGCGGCGTCCGGCCAGGTCGTAGATGGCGGCGGGGGTGCCGGCGTCGTCGGTGCTGATGCTGCCGATGGCGGTGACGTCATCGTTGAAGATCAGGCGCAGGCTGGCTGCCGAACTGCCGGCCAGGTTGAGGTAGGCGCGGTTCATGGCCAGCGTGCCGCCGGTGCAGCGGAAGAAGGCGACGTTGCCGTCCTTGCCCTTGGAGAGGATGTAGCTGTCTGCGATGCCCGCCATGTTGAGCGGTGCGCCGGCCGAGGCTACGAGCAGGTTGCCGGTGAAGGTGCCCTTCGTCTCGGGACCTGCGGGCTCCATGCAGGCGCTGTCGATGTCGCCATAGAGGATGACGCCGGTACCGGCGGGGATGGCTTCGCCGGCGCGTGCCAGCAGTTGGGTCGTGGCCTCGGTGCCGGCCTCAGAGACGACGTAGGCGCCGACGCCCTCGGGCACTACCGTGGGGAAGGGGGCGCTGAACGTGCCGATGCGCTTGCTGTCGTTGATGCCCGTGGCGGGGTGCAGGGTGACGGTGTTGGGATAATCCACCTCCTCAAAGAGCATGGCGGAGGTGAAGCCTGACTTGAAGTAGGGATCGTTGGAGTTGTCGTAGGCACCATCTTTGGAAAGGATGAGGCAGCCATTGTCGTAAGTTGAACTACGACGTGACTGTATATAGACGTAGCCGAAGAGGGCGTCCTGGTTGACATCGCAATAGCCGTTCTTCACAAACTTGCGCACGGCGATGTCGGTGTAGGCGTTCGACGTGGCATCGTAGGCATCCATGTAGCCCTTGTTGAGATTACTACCGCCGTTTTTACCTTTCCAAATATAATACTTGCCCTCGTTGCAGGTGAGGACGTACTTGCCGTTGTCCATGAGGTGGCAAATGAAGGGCGTGGCCTGGGCCTCGTCGGTGACGAAGGACATGCCGGCGGCGGCGTACTTCATATAGCGGCGCACGCCGTCGAAGTTGACATTGACGATGCGGTAGGCCTTACCGCTAACGGGCAGCTGGATGTCCGTGGTCGTGGCCTTGTAGGCGGTGACGGCGGCATTGAGGGTGGTGATGACCTGCTGAGCCTGACTGTCGTTGGTCACCTCGGTGCCCTCGGCCGTGGCGATGGCGGCGGCGAGGGTGGCGCGGGCGGGTGCCGTCTCGGTGGGATAGCCCACGCCCTTCTTGTCGAGGACGGCCTGCGCGTGGCGGGCGGCGATGATGACGGCGTTCTTGGGGGTGTTGAGCATGTAGGCGCCGCCGGTGGCCTCTTCGATGGTCAGCGGGGTGTAGATGATGCAGTAGCCGCCGGGCTCTTCTTCAAAGAGGAAGCCCAGACGACCGTCCTGCTGCAGCGTCATGGTGGAGTAGGCCGAGGCGCGGTGGCTCACCTGCTTGCCGAAGGTCCAGCCGGCGGCAAACTCGCTGACGGTATAGGTGCTCTGCGTGAGGGGCTTGTACCAGATGGACACGTTGTTGCGGCCGGAGCCGAGGGGGACGGACTGGAGCATGATCTGCGTGCGCTCGCCGGTGGCGGTGCTGAGGGCGTCGATGCTGTATATCTCGCCGTTCGTGCCCGAGTCGTTGTTGCTGATGCCCGAGACGGCGGTGCCCCATGTGCCGGCGGTATAGGCGTCGTCGCCGGTGGTGGCGGCGAAAGTGAACAGGTTGAACCAGCGGCCGTTGCCCTTGCGGCTGCTCAGCACGACGGTGCCGTCGGGCAGTTCTTCACACTTGGGTTCATCGCCACTGGGTGCCGGGCGGTCGGTGACGGTGCCGAGGATATGCCAGGTGTCGCCGAAGTCGTCGGAGTAGATGACGCGGTTGCCCTGGTTCTTGGTCCAAAGGGCGGCATAGAGGCGGTAGTACTGACCCTTCTTGACCACGCGGCTCTGCATGATGCGGCCCGAGCCGATGAAGAGGGAGGTGACAGTGGGCGTTTTGTTGCCCTCCTCGCCGGTGGCGAAGATGGAATAGATGCTATTGGTCACCTCGACGGGCGTGGTCCACTCCCACTGGCGTGTGCTCTCGTTATACTCACCCGTCACCTTGGCCACACGGTTGGGGTTGCCCAGGTTGGCGGCGTTGGGGTCGTAGGCGCCGTTGTGGCAGACGGTCTTGCCGCAGACGGACATCACCAACACCTTGTTGCTCTCGCGGTCGGCCACGACAGCGGCATCGCCGAAGGCATAGTCGAAGGTGATGTTATTGCCATCGCCATGGCCATTGAAGAGGAAGAACTCGCTGCCCCAGGTGGCACCGTTGTCGGTGGAGATGCGGGCCTTGATATCGACCTCGCCGTAGCCCACGTCACTGCCGCAGGGACGGTTGTCGCTGATGGCGATGATGTCGCCGTTCATGGCCGTGGTGATGGCGGGGATGCGGTAGGGCTTGCCGTTGGCGTCGGGCGTCTTGAAGAGGATGCGGTCTTCGTTGGCCGTATAGGTGAGGCTCAGGGCGTTGACGCCGTCGGTCAGGCGGTAGTTTGTGAGGGCCTCGCAGGGCGTGCCGTTGAGGGTCATGGTGCAGTCGAAGCCGCGGTAAGTGTAAGAGGTAATCGATGCCGTGGCGTTGAGGGGCAGATACTGGCGGGCGGCGGTCAGGGAGCCGGTGATGACCTTAGTGGCGGTGGCGCCGTTGATGGAGGTGCGCAGTTCGGCCACGTTGTTGTTTTCGAAGTGGTCGCCGCTGACCGTGGCATCTACGGTCAGCCAGCGGCTCAGGTCGATGGGGTCGAGCGTCCAGCGGTTGCCGCCGTCGCCGTTTCCGTAGAACTTCAGGATATTGCCAACACCATTATAGGGGTTGAGGCCGATGCCAGAGTTGCCCGTGGGCGATATGGCGAAGCCTGCCGGCGAACCGCTATTGGTGAGGTCCACGAGCTGCCAGGCCTGCTTGGCGGCATTGGTTTGGGTGGTCTCCTCCAGGCTCACGGCCTCGCCGTTGGCCGGCGAGCCGTCGTGGGTGATGGCCAGGGTGCTGCTGCCATGGGGATAGATGCGGAAGTTGTCGGGCGTACCCACGAGGCACCACAGGTGGTCTTCGGAGCCCAGGTCAAGCACTTCGGTGTCGATGTTCTGACCAGCGCTGTAGGTGGTGCTGACGGGCGTGAAACCGTGGGCCGGAACGCGCGTGTTGGTCAGGCGCACCCACTTCTCGCCGTAGGCGGTGGAGAAGACGTCGGGCACAATCTTCACCTCGTAGGTGGCCGCAGCATCGCCCGTCGTCACAGGCAGGGTGACGGCCGTGCCGTTGCCGTCGGTGCAGCCGGCGACGATATAGTTGCCCTGCACGCTGACGCTGAGGCGGTTGTCGGTGACGGCAGAGGTGGACGTCTTGACGAAGGTGGCGGGCAGACTCTTGGTCACGCCATTGAGGGTGGCGGTGGCGCCGGCTGTCGAGCAGCCCGTGACGGAGATGATGGTGGCCTCGTCAACAGGAATGAAGATGAAGTTGCACGAGTAGTCGCCGTTGTCCTTATTGAAGGTGGGGTTCTGCGCCTGGTCGAAGGCTCCCGTGTTTTTCATCACCAGATAACGGTTGGCTGCGCCGGCATAGATGTGGACGGCCGTGCCCGAGGGCGTGCCGTCGCTCAGGGTGAAGTTGTAGGCGGTAGTGCTGAAGGCCTTGAAGCCGAAGTACTTGCCGCTGCTGGCGTTGTACAGTTGGTAGTTGGTGCCGTCGAAGGTGCAGGTGAACTGGTAGCGCGTCAGGTCGCCCGACATGCCGTTGCTCACGGCAAGGGTGCCATTGTTGTTATAGAAGAACTGCTCCGTATCGTTGTCGCAGTAGATGTAGTAGGTCTTCCCGTTCTGAGGAAAGTGGCTCGGGGTTTCGTTTTCTGTAGTGGATACGGTGGTTGGGATGGTGGCGGTGCCCGGCGACGTACCGGCCAGGGCTTGGCTTGAGGAGGTGCCTACGAAAAAGGCCAACAAAGTTCCCGCCAAAAGGGTGGGTGTTTTCATGATTACAAGAACTGACTAATAGTTTTCAGACTTCCGATTTTCCAGTATTGAGAAATAAGGAATGAGAGAGAAAAGAAAAAAGGGGCTCCCTCTGTGGAAAACCCCTTTTATGGGTGTAACTGTGTATTGTGGTATCGGTTACATGTTCATACCGCCGTCCACCTGGATCACCTGTCCGGAGATGTAGGACGACATGTCCGATGCCAGGAAGGTGGCCACGTCGGCGATGTCTTCGGGCTTGCCACCGCGACGCAGGGGGATGGTCTTCATCCATTCCTTGCGCACCTCTTCCGAGAGGGCAGCCGTCATAGCGGTTTCGATGAAGCCCGGAGCGATGGCGTTGGCGCGGATGCCGCGGCTGCCCATCTCCTGGGCTACGCTCTTGGCCAGGGCAATCATACCGGCCTTCGAGGCAGCGTAGTTGCTCTGTCCGGCATTGCCGTGAACGCCGACGACGCTGGCCATGTTGATGATAGAGCCCTTGCGCTGGCGCATCATGATGGGGGTGCAGGCGTGGATGAAGTTGAAGGCCGACTTGAGGTTGACGCCGATGACAGCGTCCCACTGTGCCTCCGTCATGCGCATCATCAAGCCGTCCTTGGTGATGCCGGCATTGTTGACCAGGATGTCGATCGAGCCGAAGTCGGCATGTACCTTGGCCACCACCTCGGCCGTCTGGGCGAAGTCGGCAGCGTTGCTGGCGTAGGCGGCGCACTTGACGCCCTTGGCTTCGATTTCTTTCTTCGTGGCTTCGCCGTTTTCGTCGATGACGAGGTCGGTGAAGGCAATGTTTGCGCCCTCTTCGGCAAACTTGAGGGCAATGGCCTTGCCAATGCCACGGGCAGCACCCGTTACGAGTGCGGTTTTACCAGTAAGTAATCCCATAAATAATGTGTGTATTGTATGAAATGGTATTTGTTGTGTTTTGCTCTTATAACATACAGCCCCCTGCTCAGTCTATCTTGGCGCTCATGCCCAGAGCGCGGCGCACCAGCCCCATGACGATGGGGCGCGTGTCGGCCTCGCTGAGGCCTTCGCCCAGACGGTCGTAGATGTAGGGCACTTCGAGGCCCTTCACCGCATAGTGGATGATGTCGGCCATGAGGGTCACGTTCTCGATGCGGAACTTGGCGCGGGCCACGCCCTCGCTCAGGATACGGGCCAGCACTTCGCGCTCCGACTCGTCAAACTTGCGGCGCACCTTCTCCACCAGCCAGATGTTGCGGAAAAACTCGGCGCGCAGCGTGCCGTTGCGGGCCACCGTCTCCTTGATCATGCCCAGGTGGGTGTAGATGAGGGTGAGCACCTTCTGTTCGGGCTCGGCGTCGAGGGCAGCCACGTCATCCAGTTTCTCGCTGAGCCGCTCCAGTTCGGTCTCGATGACCGCAGCATAGATTTCCTCCTTGTTGCGGAAGTAGGTATAGAGTGTGCGGCGGCCCTTGCCCGAATGTACGGCAATGTCATTCATTGTGGTGGCTTCGAGGCCTTCGCGGGCGAACAGTTCGCGCGCCACCTCTACAAGTTTCTGGCGGGTCTTGGCTATCGACATGGCTTTTTTGGGGTTTCTCAGATTTTGCCTGCAAAGTTACGGGTTTTGCCCCACGTGCCCAAGAATTTGCCTAAAAATCTGCACAAAATAGGCGCGTGTGCGCTATTTTCCTTGGCTTTGCTGCGGCCGACAGTCATACGGAAAGAAGGAGGCAAACGCCAATCTCAGCGTTTGCCTCCTTCATGAATGTGTATTGTCAGCCTGCCGTCACTTGCTTTTGGCGGGGGCGGGATTGCTCTTTACTTTGAGCACCTCCACCTTGAAGATGAGGGTGGAGTAGGGCGGGATGCCCTGGTTGCCGCGCTCGCCGTAGCCCAGTTCGGAGGGGATGAAGAGTTCGTAGGTAGAGCCTTCGGGCATCATCTTGAGGGCCTCGGTCCATCCCTTGATTACCTGATTGGCGCGGAAGGTGGCGGGCTGGTTGCGCTTGTAGGACGAGTCGAACACGGAGCCGTCGATGAGTCGGCCTTCGTAGTGCACCTCGACCTCGGACGAGTCGGTGGCGCAGGCGCCGGTGCCCTGCTTGACGACGCGGTATTGCAGTCCGCTTGCTGTCGTCTTGACGTCCTTGTTCTTGGCGTTGGCTTCGAGCCAAGCCTTGTTGGTGAGTTGCAGTTGCTGCTTGAAGTGTTCAAACTGGCGGTTGGCCAGTGCCTCGGCCTGTTCGGTGGTCAGCGTGGTTTTCTTTTGCAGTCCGTCGCAGAGGCCCTTGGTGAAGATGGCCAGGTCGGTGTAGGTGGTATCGGCCTTGCCGGTTGCCGACTGGTTGAGCGACTGTACGATCTGCGTGCGGTTCATCTCGGCGATGCGCAGTCCGGCGGCGTAGGCGATGCGTTCCTTCACCTGTGCGGGGGTGAGGGTCTGTGCGTCGTTGAGGGCGCGGACCACGGTGTTGATCTGCGTGCTGTCGATGCCCTCGCGCTGCTGGAGGTACTGCATCAGGCTGCCGCTCTGGAGCGTGCCGATGGCATAGCTGAAGGAGTCGGCGGGGACGGCGGGAACCACTACCACGGCGGGCGCCTTTTTCTTGGGCGTCTTTTTGCGGTCGCTATGTGCACTTACCGTCAGCGAGCAGGCTGCCAGGGCCATGCAGAGGATGGTGCGGATATTCATGGTTGCTGCTGCTGAGGGTTACTGTTGTGCGGGAGCTTCGTAGAAGCTGACGAGCTTGATGCGGAAGATGAGGTTGGAGAAGGCGGGGATGACCTGGTTGCCCTGGTCGTTGTAGGCCTGGTCGTAGGGGATGATGATTTCCCACTCCGAGCCCATCGGCATGTTGGTCAGCGCTTCGTTGAAGCCGGGGATGGCGTTGCCTACGGGCATGGCGATGGTACGGTTTTCCCCCTGGCTGTGGTTGGCTGAGGCGTCGAACACCTTGCCGTCGGTCAGTTTGCCTTCATACTCCATGTTTACCACGTCGCCCATGACCGGTTTGCGGCCGTCGCCGGTGGTGATGACCTTATAGAGTGTGCCGCCGGGGAGCTTCTGGTAGCCGCCTTCCTTTTCCTTCTGTGCCATGTAGGCTTTGGCGGCCTCGATGGCTTCCTTGCTGTCGCGTTCCTTGGCAGCGCGCGTCATCTCCTCGATGCGGCGGTTGGCCTCGATGCGTGCCTTATCCTTGTCGATGAGTACGGAATCGACCATGAGGTGCGTGCGCTCGCCGCCCAGACCCATCATGAAGCCCGAGAGGAAGTTTTTGGTGCTCAGGTGCGAGAGCGAGTCCTGACCGAAGACGTTCTTCTCGACGTAAGCCAGATAGGACGTCATCTGCGAGGCATACTGGATGCCGGCGTAGTAGGCCATTTTCTTTTTGTCGCGTCCGGCGGCCAGACCGTCTTCTACACCCTTGATGAAGTCTTCTACGAAGGCGCTGTCGCTGCCGGTGCGCTCAGAGGCGAGGAATTGCTTGAGTTCTTCTTCCGAGGGTGAGTTGGCCATACCCAGTTCGTAAGCCAGGGTATCGGCATCAGTTTTGAGCGTGGGTTTGGGACCATCGCTGCATGCGGTGAAGCATGCCGTTGAAGCCACGAGGGCTGCAAGCAGAATCTTTTTCATTGTATGCGTGATGATAGGTTTTGTTCTGTTATATAAATAAGGTGTGTGGTTTGGGCGCTGCGCCCCTTGGCATGGTGCTCAGAGCACCTTGACCAGTTCGACGTCAAATACCAGTGCGGCATAGGGCGGTATGCTGCCGCCGGCTCCGCGTTCGCCGTAGGCCAGGTGGTAGGGAATGAAGAAGCGGTATTTTGCCCCTTCTCCCATGAGCTGTACGCCCTCTGTCCATCCGGCGATGACGCCGTTGAGGGGGAATGTGGCGCTCTGTCCGCGCTTGTAGGAGGAGTCGAAGACGGTGCCGTCGATGAGTCGGCCTTCGTAGTGGCATTCCACGCTGTCGGTGGCTTTGGGCTTGCGCAGTGTACCCTCGCGCAGGACGGTATATTGCAGTCCGCTGGGCAGGACCACGACGCCGTCTTTCTTGGCGTTTTCGGCCAGGAAGGCTTCGCCGGCTTCGCGTACGGCCTTGCCCTGGTTTTCCTGGCATTCCTGCAGGTGTTTCTGCACCAGTTGCTGTGCTTCGGCGTCGGCCATGGCGGGCTGCTTGCCGTCGAGGATGTCGGCCACAGCCTGAGCAAAGTCGGCGCTGCTGATTTGGCCTACGTTCATGCTCTTGAGGTTATGGCCGATGACCATGCCCAGAGCGTAGGAGATTTTGTCCATAAGTGAAAGATATAGGAAAATGTTGGAGGTTTCTCTTGTCTGTGTTATCACCGCAACCGCGCCCTCCTGCCACGACAGGAAGGCGCGGGCGTGCGGAAAGTCGGCGCAAAATTACAAATTTATTTATAAACCATACCACTATGGCCCACTATTCCCGCCAATTGCGCGTCTTGCGTCGCGCCGATAGCGCTTTGCGGCAAGCATGGGCGCTTTGCGGCGGGTATGGGCAGGGCGGCGGGCATACGGCCTACAGCAGGCTCCAGGCCACGGTGAGTCCCGCCATGACGATGGCCACCATGCTCATCAGTTTGACCAGGATGTTGAGGCTCGGGCCGGAGGTGTCCTTGAAGGGGTCGCCCACGGTGTCGCCCACGACGGTGGCCTTGTGCACCTCGCTGCCCTTGCCGCCGAAGTGGCCCTCCTCAACATATTTCTTAGCGTTGTCCCAGGCACCGCCGGCATTGGCCATGAAGACGGCAAGCACGAAGCCCGCCGACAGACCGCCCACCAGCAGACCGAGGATGCCCGACACGCCGAACACCAGACCCGTCAGCACGGGGGCGATGATGGCCAGCAGCGACGGCACCACCATCTCGTGCTGCGCGCCGAGGGTGGAGATGCGCACGCAGCGCGCATAGTCGGGCTCGGCATCGCCCGTGAGGATGCCCTTGATTTCGCGGAACTGGCGGCGCACCTCATCGACCATGCGGGCGGCGGCGCGGCCTACGGCGTTCATCGTCAATCCGCAGAAGAGGAAGGCCATCATCGCGCCGATGAACATGCCCGTGAGCACCTTGGGGTTCATCAGCGTCACGTCGTAGTAGGTCATGAAGTCGGCAAACGAGGCCGTGGCGGTATCTACCGTGCGTCCGCCCACCTCGAGCGTGGTCTGGCCGATGCGCTCCAGACCGATGCGCACCTCCTCGACATACGAGGCGAGCAGCGCCAGTCCCGTCAGCGCGGCCGAACCGATGGCGAAGCCCTTGCCCGTGGCGGCGGTGGTGTTGCCCAGGGCGTCGAGGGCGTCTGTGCGGCGGCGCACCTCTTCGCCCAGTCCGCTCATCTCGGCGTTGCCGCCGGCATTGTCGGCGATGGGACCGTAGGCGTCGGTGGCCAGGGTGATACCCAGGGTGGAGAGCATACCCACGGCGGCCAGGCCGATGCCGTAGAGGCCCATCGAGATGTTGCTCATATCACCGCCGGCAGCCAGCAGGAACGACAGGATGATGCCCGCCACGACGGCCAGCACGGGGACGGCCGTCGAGAGCATGCCCAGACCCAGGCCCGAGATGATGACCGTGGCGGCACCCGTCTGTCCGCTCTCCGACACGCGGCGCGTGGGGCGGTACGACTGCGAGGTATAATATTCCGTACTCTTGCCTATCACCACGCCGACCAGCAGACCCACGGCTACGGCGCCCGTCAGCGGCCATACGTTATCTACGCCCAGGGCGGCAAAGACACCCAGTGCGGCCACCACGATGGCGGCGGCGCTCAGGTTCGTGCCGCGGCTCAGGGCGCCGAGAAGCTGCTTGGCGTCGGCGTCCTCGCGCGTGCGGACGGCAAAGATGCCGGCTATCGACAGCACCACGCCTACGGCGGCGATGAGCATCGGGGCGATGACGGCCTTGATCTGCGCCTCTACGTCGCCGCCGGCCATGAAGGCGGCAGCGCCCAGGGCGGCGGTGGCCAGGATAGAGCCGCAGTAGCTCTCGTAGAGGTCGGCGCCCATGCCGGCCACGTCGCCCACGTTATCGCCCACGTTGTCGGCGATGGTGGCGGGGTTGCGCGGGTCGTCCTCGGGGATGCCGGCTTCCACCTTGCCCACGAGGTCGGCACCCACGTCGGCGGCCTTGGTATAAATGCCGCCACCCACGCGGGCAAAGAGAGCCTGCGTCGAGGCGCCCATGCCGAAGGTCAGCATGGTGGTCGTCACGATACAGAGTTTGGTGGTCGGACTGCTGCCATCACCCACGAAGGCATTGAGGATGAGGTACCATACCGATATGTCGAGCAGGCCGAGGCCCACCACCACCAGACCCATCACCGCACCGCTGCGGAAGGCCACGCGCAGGCCGCCGTTGAGCGACGTGCGGGCGGCGTGGGCCGTACGGGCCGAGGCGGCGGTGGCCGTCTTCATGCCCAGATAGCCGGCCAGGCCGGAGAAGAAACCGCCCGTCAGGAAGGCCACGGGAACCCACGCGTTCTGCACGCCGAAGCCATAGGCCATCACGGCGAAGAGCATGGCCAGCACAAGGAAGACGATGCCGACCACGCGATACTGCTGGCGAAGGTACGACATGGCACCGCTGCGCACGGCGGCGGCGATCTGCTGCATACGCGGCGTCCCTTCAGACGTGCGCTTCATCTGGCGGTAGAAATGGAGGGCAAAACCCAGAGCCAGCACCGAGGCGGCCGGGATTAGCCAAAAGATAGGGGGGATAGACATAATGTGAAGATTTGTGTTTGGATAGTTGACAGATTTAAGTAGTATAAGGTTATAGTCTATATATATGTATCTTTCACCCCGCTTTTGGATGACAGGCTGAATTTCCTTGCGAATTTACCAAAGCCCTGTGGATTGTTCTGCGCTGCGAACGTTAAAAATTATTGACGCTATGCCTTTTTTGCAATTTTTGCAAGGACCATCCTGCCTTTTGCAAGGACCATCTTTTGGGGGACGACAACGGGTACAACTTATACAACCATGCAGTTGTTCCCGTTGTTATAGTTGTCGTGTATTTTTTGGGGACGACAACAGCAACAACTTATACAACCATGCAGTTGTTCCCGTTGTTATAGTTGTCGTGTATTTTTATTTTGGACGACAACGGGGACAACTTATACAACCATGCAGTTGTTCCCGTTGTTCTCGTTGTCGTGTATTTTATTTTGGACGACAACGGGAACAACTTATACAACCATGCAGTTGTTCTTGTTGTTCTCGTTGTCGTGTATTTTTTTGGACGACAACGGGGACAACTTATACAACCATGCAGTTGTTCTCGTTGTTCTCGTTGTCGTGTATTTTTATTTTGGACGACAACAGCAACAACTTATACAACCATGCAGTTGTTCTCGTTGTTATAGTTGTCGTGTATTTTTATTTTGGACGACAATGGGTCAACTGCATTGTTGTCTTAACATATTACACTGCGATAGTGAGCGAATCAAACTGTATTGTGATAATAGTTTTCGCGTTGAAGTTGGGTTAGGCAAGCGAGATTTCCTTTTCGATAATATCTTTCGGTTTCATCGGGTGCTCCACAATGGTTCATCCTGCCAGTTCTGTGGGAAACCCATAGCGGTCACATCTACTAAAGGATATGAATCAAGGAGATTCTTTAACTTGGTTTTGAAAGTATCGCCACGTCCCATAGAATCCAACCAATATGCGATACAGCACGTGATGGCGTATAGTTTGTTGCCGTCGATGCCGGAAGTATTTATCCAAGCACCTCTCATAGTTGCTCTGATCTGAGGAGCATTGGCAAGGCGGCGGTTCCATATTCGGGAATGATGGGCACAACAATTACGAAGAACAGTGAGGCTGCGCATCCAACTCTCCAATACTTCATGCTGAGGAAGGTTGAACTGCCGGGCAATACGTTTTTTGGTCTTGGTGTCGTTGCAGTTGTAGTAAAGTTTCGACAATGTTCCGAAAGAAGCTAGTTCCAAAGTTTTCCATGAAGGTGGAAATACAGGTCTGTCGTATTTCTGTTTATGCTCCTTGATGAAATCTTCCTTGCTGCGCTGAAGTTCCCTATCAACAGCATTCATGTTTTCTATGAACTTATGTTCATCGTCAGCCAAACTGGTATCATAGAACCAGAACGCACCATGGCGCATGGAGAACTCATGATTGACTTTTGTACGAAGAGCTATCTCTATTCTTTGTATGGCTTCAAACATCAGACTGCGCAGTTGGGTGTCGAAATCATATAAAGCCACAGCATCCTCGAATTTGCTGTTTGGTTTGAAGGTGTGTACTATCTTGTCTGCCTCCATCGGGCGGAGGTACTGAACGAAACGGAAATAACAGATTTCACTAAGATGTTTTTCTGCTGCTACTTCATCCTCAAACAGTAACCCTCTGCTTTTGAGCAGGGCTATCTGATCTGTGATAGATAGCGGGAGTTTTGTGTATATACGAGCCATTATATAAAAGCAAAAGACCCGCCCTGGTTCGCTGATCTTACGGGAAGCGTGGCGGATTCTGTTGCTGCAAAGGTACGGCTTTTATTTTAATTGTGTACGAGTTTTGAAGAAAAAGTGTGGACAAGTAGTTTGTTTGTAAAAACATACGCTGCCGCCAACCAAGTGGCTGTACTTACCTATTGGCACATTGGAAAGCGGATTGTGGAAGAAGAACAGCATGGGGAAGCCCGTGCCCAGTATGGCACACAGTTGATAAAGACGCTGGCAGAACAGCTGGTACCTAAATACGGCAACACTTTCGGCAAGCGTAATTTGGAGTATTTTCGCAAATTCTATCTGTGTTTCAATGATTTGGAGATTGTGAACACGCGTGTTCACAATCTTACTTGGTCACACTTCCGTACAATTATTCAGGTGGCAGACCCTAAAGCCAGGGAATGGTATGCGGAGGAAGCCTCTGAGCAGATGTGGAGTGTGAGAACGCTCAGTCGCAACATTGGCACACAGTACTATGGTCGCCGTATGGCAAGTATAAGGGAAGGGCATGCCCTGCCATCGCCAGACATCGAAGCCGATGACCCATTAGAGTATATCAAGAGTCCCGTCATTGCCGAGTTCTTAGGATTTCGCAAAGACACCCAATATGACGAGAGTCAACTGGAGCAGGCGTTGATAGACCATCTGCAGCAATTCATCATGGAGTTGGGGCGTGGCTTTGCTTTTGTAGAAAGGCAGAAACACATCACAACCGACACCTCAGATTTCTATATCGACTTGGTGTTCTATAACATCAAACTTAAACGATATGTCTTGTTTGAACTGAAGACCCACCCTCTGACACATGCAGACGTGGGGCAGTTGGACATGTATGTACGGATGTACGACGACCTTGTAAAAGACGATTCTGACAATGCAACAATAGGCATATTGCTCTGTACAGAGACCGACAAGGTAATGGCCAAATATTCCGTACTGAATGGCAGCGAGCAACTGTTTGCCGCCAAATACATGGCCTACATGCCTACCGAGGAAGAACTGAGCCGAGAAATAGAGCAGCAAAAGCGTTTCTTCTTAGCACAGCATGGTCTTTGCGACAGCAAACGATAGGGCGCCACGCCGTAAATCAATAATCTGAGGAAAAACGGGCCGTCATGCTTGGATTTGTCACTAAAAATCTTAAAAATTTTGGCCCATCGCAAGTCAAGTACTATCTTTGCCTTCAATAAGCAAAACAAATCATGAAGAAAGTAGACAAACTGGATTTGAAAATCCTTC
>JALEZQ010000078.1 GCA_022772475.1 Bacteroidales bacterium | reverse complement strand
CGGCAAAGAATAGGTGTCGCGGCCGACGCCGCGACGCGTGCTGAGTGCCACGTCAATGGACATGGCACTACTACGCGGCCTCACCCATTGACGTGCCACTTGCGGCGTAGCCGCGTTTTTTTCGGCAAAGAATAGGTGTCGCGGCCGACGCCGCGACGCGTGCTGAGTGCCACGTCAATGGACATGGCACTACTACGCGGCCTCACCCATTGACGTGCCACTCGCGGCGCAGCCGCGTTTTTGCGGCCAAGAATAGGTGTCGCGGCCGACGTCGCGACGCGTGCTGAGTGCCATGTCAATGGACATGGCACTACTAAGCTTCGCCCCTGGTGCCGTCAATGGACGGCACCTCCTAGCGGCGCCGCGTGGACAGTGTGCAAAGCGTCTTTTTACATTTGTTAACCTCGAGAAGGGCCGCGAAACGCACCCTCTACCCCCGCGGGCGGAAATGGCGCAAGCATGAGGCGGTTGGTTTTGACAGTTTGGGGTAGAATTATGCAAACGCCCCCGTGCGATAGTTAAAACTATTGAAATATCGCTATCTGAAGGCCGAAGATGGCCCTCGTCGAAGCGCGGAAGGAGGGGCGGTTGGGCGGATACAGTATGGGCGACAGGAATTTCTGTAACGCTTACAGGAATTTCTGTCGCCCAAAGTGTGCGTATCAAAGTGTGCGTTCGGCCGCAGCCTCGCTTTTTCTGCTTCTGGTTGTAAGGCAGAGGCACTTCACGTTTTCATCAACGAAATTCACGTTATTGGCAGAGTGTGCAATACGCACGTGCGCCCTATTCCACGAGCATCAGGTCGCTCATGACGTCGTCCGAGACGAAGAGCCCCCGGCGCGACAGGCGCAGCACGTCGTGCGCCGCGTCGTGGACCAGACGGCCCGCGGCGATATGTGGTGCGGCAGCCGACAGGACCGTGCGGCAAATGTCGTCGCCAAAGTCCGCAGCCAGACGGTGCAGGTCCAGTCCATCGCAGGTGCGCAGCGCCGTGAAGATGCGCTCGTCCGCCCGTTCTGCCGCCGACAGGCGTTCCACCATCGCAGGTGTGGGGCGTGCCGGCGTGGCCAGAAGCGCCGCGGTATAGCGCTTCACGTCGGGCAGGTTTTGCCGGCGCGTGGCGTTGCCGTCAAACGAGTGCGCGCCGGGGCCCAGACCGATGTAGGGCGTGCCGCGCCAGTAGGAACCATTGTGGCGCGAGCGATAGCCCGGACGGGAAAAATTGGAAATCTCATAGTGCTCAAAACCCGCCTGCGCCGTGGCGTCGAGCAGCAGTTCGTACATCGACAGACTGTCTTCCTCGTCCACCTCGCCCACCGTGCCCTTGGTACGCATCGCCGCCAGCGCCGTGCCCTCCTCTATCGTCAGGGCATAGGCCGACAGGTGCGTGACGGGCAGTGCCAGAGCCTCTGCCACATCCTGCCGCCACAGCGTCAGGTCGTGCCCCGGCAGGCCGTAGATAAGGTCGATCGAGACGTTCGTCAGTCCGGCCGCCACCAGCGTCGTCACCGCCTGTCGCGCCTCGGCCGCCGTATGGCGCCGCCGCAGCACGGTGAGGATGGCGTCCTGAAAACTCTGTACGCCCAGGCTCACGCGGTTGATGCCCATTGCCCGCCATCGGGCGGCACGTTCGGGCGTCACATCGTCCGGGTTGGCCTCGAGCGTCAGCTCCGCTTCATCAATGACATGGAAGGCCGAGCGTAGAGCCGTCAGCACCTGCTCCAGCGCATCGTCAGGCAGCATACTCGGCGTGCCGCCGCCGAAATAGACCGTCGGCACAGCATGGTGTTCTGCCTCGCCACGCCGCTCCGCCATCTCGCGGCAGAGGGCATCGACATAGGCGCGCTGCATGTCGCGGCCGAAGGTGGTGGAGTAGAAATCGCAGTAGATGCAGCGCGACTGGCAGAACGGCACATGGATATAGAGTCCGCAGGCAGGCGCAGCGTCCGACGCAACAGGAGGCGTGGGAGAAGCAGAAGAGATGGTCATGCCGCAAAGGTACACAAAGCCCTGCGGTCACGATTTCCTCTACTTCGCCAAAAGACAGGTGTAAGGAAAAACTCTCGGAAAATGTCGGTTGGGGCGCTCTTCATTCCCAAATAAATCGTAACTTCGCAGCGCACATACCACGCACCCCGTTCCAAAGTCAACTCATACATTAAAATATCACATGGAAATTACTGGAAAGATTATCGCCGCCCTTCCCATGCGTTCGGGCACCTCGGCCCGCACCGGCAACGCCTGGGCATCGCAGGAGTTTGTTATTGAAACCCACGAGCAGTATCCCCGCCGTTGCGTCTTCACGGTGTTCGGTGAAGACCGCCTCAAGGAGATGAACATTCAGGTAGGCGCCGAGCTCACCGTATCGTTCGACATTGATGCTCACGAATATAACGGCCGCTGGTTTAACGACATCCGCGCCTGGCGCGCTGTGCCCGCCGCTCAGGCTGTGGCCGGCAACGTAGCCGCTGCTCCTGCCGCAGCCCCCTCCGCTCCTGCTGCTCCTGCTGCCGCTCCCGCCGCCGCAGCCCCCGCCGCCACCGACCCCTTTGCCAATCCCGGCGCCCCGTCGGCCGACGAAGACCTGCCCTTCTGAACCATCTAAGCCTCAACGAGGACAGTTATACAGTTTCAAGCGGTGACGTGCCTCGCCGCTTGAAACTTGTTTTTTTACTGAGAAGTCCATGAAAATCATTCTACGCATCCTCAAGTGGGCCGCTATCCTGTTTTTCGGCAGCAGCATACTCGTCACCGTGCTCTACCGCTGGGTGCCCGTGCGGACGACGCCGCTGATGGTCATCCGTGCCATGGCCAACAGCGGCGACAGCGTCTATACCGACTGGAAGCACCGGTGGGTGCCGTTAGACAGCATCTCGCCCTACATGCCCGTGGCCGTCATGGCGTCGGAGGACCAGCGGTTTCTGGAGCATCACGGTTTCGACTTCGAAGCCATCCGCCAGGCGCAGGCCGAATATGAAGCCGGCGGCCGACGCCGCGGCGCCAGCACCATCAGCCAGCAGACGGCCAAAAACGTGTATCTGTGGCCCCAGTCGTCGTGGCTGCGCAAGGGACTGGAAGCCTACTTTACCGTGCTCATCGAACTGACGTGGAGCAAGCGGCGCATCATGGAAGTCTATCTCAACAGCATCGAGATGGGCCCCGGCATCTACGGCATCGAGGCCGTGGCGCAGGCCCATTTTCACTGCCACGCCAGCGAGTTGAGCCGCTCGCAGTGCGCCCTCATCGCCGCCACCCTGCCCAACCCCCGCCGTTTCAGTTCGGCCCACCCCTCGCGCTACATGCGCAAGCGCCAGCACCAGATAGAGCGCCAGATGAAGCATATCCCCTTCTTGGAAAAGTAGGCGCGACCAAGAGTGACCAAGAGAGGGCGCATCCAAGGGCGCATCCGACGATGCTTCCCGACGAAATGTGAGGGCTGTTCTTGGCCAATCGGAAGCGTTGGCGTAAATTTGCAGAATAATATGCCCTGACCGCTGCGGTGCAAAATAGATACATGATGGCCAACGCGGGGCAGGGCCGGTAAACACTGCAAAGATATTACCCTGAGCAACCATGTCCTGTTTGTTACATATTGATACCGCAACCGACGTATGTTCGGTGGCCCTGACCAACGATGGCGAGGTGGTGTGTGAGCGCGTGTCCGACGGCAGCCAGCCTCAGCACGCGGCACTGCTGGCCCCCTATGTGGAAGAGATGCTCTCCATGGCCGACAGCCACGCCATGCCCCTCGACGGCGTGGCCGTGAGCATGGGCCCCGGCTCCTACACCGGCCTGCGCATCGGCGTATCGACCGCCAAGGGCGTATGCTATGCCCGAAAGGTAAACCTCATCGCCGTGCCCACGCTGGAGATGCTCTGCGTCCCCGTGCTGCTGGAGCGCGACGACCTGCCCGACGATGCCCTGCTCTGTCCGATGATCGACGCCCGCCGCATGGAGGTATATACCTGTCTGTACAACCGCGCCCTCGGCGAAGTGCAGCCCACACAGGCTCTCGTCGTCGATGCCAACACCCTGGCCAACGTGGCCGACGAGCATCCGGTCTATATCTTCGGCGGAGGGGCGGCAAAATGTGCCGACGTCATAGCCCACCCCAACGTCCATTTCATCGACGGCATACGGCCGCTGGCACGCCACATGATGCCGCTGGCAGAACGCCGCATAGCGCAAGGACGCATTGAGGACACGGCATACTTCGAGCCCTACTACCTTAAAGACTTTGTGGCTATCAAGAGCAAACCCCTGTTTTGAACAATGAGGCAGGCCGGGACGGAAATCTCGCCTGCTCCTATTTATCCATAACAACCCCAATCGCGTGATGGAATACAATTCACAAAAGCCCAAGATGATACTTCCCGCCTACGGCCGTTTGGTGCAGCAGATGGTGGAACGTGCACTGCAAGAGCCCGACCGCCAGAAGCGCCAGGCCATGGCCGAGCACATCGTGCAGGTGATGGCCCGTCTGCGCCCCGCCGTGGCGCGCAGTGCCGACGGCCGGCAGATGCTGTGGGACGACCTGGCCTACCTGGCAAAGTATCAGCTGGACATCGACTATCCCTTTGACATACAAAACCGGCTACAGACGCCGCGCCCCGCACGTCTGCCTTATCCCGGCAACAACATACGCATGCGCCACTATGGCTATCTGGCGCAGATGGCCCTGGACCGCCTGAAGACCCTCACGCCCGGCACGCCACGCTATGAGCAACTGATGGAGAAGATGGCGCTGCGCATGAAACGCAACCTGGCCGACTGGCGCGGCGAAGGCATTGACAACGGTAAGGTGGCCCGCGACGTGGCCCTATATACCGACGGCCTTGTCAACGCTGACGAGGTGGAAAAGGCACTCAGCGCCACGCCCCAGCGCGCTACACAACAGCGGCAGCCCCGCACACGCTTCGTGCGCCGGAACCGCCGCTGACAACCGTTGCCACCTGCTGACATCTATCATTGTTTACCCTATTGCTGAAACCCTGACCACCACTCCCCTATGGCTTCATTCATCATCGAAGGCGGACACCGCATAGCCGGTGTCATCACCCCACAAGGGGCCAAGAACGAGGCGCTGCAAGTGATATGTGCCACGCTACTCACCGCCGATGCCGTGCGCTTGACCAACGTGCCCGACATCGTCGATGTGAACCACCTGATTCGCCTGCTGGAAGACATGGGTGTAGAGGTGACGCGCCATGGCGAGGGCGACATGACCTTCTGTGCGGCCCATATCCACCTGGACTACCTTCGCAGCCGCGATTTTCTGGACCGCTGTGCTCGCCTGCGCGGCAGCGTGCTGCTGCTCGGTCCGCTGACGGCCCGCTTCGGGCAGGCGCTCATCGCCAAGCCCGGCGGAGACAAGATTGGGCGCCGCCGGTTGGACACCCATTTCATCGGACTTCAGAAACTCGGTGCCCGCTTCATCCACCACGAGGCGGAAGGCACCTACGAAGTGCGGGCAGACGGTCCGCTGAAGGGCACGTACATGCTGCTCGACGAAGCCTCGGTGACGGGCACGGCCAATATCATCATGGCCGCCGTCATGGCCCGCGGCACGACCACCATCTACAATGCGGCCTGCGAACCCTATATCCAGCAACTGTGCCATCTGCTCAACAGCATGGGGGCCCGCATCAGCGGTGTAGCCTCGAACCTGCTCACCATCGAGGGCGTGAGCCATCTGCACGGTGCCGAGCACCGCGTACTGCCCGACATGATAGAGGTGGGGAGCTTCATCGGCATGGCCGCCATGACGGGCGACGGACTGACCATCAAGGACGTGTCGGTCAAGGACCTCGGACTGATACCCGACGTATTCCGCCGACTGGGCATAAAGGTTGAGGTACAGGGCGATGACCTGTATGTGCCGCGCCATGAGCACTATGAGATAGAGAGTTTCATCGACGGCTCGTTCATGACGCTGGCCGATGCCCCCTGGCCCGGTCTGACGCCCGACCTGCTCAGCGTACTCCTCGTCGTGGCCACGCAGGCCCACGGCTCCGTGCTGATCCACCAGAAGATGTTTGAGAGCCGCCTGTTCTTCGTAGATAAACTCATCGATATGGGTGCCCAGATTATCCTGTGCGACCCCCACCGCGCCGTCGTCGTGGGCCACAACCACGAGATGCGCCTGCGGGCCTGCCGCATGACCAGTCCGGACATCCGTGCGGGCATCGCCCTGCTCATCGCCGCAATGAGCGCCGAGGGCACCAGCAGGATAGACAACGTCGAACAGATAGACCGCGGCTACCAGTACATCGAGCAGCGCCTGCGCAGCCTGGGCGTACACATCCGCAGAGAACCATGATAAGAGAAGAAGAAATCATCAACATAGGCCGTATCACCAAAAGCCGGGGCATCCGTGGCGAAGTGGAAATGCGCTTCACGGACGACGTCTTCGACCGTGGCGACAGCGAATACTTCGTCCTCCATATTGACGGCATTCCCGTACCTTTCTTTTGGGAGGAGTATAAATTCAAAAACAGCGACACCGCCATCCTCAAACTGGAGCGCGTAGATAACGACGAACAGGCCCGTCGGCTGGTGGGCTGCCGCGTCAGTTATCCGGTGAAACATGTACCCGCCAGCGAAGAAGAGCGCGGACTGGCATCGTGGCAGGCCCTGGAGGGCTATAGCGTGAGCCATGCCGACGGCCGGCATATCGGCGTCATCGAGACCGTCGATGACAGCACCGCCAACGTCCTGCTATATCTTCGCACCCCCGAGGGACGAGAAGTGATACTGCCCATACACGAAGACTTTGTAACCCACCTGTCGCCGCGCGACCACACCCTGCGTCTGGACCTGCCCGAAGGACTGACTGACCTATAACCAGACAACAACAACCGGAGAATCATGAGAAAGAAACGAATAGCCCTGCTCGGTTCGACAGGGTCAATAGGCACCCAAGCCCTGAGCGTCATCCGACGCCATCCCGAACGCTTCGAAGCCACCGTCCTCACCGCGGGCAGCAATGCCGACCTGCTCATCGCCCAAGCTATCGAGTTTGGGCCCGATGCCGTCGTCATTGCCGACGAGAGCCGCTATGCTCAGGTCAAAGACGCCCTGAGCGACCGCCCCATCAAGGTGTATGCCGGTGCTGAGGCCCTGTGTCAGGTGGTAGAGAGCCAACAGGTGGATATGGTGCTTGCCGCCATGGTGGGCTTTGCAGGCTTGAAGCCCACGCTCTGCGCCCTGCGTGCCGGCAAGGCCGTGGCTTTGGCCAACAAGGAAACGCTGGTCGTGGCCGGCGAACTCGTCACGGCCTGCGCCATGGAGCACCACGTACCCTTGCTCCCCGTAGACAGCGAGCACTCCGCCATCTTCCAGTGCCTGCAGGGCGAGGTGGGCAACCCCGTCGAAAAACTGCTCCTGACGGCATCGGGAGGGCCCTTCCGCAAGTTCACTGCGGCACAACTGGCTGACGTGACGCCGGCGCAGGCCCTGTGTCACCCGCAGTGGAGCATGGGTGCCAAAATTACCATCGACTCCGCCTCGATGCTCAACAAGGGCTTCGAGATGATTGAGGCCCGCTGGCTCTTCGGTCTGCCCGTAGAGCGCATCGAGGTGGTGGTACACCCCGAGAGCATCGTCCACAGTGCCGTGGCCTTTGCCGACGGCGCTGTGAAGGCCCAGCTCGGCGTGCCCGACATGTGTCTGCCCATCCAGTATGCCTTCGCCTATCCTCAGCGTCTGGCCGACGGCGCTGCGCCGCTCGACCTCTTCGCTCTCGGCGCGCTCCATTTCGAGCGACCCAACGAGCACCTCTTCCCCTGTCTGACCCTGGCGCGTGAAGCCTCGCAGCGCGGCGGCAATGCCCCCTGCGTACTCAATGCTGCCGGTGAGGTGACCAACCAGGCCTTCCGCGACGGACGCATACGCTTCGTCGATATGCCCGACCTGATGGCACGCACCATGGCCAAAGTGCCCTTCGAGGCAACCCCCTCGCTCGACACCTATTTCGCCACCGATGCCGAGGCCCGCGCCGTTTGCGAGAGCATGATTGGCTGAGCAACCGGCCGAAAACCAACGGACCACACCACAACCGGAGACTGACTGTTTAGAAACACCACATAACCCCAAGCACATCCCTTTCCCGTAATGGAAGTATTCCTTATCAAGACCCTGCAACTCCTGCTCTGCTTCTGCCTGCTCATCATCCTGCATGAGGGCGGCCATTTCTTCTTTGCCAAACTGTTCAAGGTGCGCGTGCCGACCTTCTGCCTGTTTTTCGGTCCGTGGAAAAAATGGCGCCTCTTCTCATGGAAAGGCACGGACTACTGCATCGGCTGGCTGCCGCTGGGCGGCTATGTCGAAATAGCCGGCATGATTGACGAGTCGCTCAACACCGAGCAGATGAAGGCGCCCGCCAAGCCCGACGAGTTCCGCTCGAAGCCCGCGTGGCAACGCCTGCTAATCATGGCCGGCGGCGTACTGGTCAACTTCCTTACGGCGCTCATCATCTACGCCATGATTCTGTTCTGCAACGGCGACACCTATACTCCCGCGCAGAACATGGCCCACGGCTATAAATTTAACGCCGCCGCTCAGTACTACTATGGCTTTCGCGACGGCGACATCCTCATGACCATTGACGGCGAGGCCATCGACCGCTTCTCGATCAAGACCTGCCGCCAGATTTCTACCGCCAAGAGCGTCGGCGTGCTGCGCGATGGCAAGCGTGTAGATATTGCCCTTCCCGGCGACCTGAACATGCTCGACATGCTTCAGGCCCGTCCGCCCTTCGTGGACGTGCTCGCCCCCTCCGTCATCGACAGTGTGGCTGCCGGTCTGCCGGCCGAGCGTGCCGGTATTCATGCCGGCGACCGCATCGTGGGCCTCAACGGCATGGCCATGACCACGTGGAACGAGTTTAACCAACCCATGGAGGACCGCACGGCCACCATCCAAGCCTATGTCAAGGACGGCAACACCGCCATGGCCGACAGTTTCCGCCATGTCAGCGTCGTCGTGGAGCGTGCTCTGACGGCTCAGCGCGACACCATTCCCCTTATGTTGACGAAAGAGGGCACGATGGGCATCTTTAAGCGCAACCCCTACGCCGACTACCGCGACACCACCATCCACTATTCTTTCTTCGGCAGTTTTCCCGCCGGAGCGGCCTACGGCTGGGGCGTGCTGAAGGATTATGTCAGCGACCTGCACTATGTGTTCAGCGCGGAGGGCCTCAAGAGCGTCGGCTCGTTCGGCACGATAGGCAGTCTGTTCCCCGCCCAGTGGGACTGGCTGAAATTCTGGAACCTGACGGCCTTCATCTCCATCATGCTGGCCTTCCTCAACGTCCTGCCCATCCCCGCCCTGGACGGCGGCCATATCTTCTTCCTGCTGTGTGAGGTGGTGACGCGCCGCAAGCCCAGCGACAAGTTTATGTACCGCGCCCAGATTGTGGGCATGTGCCTGCTGTTCGCCCTGATGGCTCTGGCTGTCTTCAACGACCTGGCCCGCTTCGTCTTCTAAGCCTCTTTTCAGCACAGTCTCATGCGCAGTCTTCTTCCCCCTCGTCTTGTTCGTCTTGTCGGCCATGTCGTCGCCATGCCGGTCGTGCTGCTGGTTGCCGTCATGTCCTTCGGCGCCTGCATGAGCGATGATGAGTACAGCCTGTCTGCGGCCGACGCCCTGCGTTTCCCCTCCGACACCATTCAAATGGATACGCTGGTCAGCGGACAGACCACGCCCACACGGCGCTTCGTCATCTACAACCCCACGTCGAAGGCCATCCGTCTGAACGAGGTACGCTTGGAGCGCGGCACGGCATCGCCCTTCCGCGTCAACGTGGATGGGGTGAGCATCGAGGGCGGCAGCGTAGGGCCCGAGGCCCATATTGAGGTGGCCGCGGGCGACAGTCTGCACGTCTTTGTCTTCGCCGACGTACCCGAGACGAAGAGCGACGACCCCGTGGAGCATACCGACCGTCTGTTGCTGACCACCGAGGGCGGTCTGCAACAGGGCGTCACGATATCGGTCTGGGGACAGGACGTCGTGCGCCTCAACGGTGCGGTGGGCATCACCGGCGATACGCTGCTTGACGGCCGCCGTCCCTATCTTATAGCAGACAGTTTGGTGGTGCCCCGCGACCGCACCCTGACCATCGCTCCCGGCGTCCGCCTGTGGTTCAGTCCCAAAGCGGGTATGACCATCCGTGGTCGCTTGGAAGCCCGCGGCACCGCCGCACAGCCCATCGTCATGCGTGGCGACCGCCAAGGCAATATGTTTGAGGGGCAGCCTTACGACCGCATTCCTGCGCAGTGGGGCGGCATCGTCATTACCGAAGAGAGTTACGGCAACCATCTGGACCATTGCGACATCCACAGCGGCACCTACGGCATCATCTGCGACTCGGCGGACGTGACACGTGTCAAGCTGCGCATGGAGAATAGCATCCTGCACAACATGTCGCAGAGCGCCCTCACGGCCATAGCCTCGCGCACCGAGGTGGGCAACTGCCAGATTAGCAACGCGGGCGAGTACTGCGTCATGCTGGTCGGCGGCCACCATAGTTTCGTCCACTGCACCATCGCCAACTTCTACCGCTTTGGCCGCAGCGGCGACTATGCCGTGTACTACACCAACGAGATGAACGGCCACATACAGCCCTTGGAGCAGGCCCGGTTTGTCAACACCATCATTACGGGCGACCGCAGCGACGAAATCATGGGCGTCCCCACGGCGCTCGACGTCGATGTGCCCTTCGGCTACCGCTTCGACCACTGCCTGCTGGCCACGCCGCCCATCGAGGATGATGACAACGTGACGGAATGTCTGTGGGACAACAAGGACGACGAGCACGAGGTGTGGGCAGCGGACAATTTCTTCCCGGCCTTCGACCTGCCTCACCTGCTCTTCACCTTCACCCTTGACAAGCGCTCGCAGGCCGTCGGCAGGGCCGATGCCGAGGTGACGCGCGCCACCTATCCCTTAGACCTTCAGGGCAACAGCCGCCTCACCGACGACGGGCCGGACATTGGGTGCTACGAACGGCAGCCTAACGAGCAGGACCAGACGGACGGCGAGGAATAAAGAAGAATAAACATGCCGGCCGCGCAGCACGGGCTGCCCTACCCCACACCACAGAAACACCCCATATCTCATGGCAGAAAACAGACAGAACAGCAAGCGGTTCGCCGCCAAGAAATATAACGCCGGAGCACCTGAGACGGACAACTACGGACACCTGCAACCTCAGGTACCGGAACTGGAGAAGGTGGTGCTCGGCGCGCTGATGATTGAAAAGGATGCCTATCCCATCGTCAGCGAGATACTGCGCCCGGAGAGTTTCTACGAACCCCGGCACCAGAAGATATACGAGGCCATACGCCGCCTGAGCATCGCTCAGAAGCCCGTTGATATCCTGACGGTCACCGAGGAGCTCAACGCCATGGGCAACCTCGACGACGTCGGCGGACCGGTGTACATCAGCCAACTGAGCGGCATGGTGGCCTCGGCAGCCCACTTGGAATACCATGCGCGCCTCATCGCTCAGAAGTTTTTGGCGCGCGAACTCATCGCCTATACCGGACGCATTCAGAACAAGGCCTTCGACGCCACACAGGATGTCGATGAACTGATGCAGACGGCGGAGGGCGAACTCTTCGAGATATCGCAGCAGAACCTGAAGAAGGACTATACGCAGATCGACCCCGTCATCGCCGAGGCCTACGACATGCTGCAGAAAGCGGCCGCACGCAGCGACGGTCTGAGCGGTATTGCCAGCGGCTTCCACCAACTGGACAAGATGACCAGCGGTTGGCAAAACTCTGACCTCGTCATCCTGGCCGCGCGCCCCGCCATGGGTAAGACGGCCTTCGCCCTGACCATGGCCAAGAATATGGCCGTTGACCAGAAGATTCCCGTAGCCTTCTTCTCCTTGGAAATGTCGAATGTCCAGCTGGTCAACCGCCTCATCGTCAACGTCTGCGAGATCAAGGGTGAGAAGATCAAGAGCGGCCAGTTGGCGCCCTACGAATGGGGCCAGTTGGACCACCGTATCAAAGAGCTCTACGGCGCGCCGCTCTTCGTCGATGACACGCCCTCGCTCTCGGTCTTCGAACTGCGCACCAAGGCTCGCCGCCTGGTCCGCGAGCATGGCGTTAAGGTTATCATGATCGACTACCTCCAGCTGATGAACGCCTCGGGCATGTCCTTCGGCAGCCGTCAGGAAGAGGTCTCGACCGTCAGCCGCTCGCTCAAAGGTCTGGCCAAGGAACTGAACATCCCCATCCTGGCCCTGTCGCAGCTCAACCGTGGCGTGGAAAACCGCGAAGGCAACGAGGGCAAGCGCCCGCAGTTGTCCGACCTGCGCGAATCGGGTGCCATCGAGCAGGACGCCGATATGGTGCTCTTCATCCACCGCCCCGAGTACTACCGCATCTACACCGACCAGCAGGGCCGCGACCTGCGCGGCAAGGCCGAAATCATCATCGCCAAGCACCGTAACGGTGCCGTCGGCGACGTGCTCCTGACCTTCAAGGGCGAATACGCTCGTTTCCAAAATCCCGACGACGACCAGGTGCCCCTGCCCGGCGAAGAGAGCGGTATGGTCAGCGGCGGCATACCCGCCGGCGACATCCCGCCGGCCGACATCGGCATGGTTCCGCCTGCCGACAGCCAGTCGCCCTTCGGCGCACCGCCGCCCGGCGTCGTGCCCTTCTGACGCCCTGTCGTATCATGGGCTTTGAATGGCTATGCCTACTGCACCACACAATAAACAATGTGACACGCCGTTATATAGGATGGGGCAATCGCTGACCATGCCCCGCACGATAATGACGAACTTCATGTTATGATAGACTATATCAAAGGCCAACTGGCCGAACTCAATCCCACCTCGGCCATCGTCGAAGCCTGCGGCGTGGGCTACGAACTGTCCATCTCGCTCAATACCTATACCGCCCTGCAAGGCAAGAAAGAGGTCAAGCTCTATGCCTACGAGGTGCTGCGCGAAGATGCCCATCTGCTCTTCGGCTTCGCCGGTAAGGACGAGCGCGAGATTTTCACCCTGCTCATCGGCGTATCGGGCATCGGCGGCATGACCGCCCGCATGCTCCTCTCGGCCTTCTCGCCCCGCGAACTCTGCGCCTACATCCAGAACGAGGATGTCAAGATGCTCAAGAGCGTCAAGGGCATCGGACCGAAGGCGGCTCAGCGCATTGTGGTGGACCTCAAGGACAAGGTGGTACACATGGCCTCCGCTACCGATGGCGCAAAGGACGCCGGCATCCCTGTTGTCGATGCCGCGCAGCGCGAAATTATCGAGGAGGCTGTGGCCGCCCTCACCATGCTGGGCTTTCCCCCTGCCGCTGCCAAGAAGGCCGTCGATACGCTGGTGAAGGACCAGCCGTCGGCCACCGTAGAAGTGCTCATCAAGGGCGCACTGAAAATTCTTTAAGGTCCTGTCGCCGTCTATCCTCCACCCTCTCTGCACCATCCATTGAAACGTCTCCTGTCTTTTCTTCTGCTTCTCCTGCTGACGCCCGCACTGATTGTGTGGGCTGCTACGGCTGTGGCCATACCTGCCAGTCATACACTGCAGGGACAGAAAGGAGAAGAGGCCGGGAAAGAGCCTGAGCAACAGAGCGCTGCCGAGGCCAACCCAAAGGCTGTTGCCGCAGCCGACACGGTGAAGCCGGTCATCCCCGTGCCCGAAACCACCATCCAGACCATCGATGGCGACCGGCAGCGACCGGGCACCCTGCGCAATCCGGAGAATATCAAGACCGACACCTACTACGACGAGGAGACGGGCACCTGGCGACTGGGCACGAAGATGGGCGACTACTTCCTCGAGGCGCCTTTCATGCTGAGCGATGCCGAGTATCAGGAGTGGCTGACGCGGCGCTCGCTCCAGCGCTACTATAAGGACCGCAATGCCCGCGAGTTCAGCGAGCAGGGCAAGAATAAGTTCGACTTCACCGACATGCAGTTTGACCTGGGGCCGGCAAGCAAAATCTTCGGCCCGGGCGGCGTGCGCATCAAGACGCAGGGTAGCGCCCAGTTGAAGATAGGCGCCAACATGCGCTTCACGGACAACCCCTCGCTCTCCGAACGCAACCGCAAGGTCTTCGGTTTCGACTTTGACGAGCAGATCAACCTCAGCATGAACGCCAAGGTGGGCGACAAGGTCAACATGGACTTCAACTACAACTCTGAAGCCACCTTCTCCTTCGACACCAAGAATATCAAACTGCGCTACGAGGGCAAGGAGGACGAGATTATCAAGCTCATCGAGGCGGGCAACGTCTCGCTGCCGGCGGGCTCGTCGCTCATCCGCGGCGCCTCGTCGCTCTTCGGTATCCGTACCGACATGCAGTTTGGCCGCCTCAAACTCCAGACGGTCATCTCGCAGAAGAAGTCGAGCAGCCAGAGCGTCAGCTCGCGCGGCGGCGTCCAGCTGACCACCTTCGAGATAAAGGCGGACCAGTATGACGAGAACCGCCACTTCTTCCTTGGCCACTACTTCCGCGATACCTACGATGCCAGCATGGCGCAACTGCCCAACATCCTCTCCGGCATCACCATCAACCGTGTCGAGGTGTGGGTGACCAACAAAACCGGCGTCACCAGCAATACGCGCCACATCGTGGCCCTGGCCGACCTGGGTGAGCACAGCCACATCGGCAGCCCGCTATGGACGCCGCAGGGAGCCGACAATGTGCCTGCCAATGGGGCGAACAGCCTCTACCCGACGCTGACCTCTCAGCTCGCTGCCGCCCGCGACATCAGTCAGACCACGCCCACCCTCGACGGCTACGGCCTCGTGGGGGGTGCCGACTATGAAAAACTGGAGAACGCGCGCCGCCTCAACAGCAGCGAGTATATCCTCAACAGCGCCCTGGGCTACATCTCGCTGCGCAGCGCGCTGCAAACGGACCAGGTGCTGGCCGTGGCCTACGAATATACCTGGCGCGGACAGCGCTATCAGGTGGGCGAGTTTTCTACCGATGTCAAGGACAACGGGCAGGCGCTCTTCGTCAAGGCCCTGCGCAACACGTCGTGCTCGCCGCAGATGGCCAACTGGCCGCTGATGATGAAGAATGTCTATGCCCTCGGCGCCGGCTCGCTGCAGCGCGACAAGTTCAAGTTTGACATCAAGATTCTGAGCGACACCACGGGCGTCTATCTGTCTTACCTTCCCCTGCCGGCGCTCAAGTCGAAGAAGATTTTGTCGCTGATGGGCCTGGACCGTCTCGACAACAATAACAAGCGCAATCCCAACGGCGTCTTCGACTATGTCGAGGGCTACACCGTCCATGCCGCCACGGGCCGTATCTACTTCCCCACCGTCGAGCCCTTCGGCAGCACCCTGCGCCAGTACTTCGCCTCTGACGCCGAGGCGGAGCCCTACCTCTATCAGGAGTTGTACGACAGCACGCATACGCAGGCCAAGCAGTTGGCGGAGAAGAACAAGTATGTCCTCGTCGGCGAGTATAAGGCGTCGAAGAACAATGAGATACAACTGGGGTCGATGAACGTGCCCCGCGGCTCTGTCGTCGTCACGGCGGGTGGCATGACGCTCACCGAGGGCACGGACTACCGCGTCGATTATGCCTCGGGCGTGGTGACTATCCTCAACCAGAGTCTGCTCGATGCGGGCACGCCCATCCAGGCCAGTTGCGAGAGCGACACGGAATATGGCATGCAGCGCAAGACCATGTTTGGTGTCAATTGGGAATACGCCTTCAGCAAAGACTTTTCGCTGGGCGGCACCTTCATGCACCTCGGCGAAAAACCGCTCACTACCAAAGTGGCGATGGGCAGCGAACCGCTCAACAACACGCTATGGGGCCTCAACCTCACGTGGAAGAAGGAGAGCCAGTGGCTGACCAATATGCTGGACCGCCTGCCCATCCTCCACTGTACGGCGCCGTCGCAGATCAATTTCTCGGCGGAGTTTGCACAACTTGTGGCGGGCAGTGTCAAGGGCACGCAGGGCAGCGCCTCGTATATCGACGACTTTGAGAATGCCAAGAACGAGATAGACATCTCCCAGCCCACCGAGTGGGCCCTCTGCTCCACGCCGTCCATGTTTGCCGAGAGCAAACTCACCAACGACGTGCGCTACGGCTACAACCGCGCCCTCCTGGCGTGGTACTACATCGACCCGCTCTTCACACGCCGCTCCTCATCGCTCACGCCGGGACATATCAAGAGCGACCTCAAGCAACTGTCCGACCCTCGCGTCCGCGATATTTATAAGAACGAACTTTTCCCCAACAAGTCTATCAACTTCAAGGAGGCCTCTACCCTCAGCGTCCTCAACCTGGCCTACTATCCCAACGAGCGCGGTGCCTACAACCTCGATCCTGCGCTCGATGCCGACGGTCGCCTGACGAACCCCGCCAAGCGCTGGGGCGGCATGATGCGCAAACTGGAGATGTCCGACTTCGAGACGGCCAATATCGAGTACATCGAGTTCTGGCTCATGGACCCCTTCATCAGCGCCCGCAACAACGGCACGCCCCTGCCCACCGGCGACCTCTACTTCAACCTGGGTGAAATCAGCGAGGACATCCTCAAGGACGGCAAGAAATACTACGAGAGCGGTATGCCCGTCGATGGCTCTCCTGCCCAATACACGGAGACGGTATGGGGTCGTGTGCCCACGCAGAACAGCATCACCTATGCCTTCAGCACGCAGGGCGGCTCGCGTCAGCGCCAGGACATCGGTCTCAACGGCCTCTCGTCCGAGGACGAGGCACAGTTCCCTACCTACGCCAACTACCTGCAGCAGATACGCTCCATCGTGCGCCCCGAGGTGTACGACTCTATCGTCGCCTCTCCCTCTGCCGACCGCTACCACTACTTCCGCGGCACCGACTTTGACGAAGCGCAGACCTCCATCCTCGACCGCTACAAGCGCATCAACCTGCCCAACGGCAACAGCGTCGATGCCGAACACTCGCCCGAGAGCTACGCCACGGCCTATACGCTCCAGCCGGACGTGGAGGATGTCAATCTGGACTACACGCTGAACGAGTACGAGAAGTACTACCAGTATCGCGTCAGCATCCGCCCCGAAGACATGGTCGTGGGCCGCAACTTCATCGTCGATCACCGCGAGACGGCCACCACCACGCGCGACAACAACAAAGTCACGACGGACTGGTACCTGTTCCGCATCCCCATCGACCGCTACGAAAAGCGCGAGGGGGCCATCAACGACTTCTCCAGCATACGCTTCATGCGTCTGTTCCTCACGGGCTTTGAGCAGCCTGTCGTCCTCCGTATGGCCACGTTCAATCTGGTCCACGGTGAATGGCGCGGCTACGAGCAGGCGCTATATACCGGCTCGGCGCCCGACGTGAGTGGCTCGCTCAGCATCTCGGCGGTCAACTTTGAGGAGAACAACGAGAAGACGCCGGTCAACTATGTCCTGCCGCCGGGCATCAGCCGCGTCATCGACCCCGGTCAGGAGCAGGTGCTGCAGGACAACGAGCAGGCCCTGGCGCTCACCGTCGAGCATCTGGCTCCGGGCGATGCCCGCGCCGTCTATAAGAACACGACGCTCGACCTGCGCCGCTACCGCCACATCCAGATGTTTGCCCATGCCAATGCCCTGCCGGGCGACAACACGCTGGCCGACGGGCAGACGAGCCTGTTCATCCGTCTGGGTTCGGACTACCGCAACAACTTCTACGAGTATGAGATACCGCTCAAGGTGACGCCCGAGGGACAGTACAGCAACGGCGGCGCGGGCTCGATGAGCGTGTGGCCGGCAGACAATATGCTCGACATCGACCTTAGCCTCCTCACGCAGGCTAAGCGCAACCGCAACCACCAGCGCTCGCTGGGCCTGGCGGACTATACGCGCCTCTACAGCGAGTATGACGCCGCACGCCCGGCATGCAAAATCAGCGTCATGGGCAACCCCTCGCTGGGCGAGGTGCGTACCGTCATGATTGGCGTGCGCAACAACTCGCGCGAGGTCAAGAGCGTCGAGGTATGGGCCAACGAACTGCGCCTGCAGCAGTATTCCAACAAGGGCGGATGGGCGGCTCGCGGCACGCTCAACGTCAAACTCTCTGACGTGGCCACCGTCAACCTCAGCGGACATGTCGAGACGAACGGCTTCGGCGGCATCGAGGAGTCGGTGGCGCAGCGCCGCGACGACGACCTCTACCAGTATAGCATCACCACGCAGGTGGATGCCGGACGCTTCGTGCCGGATGTGCTCAAGCTCAAGGCGCCGGTCTATTATTCGTACAGCAAGGAGCGCACCGTGCCGCGCTACAACCCGCTCGATACGGATATGGAGATGGACGAGGCGCTCGACGCTCTGGCCACCAAGGCCGAACGCGACTCGCTGCGCAACCTGGCCGAAAGGGTGGTTACGGAGCGAAACTTCTCCGTGTCGGGCCTGCGCTTCGACATCGCCACCAAACGCCACCCCATGCCCTACGATCCCGCCAACTTCACCTTCTCCTATGCCTACAGCCACCGCGAGACCACGGGCGAGACCACGGCATGGGAGCGCGAACAGGCGTGGAAGTATGCCCTCAACTACAGCTACTCACCGGTGTATAAGGGCTTCTCTCCCTTTGCAAAGATAAAGGGCAAAAGCAAGTGGTTGACGTTTTTCAAGGAACTCGACTTCAACTACCTGCCGCAAAACGTGACCTTCGACAGCGAGATTCGCCGCAATTACAGCGAGTTACAGGAGCGCGATTTGGAAAACATGCAGGACCACTCCATCCCGCTCATTTTCTCCAGCGACTACCTGTGGAACCGCCGCTTCAGCCTGCGCTGGGACCTGACGAAGAACATCCATACCAACTTCCAGTCGGGCACCAACGCGGAGATCGAGCAGCCCTATGTGCCGGTCAACAAGGCGCTCTACCCGGACGAGTATGCCGTGTGGAAAGACTCGGTACGCACCAGCCTCCGCAACATGGGTACGCCGATCAGCTACCAGCAGCAGTTTGACGCCTCGTGGCAGGTGCCCATCCACAAACTGCCCATCTTCGACTGGGTCAACACCGACGTCAAGTATGCCTCGACCTATTCCTGGCAGCGCGGCGCGGACCTCGAAGACGGCAGTACGATGGGACACACCATCGCCTCCTCGCGCAACATCACGTGGAACGGCCGCCTCAAGCTCGAGACGCTCTACAACCACTCGCCCTTCCTCAAAGAGGCCAACCGCCGCTTTGCCAACAACGCCACGCCGGCCAAGCAGCAGACGGTGAAACCCTTTGCCAAGGACGTCACCCTGCGCGCCGACACCACCATCACGCTACAGCACAACCTCAAGAACAAGCGCCTGCGCGTCACGGCGCTGCGCACCGACGGCTCACGCTATGCCCTGCGCTGGCGTGCCGAGGGCAAGGACCGCATGGTCATCCTCACGCGCGACACGGCCCGCGTCAAGGTCACCGTCACCCCGGCACGACGCACGGAGGACCAGTGGTGGTACAAGACCCTGCAGGTCATCAGCCGCGGACTCATGATGACGCGCACCGTCAGCGTGTCCTACACCGACCGCTTCAACACCACCATACCGGGCTTCCTGCCGCGCGTGGGCGACTTCTTCGGTCAGAACAGCAACGCCGGCGGCCTCAAGCCGGGTCTCGACTTCGCCTTCGGTCTGACGGGCGAGGGCTACATCTCCCGCGCCGCCGAACGCGGATGGCTGCAGATGAGCGACAGCATCATCAACCCCGCCACCACGGCACGCACGCAGGACCTCCAGATAAAGGCTACGCTCGAGCCCTTCCGCTACCTCAAGGTTGACCTCTCCGCCTCGCGCAACGTGCAGAAGGCTCGCAGCATACAATATATGTATAGCGGTATGCCCACCACGCAGACGGGTAGTTTCTCGATGACGACCATCTCCATCGGCTCGGCCTTCGAGTCGCTGGGCTCGGTGGAGAAGGGATGGCCGAGCAAGACCTTCAAGCGCTTCGTCGCCTCGCTCGATGCCTACCGCGAACGGGTGGAGAACCGCTATGCGGGCGCCGTCTATCCCGAGGGCACGGCGCTGGCGGGCCAGCCCTACGACCCTGCCAACGGCGGCGTCAACCGCTATGCGTCGGAGGTCATGATACCGGCCTTCCTCAACGCCTATACCTCGGGCGGCGGCGGTCTGGACATCTTCCCCGCCATCAGCAAGATGTTGCCAAACTGGACGCTGTCCTACAGCGGACTGGGCCGCCTGCGCCGGATGCGCCGCATCTTCCGCGCCTTCAACATCAACCACGCTTACCGCAGCGTCTATAGCGTGGGCTCCTACAGCAGTTTTACGTCCTACCGCGAACTGATGAACGGCGTGGGCTTCATCAACGATGTCACCACGGGCAACCCCGTGCCGTCCTGCCCCTTCGACATCAGCACCGTCAGCATCAACGAGTCCTTCTCGCCGCTCATCGGCGTCGATATGACGTTCAACAATAATCTGACGGCCAAGGTAGAACTGCGCCGCACGCGTGTCCTCACGCTGTCCATGACGTCACAGCAGCTCACCGAGGCGCGCTCGAACGACATCGTCATCGGCACGGGCTATAAGGTGACGGGCCTCAACCTCTTCGCACCGAAGCGTACCGTGCGGGCCAAACAGCGCCGCAGGACGAGCACCGACGAGGACGGCAAGAGTAAGAGCACGGCGGCAGCACAGCCCTCACGGGGCTTCTCCAGCGACCTCAACCTGCGCCTCGACATCTCGTTCCGCAACCAGGCCTCGCTCTGCCGCGACATCCCCACCGAACTGACACAGGCCACCAGCGGCAACCATGCCGTCCAGATTTCCTTCTCGGCAGACTATGCCCTGTCGCGCCTCCTCACCCTCACGGCCTACTACGACCGGCAGATGAACAAGCCGCTCCTCACCTCCTCGTCCTACCCCACGACGACGCAAGACTTCGGCGTCACCCTCAAGTTCATCCTCAACCGATAAGCATAACAACCAAGACAACCGCATAAAGTTGTTTATGTTGTCCCTGTTGTCGTCGAATAATAAATCTCTGTTGTCGTCTGAGAATCATTGCTGTCCGGTAAACAGTCACAATGTGTTGTGCCGCAGATTGTTTCCATAGTATAAGCCCCATAGGCGGCGTTGAGGATGGCTGAAGGCCATCCCTCGACCTCCGCAGGAGGGAGAGCCTGTAGCCCAGGGCCAGCGACCGA
>JALEZQ010000095.1 GCA_022772475.1 Bacteroidales bacterium | reverse complement strand
ATTGCTTTCTGGTTGGGCATCGCCTTGGCAAGGGCAGCTATGCCGTTGGCATCCAGCGTATCGGTAAGTCGGCGTTTCCCATCGGGGGCAAGCAGTTTCAACTGGTTAGTGGCTCTAACCAGTTCATTGCCTTCCTTCTTGAGTTTCGTTTTCAGATATTTCCAGTAGTTTCGTGTTTTGGTATAGTCATCTTGCTTATTGATGGCCCCAATGACATCAAGCACGGAGAAGTACCATCGGGCATTCTCTTCTATCCACACGGCGCGTACCTCATGGTCGTTGTAGAATCGGATGGATATCTTAGATTCGTTCATAGTTACTTCTCATTATGGATTAACGCCTCCAACCCCTTGATGGCAAACTCGTCGCCGGTGAGTTGGCTCACCAACTTCGCAAACTCTGCATTGGCGGCGGTAATCTCGTCGTCAATCTGCTGATAGCTGACGGCATACTTCCGGCTGAGGGCAAGGGCAGAGGATTCGAGGGCAGAGAGCACGGCTGTGAGTGAACCATTGATACCCTCGCATACGGGCACAATCCACTTCTGGTGCAGGAACCCGGCAATCTCCTCATCGGTGAGGTGCTCAATGGCTTGGATGGTCTTCTCCTCCAAGGCAAGTCTGTCGGCCTTGATTTGTTTGGTGGTCTTGGTCTGCTCGTTCCATAGGGCAACTATCTTCTTGAGCTTCGCTTTGGTCTCATCCTCCACATCAGCCTTGGGCTTGGCATCGGCCGTTATCTTCTTCTTGTCGGGCGCATTCTCCTTCTCGCTGTCACAGTAGGCTTCCAGTTCTTCTTCGGTAAAGCTGTCGCGCACCTCTTCCACTTCGCTGCCGATGGCTTCCACCCTCGACTGTAGGGCGGTGATAGCATCCAAATCAGTCTGGAACTTCACCTGCTGCACCAGTTCAAAGGGAAGGATGCGCCCCTTCAGTCCGTCGGGCACTTCCACATCCTCATCGTTCTTCTTCACTATCTTATAGGCCGTCTCCACCATGCGCACCGTATCGATGCCTTCTTCCTGTATGGTCTCGATATCGGTGATGATGGCCGGCCAGCGGTCAGCCAAGGCCTGATAGGCAGCATACTTATCCACAAGGGGGATGGCAGCCAAGCGCCGGAAGATGTCGGTGGCAATCTCGTCCTGTGCCTGCAACTCATGGACATGCTTCACATTGTCAATGAGCACACGATGCAGATGGTCGGCAAAGCCATGGAACGCTTCGGAGAATTGCATGGTGAACCATTTTACATCCGTGTTCTGCTCAATGGCCGTCTTCACATCCTCCACCTTCAGGTCGGCATAAGGCTTTTCGGCATGAGGCTTGAAGAGATCGCTGCGGAGCGAAGGGAAGGCATCCCAATACTTCTGCAGGGCGTCAATCTCCGTGTTGGGAATACCTCCGAACATGGTGGCATAGATGTCAAAGTGTTCTGCCACCTCGCTGGAATCGACATAGCGGGGGATGTTGAGGTTGTAGCCATTGCTGCGTATTTCCTTACGGCTCACCTTTTTTGAGAAGCCCGTGATGTCCTTGCGGTTGCGCACGGTGTCGGCAATCTTCTTGATGTCGCAGGCACGAAGACGGTTCTGCTTGCCGTCCTTTACAAATCCCTTGCTGGCATCGATGATGAGCACATCGTCTTGGTCACGATGTTGCTTCAACACCATGATGAGCGTAGGAATGCCTGTGCCGAAGAAGATATTGGCTGGCAGACCGATGATAGCATCAATATTGTTCTTCTCGACGAGGTTGGTGCGGATTTGCTCCTCCTCGCCTCCACGAAACAGCACACCGTGAGGCAAGACGATGGTCAGAATGCCGTCGGGCTTCAGGTGGTGCAGCTCATGGAGCAGGAAGGCATAGTCGGCCTTCGACTTGGGAGCCACGCCATAGTCTTTGAAACGGGCATCGTTCTCACGGTCTCTCGGGTCCCATTGCTGCGAGTAGGGTGGGTTGCTAACCACGGCATCCACATAAAGCGGCTGACCTATCTCACTGCCTATTTTCTGCACAGGCCAGTCCTCGTCGAGCGAGTCAGCACAGCGTGTGTTGATGTTGCTGGGCTGTATGCCACGCATCACGAGGTTCATCGGGTGAGGTTGTAGGTGTTCTCCTTCAGCTCCTGCGCATAGTATTTTACGCGGTTCTTGTCGGCTATGTGTCGTCCCACGGATTTGCCGATGGTAATCAGCAGTGAACCGGAACCAGAGGTTGGGTCGTAGATTTCTATCTGCCGCTTCTCCTTGTGGTGTTCAGCCACTATCTCCGACATAACAATGGCCACCTCGTGTGGCGTATAAAACTCGCCCGCCTTTTTACCGGCACTAGCGGCGAAATTGCCGATGAGATACTCATACACGTAGCCCAGCACGTCGTAGTCCTGCGATCCGTCCGTCGGGATGTCCTTTATGAGTTTTATAAGATCCTTCAACGCTCGTGTCTGGCTGGCAGGGTTCTCTCCAAGTTTGCTAAGACCTGCTTGCAAGGTCTTGAAGATGCCGTCATAGACCGCCTTGTAGTTTTGGCTTACCAGACGGTCGAAAGAGTTGAGTGCCACCGAGAGGTCTGCCACGGTAAAGCTGCTATCGGGCAACAGCCAGGTGGAGAAGAGGTTCTTGTATTCTATGAAATAGCCGATGTTGTTCCTGCAATAGTCAATGATGACCTTGGCGTTCTCATCCTCGTAGTTTTCTACCAGGCTCTCCAGGGCCGCATGCTTTTCATCGTCGGGCGCACCCTTCATATCCTTCAGGATGTAGCTTACCTCGTTATCCGACAGGAATTTGTAGAAGATGAGACCGAGAATATAGTCTTTATACTCGTTGGCATCAATCTTCGAACGCATCTTGTTCGCCGAAGCCCATATCTTGTTTGCTAACTGCTGTTTATTCATGGTATGTTTGAATTGTCATCACTTGTTTGGTGCAAAGTTACGCTCTTCCGTTGCAGTCTTCCTGCACACAGGCATATTTATTGACTATCTCGCGGAGTTTTTCGGCAATCTGCCTTCTGAGCCACGCCGGTTTGAGCACCTCCACCTGGTTGCCGTAGGAGAAGATGCGCGCCTCGAGTTCTTTGTTCGGACGGACGGTGAGGCGGATGATGTGTTCCTGCTCGTCGGCCGTCTGCTGCGACGGATGGATGGGCTTGTTGACCACGTAGGGGAAGCGCGCGGCGTCAAACTTCAGCAGCACCTCTTCGGGGACGGGGTGGTCGTCGGGCAGGGTGACGCCAAGGATGTCGCGGAAATACGTGCTGAAGTCGATGGAGGTGTTCGAGATGAACGGCACGTCGGCGGGCGAGAGATGGACGATGCGGTCGAGCGCCTTGTTGGTGAGATAATTGCCGTGGAGGCCCTCCTGCAGACCGATGAGAAACCAGCGGCCGTTGAACTGCTTGACGTGGTAAGGGTGGATGACCGTGGTGCGCTCCTGGCCCGCGAAGGTGCGGTAGAGCACGCGCAGCGGCCGGTGGTCCAGCGCCGCGTTGATGAGGTCGCCGAGCAGTTCGGTGCCCTTGAGGCGGTCGTTGCAGTCGAACGACACCACATTCTCGGTGTTCGGACGCACGCCGAAGCGAAACTCGAGGTTGGAGATGACGTCCTCCAACCACGCGTTGGTGGGCACGCCACGGAAGCGGCCGAGCATGTCGATGGTGAGGCGCAGCGAGGCCACCTCCTCCACAGATAGGGCGTTGTTGAAGATAGAGAAGTCGGGGACCGCATAGCGATAGTAGCATTTGCGGCCGTCGTAAGGATGGCTCTCGATAGGCGCATTATAGGTGAGCCTGTCCTTCATATACTTGATGTCCTCCCGAATCTGGCGCAGACTCACTTGCGTGCCGTACATATCCATGAGGACGTCGTTGACCTTGTCCATGAGGTCGTCGATAGTGTATTTGCGGTGGAAGTCGCTGAAGCAGCGGTCGAGAATCTGATAGCGCAGCAGGGCGTTCTTGGTGGTTGGCATAGTGTATTGGGAGAGAGGGGTAGGCGAGACCATACCTCCGGGGTTTAAGGTTGTGAGGCGATAATTGAGGCCTAAAGTTAAAGTTTTTTCTTCAAACGCTGAGTTTTCCTATACAAAACATCGTTCCTTTCGGCGCGAATGCCGAAACTTTAACACGTACCCCGATATTATCTGCACGACGTGAAATGAATATCGGACGATAGGTGTGCAAGTTGGTCTATGTGCCACGTCAATGGACATGGCACCACTATGCGGGCCATTGACGCTGTGATGAATAATTATAACGGCATATCTATGCACTTCCGGCCTAAATGGGCGACAGAAGATTTATGAAAGTTTAACGGCGGGGACGGATAAAAAGGGCGGTAACAGCCACCGAAAAAGCCGTCTGCCGTACCCGAAGAACAGTTTGGGCGACAGATTTTACGGTTTGGGCGACCGAAAAAACTGTCGCCCAAACCGTAACCCCCCTTTGGGGGGACAAAAAAAGAGCCCGCGGCGGGGCTCTTTCCTTTGTAGCACAGCAAAGATACAACAAAAATGGGCGAAATGCAAATCGGCCCCGGACGGCAGGGGCGCGACAGGAAGCGAAGTTTTGTATAAGTATGCGGATTGTGCCGGTGGTGGGCTCAGGTCAATGGGAGAGGCCGCGTAGTAGTGCCATGTCCATTGACGTGGCACTAAGCACGCGTCGCGGCGTCGGCCGCGACACCTATTCTTTGCCGCAAAAAAAACGCGGCAACGCCGCAAGTGGCACGTCGATGGGTGAGGCCGCGTAGTAGTGCCATGTCCATTGACGTGGCACTCAGCACGCGTCGCGGCATCGGCCGCGACACCTATTCTTTGCCGCAAGAAAACGCGGCTGCGCCCCGGTGCCATGTCAATGGACATGGCACTACTAAGCTGCGCCCCCGGGCCATGTCAATGGACATGGCCCTACTAAGCTGCGCCGCGAGAGGCACGTCAATGGACATGCCACCACTATGCCACCACTATACTAAAAGGCACAAAAATAGGGCGGCGGGACGCGGCGAAATGCCAACATATTCGTATCTTTGCCCCCGAAAAGGCGGACGCCGATGGCGGCGGCATGAACCGGAAGCCACGGCG
>JALEZQ010000086.1 GCA_022772475.1 Bacteroidales bacterium | reverse complement strand
ATTTTGCGAAGAGTAATAGTTGGAAATCAATCGTCTCGTTTCCCTTGAGCCACGCCGCCGTACACATTTCCCCCCGCCGCCGCACACAAAACGAGCCCGGCCTCTCGTTGCGGAGAAGTCGGGCTGTGTAGGGGGCACTCTGGGGCCGCGGTGGGGTGCTGTGCATGTACGCCACGCCAGGGCGTTTACAGCAGGTCGGCGTAGGCTTTGATGGCGCGTTCGGCCGTGAGCATGGCCTCGCTCAGCGGGAAGGGCAGTTCGCCGCCCGAGGCGTTGCGATGACCGCCACCGTTGAAGAACTGTGCCGCCATCTCGTTGCAGGGGAAGTCGTCAACAGAACGCAGCGACACGCGCACCGCCTCTTTCTCCGTATCTTCACGCAGCGAGATGACGACGCGCAGGCCCTTCACCTGCAGCGGCATATTGACCAGCCCCTCAGCATCACCGCGCAGGTATTTGTAGCGCTTCATCTCTTCGCGGGTGATGGTCATTATCGCGGCGCGGTTGTGCTCATAAAACTGCGTCTTCTGGCTCAACACATAGCCTACAAACTGCAGGCGGTGGGGGGAATAGTTGTGAAAGACATGGCGATAGATGCGGTCTTTGTCGATGCCCTTGCGGAGGAGTTCGCAGATTATCTGATAGATTTCGGGACGGGTGGAGGCGTAGGTGAAGCCGCCCGTGTCGGTCATCATACCGGTATAGAGACAAGCGGCACCGCTACGGCTCAACGCATCGTAGCCGCCAAGTTCGGAGATAACACGAAAAACGATTTCGCTGGTGCTGCACGCCTCGGGCACACTGACCATCAGGTCGGCCATGTTGGGGTCGGGATTGAGGTGGTGGTCGAGCATCACACGCTTGGCCTTTATGCCCTCAAAGGCTGTGGCCATATCCTGCAGACGGCTCATCTCCGAGAAATCGAGCATAAACACCAAGTCGGCCTTGTGAATGAGTTCGGCGGCTTCAACAGGACGTTCCTCATAGAGCAAGACCGACTTTATGCCCGGCATCCAGCGCAAGAAGTCGGCATAGTTATTTGGCATGACCACTTGCACGTCTTTTTTCAGCGACCGTAAGTAGTCGGCCAGTCCTAACGAAGAGCCCAGGGCATCACCATCGGGAAAACGATGTGCACAGAGCACAATGTGTCGTGCCTCCTGTATGAAGCGCATCAGCGTCAGCAATTGTGCCGACGAGAGTAAAGCCGGTATCTGCATGTGTCGTATTTATTCTATAAAGTATTTAGGGCAATAGGTGCCGGTCTTCATTTACAACTGTTTCAGGGCATGGATTTCAGCCGCAGGGTCCTTCGCGGAGAATACGGCGCTACCTGCCACCAGCACGTCAGCACCGGCCTTTACCAACTGTGCACCCGTCGTCACGTTGACGCCGCCGTCAATCTCAATGAGCGCCTTGGCGTGACGACGGTCAATGAGTTCGCGCAGACGCGCGGTTTTTTCCAGACAGTGCTCGATAAACTTTTGGCCGCCAAAGCCGGGATTGACCGACATGAGCATAACCAAGTCCAAATCGTCGATGATGTCCTCCAGCACAGAGACGGGCGTATGCGGATTGAGAGTGACGCCGGCCAGCATCCCCGCATTCTTTATCTGCTGCACCACACGATGCAGATGCGGACAGGCCTCGTAGTGGACATTCATGACATGTGCACCCAATGCCTTAACCTGTTCGACAAACTTTTCAGGCCGCTCAATCATAAGATGGACGTCTAATGGTTTGCGGGCATGTTTGGCCATGGCCTGCATCACGGGGAAGCCAAAAGAGATGTTGGGCACAAAGACGCCGTCCATCACGTCGAGATGATACCAGTCGGCTTCGCTATGGTTAAGCATCTCAATATCTTGTGCCAAATGGCCGAAGTCGGCCGAGAGTAATGAGGGAGATACGATAGGCATTTTGGGTGTGTATTAGGGTTAAGGATGGGAACGCGCCGGTACCCCACGGAAGTAAACGAGTATCCCAAGGGAGTATTGGAGTATCCCCAAGGGGGTACGCGAATGCTCCCTGAGGGTACGTGGCCGGATAGCCGGCTCGTGCGTCCAAAACAGTCGGTTCGTCTGTACTGCCTGGCGGTAGGCATACCATTCGCTACCCGAAAAGCAAGCTCCCGCGTCAATAGCCTTGACAGCAAAGGCTCAGGGGATATTGAGGGCGGCGTCCAGGTGCTGCTTGAATGCGATGAGCGTCTGCTCTTTCTCGTCGGCCGACAAGGCGCTACGCTCAGCGTCGAGCCACGCCATGAAAGCTTGGAGGGCCAACTGCTTGGCTTGCGCCCTACCCGCCCTCACACCGCTTTGGTAATTGCGGTAAGGCAGCAGATTGCGGTTGTAATTTCCATCACTCATGTGGGCAGGGATGTAAAGGAAGGGTTGAAAAAGGGGCGTACTATGGTGAGTACGCCCCTTGAGTTTTCGCTTATTCGAAAATGATTATTTCACCTTCTCGACGATAGCCTTGAATGCCTCAGGGGCGTTCATTGCGAGGTCGGCAAGGACTTTGCGGTTGATTTCGATACCTGCCTTGTGCAGAGCACCCATCAGCTGAGAGTAGGACATACCCTCGAGACGAGCGGCAGCATTGATACGCTGAATCCACAGAGCGCGGAAGTTGCGCTTTTTGGCGCGGCGGTCACGGAAGGCATAGGTAAGACCCTTTTCCCAAGTGTTCTTGGCAACGGTCCACACATTCTTGCGGGCACCATAGTAGCCGCGGGTAAGTTTGAGGATTCTCTTTCTTTTTGCTCTTGAGGCAACGTGGTTGACTGATCTAGGCATAGTGTTGATTGTTTGGGCTGTCAGCGCCGCCGTTAGTATAATGGACGAACTTGTTGGCTGTACACCCGATTAAACTTCTTTGGGGTAAGTAAAAGAATGTTCCGCTGAGGTATGAGAATTAGCGGAGGCAGAGCAGTTCACGCACCTGACGAACGTTGGTCTGGTCAACGAGACCTACGTGGCAGAGGTTACGCTTCTGCTTCTTGGTTTTCTTCGTGAGAATGTGGCTGTGATAAGCGTGCTTTCTCTTGATCTTACCCGTTCCGGTAAGGGCGAACCTTTTTTTGGCACCGGAATTAGTCTTTACTTTTGGCATTTTCTTTGATAATTTAAGGATGTTTATAGATAGCGACTGCGTGAGATACCAAACGCAGAGGCGCTTCTTTCTTAGTCAGTGCTGAATGCAGGAGAGGGTCAGAAATCTTCACCTTCCACCTTCGGCCCGGTGTATTCGCGACGGGCCTTGACGGCGGGGACGGCCTTCTTTACGGGCTTTTCAGCCTGCTCTTCCACCTCTTCAGAAACCTCGGTCACCGCCTTCTTCACAGGGGTGCCATTCTTCTTGGGAGCGATGAAGATAATCATGCGCTTGCCTTCCAACACAGGCATCTGCTCGACCTTGCCATACTCTTCGAGGTCGTTGGCGAAACGAAGCAGAAGCACTTCGCCCTGCTCCTTGAACAGAATGCTGCGACCGCGGAAGAAGACGTAGGCCTTGACCTTATCGCCATCGGAGAGAAATTCGCGGGCGTGCTTCAACTTAAAGTTGTAGTCGTGCTCATCGGTCTGCGGTCCGAAACGTATTTCCTTGACGTCAATCTTAACCTGCTTGGCCTTAAGTTCCTTCTGGCGCTTCTTCTGCTGGTAGAGAAACTTAGAGTAGTCTATCAAGCGACATACAGGCGGTTCGGCATTCGGAGAAATCTCCACCAAGTCAAGACCCTGCTGCTGTGCCATACTCAAGGCTTTGTGCGTGGGCACAACCATGGACTCAACGTCATCGCCTACCAACCGCACCTCACGGGCACGAATCTGCTCGTTGATGCGATAGCGGGTTTTCATTTTATCGTTCTTCATTCAGTGTATTCGTGAATTGGCTTTGCGGGGATTATCCTTTTAGCGGCTGCAAAGTTAATAGTTTTTTGTCAATTCAGCCACTTCGTCAGCGATTTTCTTTGCGAAGTCTGCAATTTTCATCACGCCCAAATCGCCCTCGCCCTGTTTGCGCACGGCCACGTTGCCTTCGGCCTGTTCTTTCTCACCGACGATGAGGAGATAGGGAATGTGCTTCATCTCGTTGTCGCGGATTTTGCGTCCTATCTTTTCGGCACGGTCGTCGATGATGGCGCGGACGTCGGCCTCGTTGAGTTGACGGCAAACCTCCTTGGCATAGTCGTTGTATTTGTCGGAAATAGGCAGCACGACCGCCTGGTCGGGGGTGAGCCAGAGGGGGAAGTGACCGGCCGTATGCTCAATGAGCACAGCGACGAAGCGCTCCATCGAGCCGAAGGGGGCGCGATGAATCATGACGGGGCGATGCTTCTGGTTGTCGGCACCGGTGTATTCCAGCTGGAAGCGCTCGGGCAGGTTATAGTCCACCTGAATGGTACCCAACTGCCAGCGACGGCCCAGGGCATCCTTGACCATAAAGTCGAGTTTGGGACCATAGAAAGCGGCCTCGCCGTATTCAATATGAGCGGGCAAGCCCTTCTCCTTGCACGCCTCGATGATGGCCTGTTCGGCGCGTTCCCAGTT
Organism: Bacteroidales bacterium; assembly: GCA_022772475.1. Lineage (GTDB taxonomy): Bacteria > Bacteroidota > Bacteroidia > Bacteroidales > Bacteroidaceae > Alloprevotella. The sequence continues at coordinate 7,983 of JALEZQ010000086.1, read as the reverse complement.
CTCCTCCGAACCGATATACTTCTCGCGATTTACCTTATCGCGGAGCGAAATCTGAGCCTCAAACTTCTCAAACTTCAGGGCATTGAAGATAATCATGATGATATCCATCACGCGGAGAAACTCCTCCTTCACCTGGTCGGGACGGCAGAAGATATGGGCGTCGTCCTGCGTAAAGCCACGTACACGGGTCAAGCCGTGGAGCTCACCGCTCTGCTCGTAGCGATACACCGTACCAAATTCGGCCAGGCGCAGAGGCAGGTCCTTGTACGAGCGGGGCTTCCAGGCGTAGATGGCACAGTGGTGAGGACAGTTCATGGGCTTGAGCATATACTCCTCGCCCTCTTCGGGGGTATGGATGGGCTGGAAGGAGTCTTTGCCATACTTGGCATAGTGGCCCGAGGTGACATACAGGCTCTTAGAACCGATATGCGGCGTCATCACCTGCTGATAGCCATAGCGCTTCTGGATGCGCTTCAGGAAGTCTTCGAGGCGCAGACGCAGCGCCGTACCTTTCGGCAGCCACATGGGGAGGCCTTTGCCCACGAGGTCGGAGAACATAAACAGTTCCATCTCCTTGCCAATTTTGCGGTGGTCGCGGCGCTTGGCTTCCTCGAGCAGTTGCAGGTACTCGTCGAGCATCTTCTTCTTGGGGAAGGAAATGCCATAGACGCGGGTCATCTGCGGACGCTTCTCGTCGCCACGCCAGTAGGCTGCGCTGACAGCCATCACCTTGACAGCCTTGATGGGCGCCGTACTCATCAGGTGCGGACCACGGCAGAGGTCGGTATAGGCGCCCTGCGTATAGGTCGTGATGTGCCCGTCTTCAAGTTCGGCAATGAGCTCGTTCTTATACGTCTGACCGTGCTCGCCGAAGAACGCCAGGGCATCGGCCTTAGAGATGCTACTGCGCACCAGGGCTTCTTTGCGACCCACGAGTTCCTGCATCTTCTTTTCGATTTTGGCAAAGTCGGCCTCGGAGATGGTCACTCCCTGAGGCGGCATCACATCATAGTAGAAGCCGTTTTCGATGGCGGGACCGATACCAAACTGTGTGCCGGGCCACAACTCCTGCATGGCTTCTGCCATCAGGTGTGCCGAGGTGTGCCAAAAGGCGTGCTTGCCTTCGGCGTCGTCCCATTTATATAATTGTATAGTGGCGTCACTGTCGATGGGACGATTCAGTTCCGTCGTCTCGCCATTCACGCCGCACGCCAGCACGTCTTGTGCCAAACGCGAAGAAATGCTCTCAGCAATCTGCAGGCCCGTTACGCCTTTTTCGTATTCGCGCACGTTGCCATCAGGAAACGTAATTTTAATCATTCTCAAAGTTGATTTTAGGGATAAGGGGAAGGGGCATGCCGCCCTGTTGTCTGGCAATTGGCAGCGCCTCCTCCGCCTACGGATTTTTTATGCGCGCAAAGTTAATACTTTTTTCCGATAATCGTCCATCTCTTTCATAAGGACACAAAAAAATTGATTGTCTCACGACAACCAATCTTCACTAACCTTAAATCTAATACCATGAAAAACGATGCAAAAGTACGGCCTTGACGCGGTGCTTCCAAACAATTGGCAAAGAAATCTGCAAACGACGCTCATTTTTTCATTATTAACAAATGTTTTGGCAAGCAAATATGACAATCGCCCCACCAAACCATCTCACATTGACAATGATACGCCGTTTTGCTCGCTCCGCCACGAGCGTCGTACTTCTGCACCCATGAGGCTCATCAATCCTGATACCGGACGCCGTCTTCGTCAACCGCCACAAAGGCATCGTCCGTCAGGGTTTCTACTTCGACGAGGCGCAATTCGCCTTCGGCATTCAGCAGAGCCAAATGCCCGTTCCACAGTGCATAGCCTGTCATGTGGCGATCCAATTGCGAAATGTTGATCATCCTCTTGATGCCCTCTTTGTCGGCAGTAAGCGTCACGACATAGCGTGCCGAATCTTCGCGGTCGCCGATAATCTGGGCTTCGCGCCCCTCATCGTCCGAGAATGCCAGGTCTAAGGTATCGCCGGCATCGGTCACGAAGGTCATCGCGCTCTGCCCCATACCGCAAGCACGGCCATAAAGCATGCTGTCGGGGATGGCCCACAGACTGTCCACCAAAGCCGAACGTCCGGAGAAGACAACACTGTCGGTTGAAGCAACGGGTTCTGTAGAGGAGGAAGTCCGTCCGCCACAACCGGCAAACAGGGCGCAAAAAACGCCCAGTACGGCTATGCCGGACCTAAAGAAACTGGAAGTATTCATATATATATGGTGTAAGTTGGCAACTTTATCAGAGGGGACGGGCTCAACCATCGCAACCGAGGCTCACAGCCCCTGCTATCGCAAGCCGTCCGTCCTATGCCCGGCGAAGTTAAGCAATAATTTGCCCTCAGCAGCGCCAAAACTGTAAAAAATTGTGCTACTCTGCTAAAAATAACGCGATTGGCGTGCTGTCATCCCAAAATAAAGACGTAATTTTGCGGCCGATATATATCACTTATAGCGTTTAACTATTTAATTAACCCTTTAATTTTATCATTTAATGCAAGATTTCAAGAACGTAGCTCCCCTGTCGGATTTCGACTGGAATGCTTTTGAGAATGGTACTGCCGAAACGCAGCAGACTCAGGAAGAACTGGAGAAGGCTTATGATCAGACCCTCTGCAGCGCTGGTGAGAATGAGGTCGTAGAAGGCACCGTGATTGCCGTCGGCAAGCGCGAAGTTGTCGTTAACATCGGCTTCAAGAGCGATGGTATCATCCCCGTAAGCGAGTTCCGTTACAATCCCGAACTCAAGGCCGGCGATAAGGTAGAAGTCTATATCGAAAGCCAGGAAGACAAGAAGGGACAGCTTGTACTCTCTCACAAGAAGGCTCGTGCAAGCAAGTCTTGGGAGCGCGTCAACGAGGCTCTGGAAAACAAGGAAGTGGTCAAGGGCTACATCAAGTGCCGCACGAAGGGCGGTATGATTGTCGATGTATTCGGCATCGAAGCCTTCCTCCCCGGCTCGCAGATCGACATGAAGCCCATCCGCGACTACGACGTATTCGTTGGCAAGACCATGGAGTTCCAGATCGTCAAGATCAACCAGGAATACAAGAATGTGGTTGTTTCTCACAAGGCACTCATCGAGGCCGAACTCGAAGCTCAGAAGCAGGAGATCATCTCCAAGCTCGAGAAGGGTCAGGTGCTCGAAGGTACCGTCAAGAACATCACGGCCTATGGTGTATTCATCGACCTTGGCGGCGTAGACGGCCTCATCCATATCACCGACCTCTCTTGGGGCCGCGTCAGCGATCCCCGCGAGATTGTCGAGCTCGACCAGAAGCTCAATGTCGTTATCCTCGATTTCGATGAGGAGAAGAAGCGCATCGCCCTCGGTCTGAAGCAGCTCACGCCTCATCCCTGGGATGCCCTCGACCCCAACCTCAAGCCCGGCGACAAGGTAAAGGGCAAGGTGGTTGTCATGGCCGACTACGGTGCATTCGTTGAGATTGCTCCGGGCGTAGAAGGCCTCATCCACGTCAGCGAAATGAGCTGGAGCCAGCACCTGCGCTCTGCTCAGGACTTCCTCAAGGTAGGCGACGAAATCGAAGCCGTCATCCTCACGCTCGACCGCACCGACCGCAAGATGTCGCTCGGCATCAAGCAGCTCAAGGAAGACCCCTGGAAGGACATCGAGGTTAAATATCCCGTTGGCTCGCGTCACCACGCCAAGGTTCGCAACTTCACCAACTTCGGTGTGTTCGTTGAACTCGAAGAGGGCGTTGACGGCCTCATCCACATCTCCGACCTCTCCTGGACGAAGAAGGTTAAGCACCCCTCTGAGTTCACGCAGATTGGCGCTGACATCGAGGTAGTTGTCCTCGAAATCGACAAGGCCAACCGTCGTCTCTCTCTCGGCCACAAGCAGCTCGAAGAGAATCCTTGGGATGTCTTCGAAGGCGTCTTCACTGAAGGCAGTGTTCACGAAGGCACCATCATCGAGCTCCTCGACAAGGGCGCTGTCGTACAGCTTCCCTATGGTGTAGAAGGCTTCGCCACGCCCAAACACCTCGTTAAGCAGGACGGCAGCCACGCTCAGGCTGGCGAAAAGCTCGAGTTCAAGGTTATCGAGTTCAACAAGGACAGCAAGCGCATCATCCTCTCCCACAGCCGCACCTTCGAGGATGCCCAGCGTGCCGAAGCCCGCGCAGAGCGCAAGGCCCAGCGTGCCAAGGCTCCCAAGAAGGAAGAAGCCACTCCCGCTATCCAGAACCAGATTGCATCCAACTCGCTCGGCGACAACGATGCTCTGGCTGCCCTCAAGGCTAAGATGGAGAAGGGCGAATAATCCCTGCCACAACCATTCTGCCGACGCCCAAACATAGCGTCAAGCATACCCTCTCGAAGGCGGATGTCCACACACGGGCATCCGCCTTCATTCTTTTCATCGGCAAACATGCGACCAGCCATGCCCCTTGCCAATCCGAATAGCCCGCGCAAGGCCCCAAAATTCCCAACCCGGCTTGGGACAACGATTCCCAGCCGCGGGGAACATTATTCCCAGCCCTTGGGAACATTATTCCCAGCCGCGGGGAATTCGATTCCCGGCCGCGGGGAATTCGATTCCCAGCCGCAGGGAATTCTATTCCCGGCCGCTGGGAACATGACTCCCCGCGGCCGGGAAATTTTCATACAATGCCATGTCGGCGTTACAACTTGCGGCAAAAAGAAATATAGGCGCAAAAAAGTGGCAACAATGCTTTACGCTCTCACCGCAATGGCGTAATTTTGCACGTCGTCAATGTTAAAAAGCATTTAGGCAGCACCGCCACCACACGGCCCCTGCGCGCCAAATCCCCCAGATTGCAGCGCAAGGCGCAACGGGCAGGTCCGGACGTGCCGCAACATTGCCCCACATGGCACAAGGGCTCTAACAGCGTATATGATGAAACATTCCGTTTTCTTTCTGCTTGCAACGACTACCGCAGCCATAGCCTTCACGGCCTGCGGCCACAATGACGGACGTCTTTCGGGCAACGACCTCGCGGCCGACTCCGTAAAGGCTGACACCAACAATGTGGACTTCGAAGAGGAGCCTTACGTTGAACCGTCCCGCCATGTCGATGTCCTTTTCGAGGACTTCCTCTACACCTTCCTCACCGATGCCAAGTTTCAGGCTCACCGCATTGCCTACCCTCTGCCCCGCACCCATAATGGCCGGAAAGAGATGGTAGCCAAGGGGCAGTGGACCTACACGCCGCTTTACGCCAACGACGACAGTTATGTACTGATGTTTGACCAGACCAATGCGGACGTCTCGGCGCAAGACAGCACCTCGAAACATGTCACGCTGGAGTGGTGCGATTTCGATGCACAGACCAGCCGGCAGTTCGTCTTCGACAAGATGGACGGCAAATGGCTGCTTACAGGGCTTGTCTGCGACTCGCTGAACCATCGTTCTGACAATGGCTTCTACACCTTCTTCCACCGTTTTGCCACCGACTCGCTTTTCCGTCAGCAGCACATCAGCAACCCGTTCGCCTTCAAGACTATCGACACCGACTCGTATCAGGCTATAGACGGCGTGCTCGATGCCGAGCAATGGCCAGACTTCGCCCCCGACATTCCCGCCGGACACCTCACCCACATTGCCTACGGCCGCCGCCACCCCGCCTCGCACACTCGGACCATCGTCATCACAGGGGCCGACACGGGGGCAAGCTGCGCCCTACGCTTCCGCTATCAGCGCGGCAAATGGACGCTGTACAGCATGGAAGACGTATAAATGCCACACCTCTCCCCTATTCTCACCGACACACGCCATCTGTATTTCCCCGTCATGTTCTCACTCAAGGACCGCAATACCTTCCGCATCCCGTGTTTCTGCCGGCGCTTTGCCGAATTTTCCGACGCGGCCACGCTGGCCGCGCTTGTGGCACAGGCTCACGCCGAACACCTGCCCATCCTGCCCATCGGCGGCGGAAGCAACCTTCTCTTCGTGGACGATTACCCCGGCATCGTGCTCCACTCGGCAATTACCGCCATCGAATGCGTGGGCGAAGACGCGGAGCATGTGCTGCTGCGCGTTGGCTCGGGCAAGGTCTGGGACGAGTTCGTAGCCTACGTCCTCGCGCAGGGCTGGAGCGGTCCGGAGAGCCTGTCGGACATTCCCGGCGAGGTCGGCGCGTCGGCTGTACAGAACATTGGCGCCTACGGGGCCGAGGCGGCGCAGTTTATCGTGTCGGTAGAGGTCTATGACATGCAATGTGGCGAGAGCCGCACCATCCCTGCCGCCGACATCCACTATGGCTACCGCTACAGCCACTTCAAAGGACCGTGGGCCGGCCAATTCATCATCACGCACGTCACCTACCGTGTCAACAAGCGCTATGTGCCGCGCCCTCTGCATGGTGCGCTGGTGGCCGAGATGGCGCGTCAGGGCATCGACCCCGCCACGGCCGATGCCGCTACGGTGCGCCGCCTGACCTGCGCCGTGCGTCGCAGCAAACTGCCTTGGCCCGAGGGACCGGGCAGCGCCGGCAGTTTCTTCATGAATCCCACCATCTCTGCCCGTCAGGCTCAGACGCTTTTGGCACAATATCCCGACATGCCACACTACGCCCTGCCCAACGATATGGTCAAGGTGCCGGCGGCATGGCTCATCGACCAATGCGGATGGAAGGGCCGCAGTATGGGACCTGCCGGCGTATGGCACAAGCAGCCCCTCGTCCTGGTCAACAACGGCGGCGCCACCGGGCGCGACATCTGCCGCTTGGCCGACGCCATCGTGGCCGACGTGCGCCAACGCTTCGGCATCACCCTCCACCCCGAAGCCATATATATAGGTGGCGAGCAATAGCGCCTTCGTCCCCCTGATATGCGCCATGCCGTATGGGCATCCCCACACAGAAAATGCACCGCCAATGTGACGGTGCATTTTCTGTACAATGATATCATTGCTGTCGAAGTAGGGCTACCTGACCACCGCCCGATTCACCACCAATGGTGGTCTCGGGGCGATGGAGGTCGTGAACTAGTTCGCCTTCTACATCCACCAGAGCAGGGCGAGGGCAAGGGCGACAACAATGAGGGCGGCGATGAATAGCACTGCCCAACGAAACCATGAGGTACGGTTCTGCGGCTTCCCCTCGCCGGCTGATGTACGTACTTGATTGCATGGCATGGCGTCTTGTGTGGCCGGTGCAGGTGGCGTTTCCACTATAGGTGTATCTTCCGTATTCTCTGCCCGCATGCCTTTCGCCGATGTGAAATTTTCCGATGTTATCACCTCCGCAGGTGTCATCACCGGTGGAGTGTCCTCTACCGCAGGCACCACCTCTGCCGTTTGGTCCACCGACAGGATGTGGACGATGAAGGCCGTATGGTTGTCTCGGTTGTTGGCCGTGGCCTGCAGCAGAGTCTGCAACCTGTCGGCGTCCGTGCCGCCCTGTTCAGAGAAAATGGCCTTCAGTGCCTCTCCACTCTCCATGTCGGGCTGTTCGAGCATACCGTCCGAGCAGAGGTAGAAGAAGTCGCCGCTCTGGATGTCGGCGGTCTGGTGAACGTCCGCCTTCGGCCGGCGCTCCATGTTGGGCTGCATGGCCCGAGTGATGATGTTCCTCTGCCGCGAGAAGCGTGCCTCCTCGCGGGTCAGTTCGCCAATCTTGATCAGGTCGTTGACCAGCGAGTGGTCTTCTGTCTCAAAGAGGATGGCGGTGTCGTCGGCCGTCTTTCCCGGGCGGATGTGATAGACGCGGCTGTCGCCGATGTGGGCTATCGTCGCGCCTCCCGCATGCAGTTTGAGCAACGTCATCGTGGTGCCCATCTTCTTCACGGCCCCGTTGTCCTTCTTGTCGAGCGCGTCGAAGGCCTGCTGGAGGGCGCGACTCAAGTCATCGGGCGTAAAGACGCCCTCAGGGTCGCGGCCGTCGGCAATGATAGCCTGACTCATGGCCTCGCAGACCGTGGCGCTGGCCACCTCGCCAGCGTCGTGGCCGCCCAT
>JALEZQ010000085.1 GCA_022772475.1 Bacteroidales bacterium | reverse complement strand
CCGGCGTCGGGCTGAAGCCGGCATTGCACATATCACACTATACATTATATATACGTACTAACCATGGCATATCTTTTTACGTCCGAATCGGTGTCGGAAGGACACCCCGACAAAGTGGCAGACCAAATCTCAGACGCTGTGCTCGACACGCTGCTGGCGCAGGATCCCGAGGCTAAGGTGGCCTGCGAAACCCTTGTCACCACCGGTCAGGTGGTGGTGGCCGGCGAGGTAAGGACCAACGCCTGGGCCGACCTGCAGACCGTCGTGCGCCGCACCATCGCCCGCATTGGCTACACCAAGGCCGAGTATAAGTTTGACGCCGAGAGCTGCGGCATCCTCACCGCCATCCACGAGCAGAGCGCCGACATCAACCGCGGCGTGGTGCGCACCGACCCCGAGGAGCAGGGTGCCGGCGACCAGGGCATGATGTTCGGCTATGCCAACAACGAGACCGACACCTTCATGCCCCTGCCCCTCTCGCTGGCGCACGACCTGATGATTGTGCTGGCCGAGATTCGCCGCGAGGGCAAGGAGATGACCTATCTGCGTCCCGACGCCAAGAGTCAGGTGACGGTGGAGTATGACGACAACGGCCGTGCCCGCCGTATCGACACCATCGTCGTATCGACCCAGCACGACGAGTTCGTCACCGCCGCCGAGGCCGGCAGCCAGGAGGCCGCCGACGCGCAGATGATGGCGCGCATCCGTCAGGACGTCATCGACATACTCATTCCCCGTGTGCTGCGTGAGCGCGTCCACACGCCCGAAATCAAGGCCCTCTTCGAGCAGGGCGACATCAAGTATTACGTCAACCCCACGGGCAAGTTCGTCATCGGCGGCCCCCACGGCGATACCGGTCTTACGGGTCGCAAGATTATCGTCGATACCTACGGTGGCCGTGGTGCCCATGGCGGCGGTGCCTTCTCGGGCAAGGACCCCTCGAAGGTGGACCGTTCGGCCGCCTATGCCGCCCGCCACATTGCCAAGAATATGGTCGCTGCCGGCGTAGCCGACGAGATGCTGGTGCAGCTGTCCTACGCCATCGGCGTGGCCGAGCCCATCTCCGTCTATGTCAACACCTACGGCCGCAGCCACGTGCAGATGAGCGACGGCGACATTGCCCGCCGCGTGGCCGAAATCTTCGACCTGCGTCCGGCCGCCATCTGCCGCCGCCTGAACCTGCGCCAGCCCATCTACGAGGAGACCGCCTCGTATGGTCACGTGGGCCGCACCCCCGAGGTGGTAGAGAAGACCTTCGTCACCCCCGAGGGTGAGAAGCGCATGCAGGTGGAGCTCTTCACCTGGGAGAAACTCGACTACGTGGACCGCATACGCGAAGCCTTCGGCCTGTAATCCGTCACGCTTTTGCGGCCTGACGGCCGAAATTGTTCCTCCTCTTTCTATCCCCCTATGACCCTTACGATTTACAGTGCATCCAGCGGCAGCGTGCCCGCGGTCTATACCGAGGCCGCTGCCCGCTTGGGTATGCTCATCGCGCAGGGCGGCCACACCCTTGTCAACGGTGCCGGGCGTACCGGCCTGATGGGTGCCGCCACCGATGCCTGCCTCCGTCATGGCGGACAGGCCATCGGCGTCATCCCCGAGTTTATGGTGAGTCAGGGCTGGCACCACAAGGGCATGAGCCGCCTGGTCGTCACCCCCGACATGCACAGCCGCAAGGAGACCATGGCGCAGATGGGCGATGCCTGCATTGCCCTGCCCGGCGGCGTCGGCACCCTTGAGGAACTGCTGGAAATCATCACGTGGAAACAGCTGGGCCTCTATCTCAAGCCCATCATCGTGCTCAATACCGCCGGCTACTACGACCGCCTGTTCGACCTGTTGCGCCGCGCCGTTGACGAGCAGTTTATGCACCCCCGTCACCTCGACATCTGGCAGGTCGCCGCCACGCCCGAGGACGCCCTGCATCTGGCCGCCACGACGCCCCTCTGGGACGCCTCCATCCGCAAACTGGCCGCCCTGTAGCCTCTGCCGGCCGTCCCTCCCCCTTCCCCCCCCTCCCTCCTCCGTCCATTCCCCATCGCCCATGCGCCCCTTCCCCCTTCACCCCGACAGCGTGGCGGCCGTCCGCAGTGTGGCCGCCGACAGCGTCGCCGTCACTCCCGACAGCACCGCCGCCATCGCCACCCCCGCTCTGCTGGCCGCCCCCGCCGCCAAAGCGGGCGTTCCCGATGCCGACGGCCATCTGTGGCAGCGCACGGTGGCCGTCGTCAGCGGCCGCAGCGTGCCCGACAGCACCGCCGGCCAAGCCCCCGCGCTGGCTACCGTCGCCGTGCCGTCAGCACCGGGTTATGCGGGGACGCCCACGCCCTATGCCTACCGCAACGACAACGGCATCACGGCCATCATCCTGGCCTGCCTGCTGCTCGCCGCCATCGTCCTGTCGCGCTCGGGCTTCTACCTTACCCACCGGCTGCGCGAAATGCTCCATGCCCACAGCCACAGCGCCGACGACAGCGAGCACACCGAAAACGAGGTGGGCGGCTTCATCGCCCTGACCGGCATGACCTGTATGCTGTGGGGACTGATGTACTACGACTATCTGCTGGACCGCACGCCCGCCATCGCCGGCGTCGGTTCGCCCTATGTCGTGGTGGCCCTGGCGGCAGGGGGCATGGCCGTGTACTACGCCGCCAAGTTTTCTATCTACAGCGCCGTCAATGCCGTGTTCTTCTCCGCCCGCCAGCGCCGCGAATGGGCCGAGACCTATCTGCTCCAAACCGTGGCCACCGGCGTGCTGCTCATCCCCCTGGTGCTGGCCGTGGCCTACCAGGACCTGACGCCCCACCGGCAGGCCGTTTACAGCGCGGTGGTCGTCGCTTTGGGAAAATTGGTACTGTTCTACCGCAGCGGACGCACTTTTTTTAACGGCAGAGGTGCTTGGGTGCACAATTTTTTGTACTTTTGCACCCTCGAAGTGATACCCGCCCTATTGCTGTGGCGGGCTTTGTTATGGGCGGCCGGAAAGGCAGCCATACAATACCTATATAACTAACGCCTTCATGGTAAAGAAAATCCTCATTTCCCAGCCCCGACCGACATCTGAGAAATCGCCGTACTTCGAGATAGAAAAAAAGTATGGTGTGCAATTGGTTTTCCATCCATTCATCAAAGTGGAGTGCCTTACGGCCCGCGAGTTTCGTCAGCAGAAGGTGCAGATCCTTGACCACACTGCCATCGTGTTCAACTCGCGCCATGCCATCGACCATTTCTTCACCCTGTGCAAGGAGATGCGCATCGCCATCCCCGAAACCATGAAGTATTTCGGCATCTCCGAGATGGTTTCGCTCTACATCCAAAAGTATGTACAGTTTCGCAAACGCAAGGTGTTCTACCCCACCAGCGGCAAACTGGCCGACCTCATCGCCCTCATGGCAAAGCACAAGGCCGAAACCTACCTCGTGCCCCAGAGCGACGTGCACAGCGACGAACTGCACAATATGGCTGAGGCCAAAAAACTGCAAGTGCGCGAGTGCGTGATGTACCGCACGCTGAGCAACGACCTGCCCTCCGACACCCCGTTCGACTTCGACATGGTCGTCCTCTTCACCCCCGCCGGCGTAGAGTCGCTCCTCAAGAATGTGCCCAACTTCAAGGAGACGCAAGCCAAACTGGCCTGCTTCGGCAAATCCACAGCCAAGGCCATCGAAGACGCCGGCCTGCCGTTGGAACTGGAAGCTCCCTCGGTCAAGGCGCCGTCCATCACCGGCTCGCTCGAACTCTACTTAGAGGAGCACAACAAAGCCTGAGACCCACAGCACGGCCCACGCCGTCCACACCACACACATACGCCCATCCTACGAGAGGTTATAAAGCACGCTCCCATGCAGAGACGGCCTTATAGCCTCTTTGTCATTTCTCGCCAACCTTAATCTGTTTCAGTCACCTCACCCCACCGTTTCCCTCCCCGCCGCATGAAAACCCAGACCTTCCGCAAAGCCGAGCACCTATGCCGCCAGCGCGACATCGAAACCCTCTTTTCGGCCGGCAGCCACGCCCTCACCGCCTATCCCCTGCGCATGGTCTATCGCGCCACCACGCCCGGCAGTCGTCCGCCCGTTCAGGTGCTGCTCAGCGTGGCCAAGCGCCGCCTGCACCACGCCGTTGACCGCAACCGCGCCAAGCGCCAGCTGCGCGAAGCCTACCGCCGGCACAAGTACCTGCTCACCGACGCCCTGCCCGACGGCGCCGCCTGGCACGTAGCCTTCATCTGGCTGGCCGAAGGACCTATCGACAGCCGCCAGATCGACAGCCGTATGCAGAGCCTGCTGCGGCGCATGGCCGAACGCATCGCCGCCGGCAGCGACCATGATGGTAGTAGAGAAAACCGTGATGGTGGCCTGGAAAACCATGACGACAGCCATGAAAACCGCGCGGGCAGCGTCTCCCACACCCCGTCCGAGCCATGAAGCGCCTGCTCCTCGCCCTGCGGCGCCTCACCGTCGCCCTCCTCGTCGCCCCCATCCGTTTCTACCAGCGCTACCTCTCGCCCCTGAAGCCCCCCTCGTGCCGCTTCACCCCCACCTGCTCACAGTATGCCGTCGAAGCCCTGCGCAAGCACGGTCCCCTGCGCGGCCTCTATCTGGCCGTGCGCCGCATCCTGCGCTGCCATCCCTGGGGCGGCAGCGGCTACGACCCCGTGCCCTGACCCCACAGCGACGCTGCGCTGCGCCCCCGATATACCCCCGCTCCGCTCCCGCCATGCCCGCCTTCGACTTCCACACCCACGACCTCACCGCGCCGCCCGGCACCGCCATCGTCAATCTGCCCGACGCCCTTCTCCTTGCCCCCGACACCTTCCGTCCCGTCAGCGGCGCCCTCTATTCGGCCGGCATCCACCCCTGGACCACCGCCACGGCCGACGCCGCCACCCTCGACGCCATGCTCGACGGCCTGCACCGCCTCATCCGCCGCCACAGCCTCGTCGCCGTCGGCGAATGCGGCATCGACCTGCTCCGCGGCGCCCCCATCGAGGTGCAGGAAACCCTCTTCCTCCGTCAGGCGCGCATGGCCCGCGATGCCGGCCTGCCCGTCACCATCCACTGCGTCCGCGCCTTCCACCATCTGCTGCGCCTCCACGCCCAGCAGCGCCCCCTCCGCCCCTGGACCATCCACGGCTTCCGCGGCAAGCCCGCCCTGGCACGCCAACTGCTCGACGCCGGCTTCGACCTCAGTTTTGGCCCGCAGCACAACGACGAGAGCTACGCCCTGACGCCCCCCAACCGCCGCCACGACGAGACCGATGCCGACCCCCTTCGCAACGCCCCCGGCGCTGTCGATGGAGAGGACGCTGCCGAAGATTAAGGCGAAGTGTGCAATCGCGCCGTTGACCATCATTGACCGCGAAAATTTCCGCGAAATCCACCACCTGCCCCCGCGACCGAAAATAACGCAAGCATGACGCTGTAGGTTTTTGACAGTATGAAACATTTCCGGTGGTTTCTGCGCAATCCTTCGTTAAATCCTCTGAAAATTCTTTAGGAAACACCCGCCAATCGCCCTCGCCGTCCCGCCGCAGGGCATGCGGAACGCGCTCCACTGTTAGGGCGACAGGATTTTCTCTCGCCCAAACAGGAAATTCTCTCGCCCAAAGTGTGGCGCCGGTTAGCGTTTTTCGCCCGGCGCAAAGCCTTTTCGCTTCTGTTTGCGCGGCGGAGTTTGTCAATATTTATGACCACGAGATTCACGTTTTCAGACAAGTGTGCAATAATTTTTGTGCCACGACAACTTTCTTGGTTGTACAGGTTGTTTGAGTTGTCGTCCTAAAATTATAACACGACAACCAAAACAACAAGAACAACTTTCTTTGTTGTACAAGTTGTTCCAGTTGTCGTCCTTAAAATATAACACGACAACCAAAACAACGGGGACAACATTCTTTGTTGTATAAGTTGTTTGAGTTGTCGTCCTTAAAATATAACACGACAACCAAGACAACAAGAACAACATTCTTTGTTGTATAAGTTGTTTGAGTTGTCGTCCTAAAATTATAACACGACAACCAAAACAACAAGAACAACTTTCTTGGTTGTACAGGTTGTTCAAGTTGTCGTCCTAAAATTATAACACGACAACCAAAACAACAAGAACAACTTTCTTGGTTGTACAAGTTGTTCCAGTTGTCGTCCTTAAAATATAACACGACAACCAAAACGACAAGAACAACTTTCTTTGTTGTATAAGTTGTTCCAGTTGTCGTCCTAAAATTATAACACGACAACCAAAACAACGAGAACAACATTCTTTGTTGTATAAGTTGTTTGAGTTGTCGTCCTAAAATTATAACACGACAACCAAAACAACAAGAACAACATTCTTTGTTGTATAGGTTGTTTGAGTTGTCGTCCTTAAAATATAACACGACAACCAAAACAACGGGGACAACATTCTTTGTTGTATAAGTTGTTTGAGTTGTCGTCCTAAAATTATAACACGACAACCAAGACAACAAGAACAACATTCTTTGTTGTATAAGTTGTTTGAGTTGTCGTCCAAAAATAACACACGACAACCAAGACAACGGGGACAACATGGATTACTGTTGTGTCTATTTCTGTTGTCGGTAAGAAAGTGTCAGAAAGTAAGCAGAAATTATGGTCCGGCAGGCGGAATAATCCAAAATAAATCTGCACCTTTGCAGAAAGAATCGACATACAACTCTTATATAAAGAACAACACATTATGTACGGTAAATTCCAAGCCCACCTCCAGGCCGAACTGGCAGGTATCAAGGAGGCCGGCCTCTACAAGAACGAACGCCTCATCGAAGGCCCCCAGCAGGCTGCCATCCAGGTAGCAGGTAAAGAAGTGCTCAACTTTTGTGCCAACAACTATCTTGGCCTCTCCAACCACCCGCGTCTCATCGCTGCCGCCAAGGAGATGATGGACCGCCGCGGCTATGGCATGTCGAGCGTCCGCTTCATCTGCGGTACGCAGGACGTACACAAGCAGCTTGAAGAAGCCATCTCGGCCTACTTCAAGACCGAAGACACCATCCTCTACGCCGCCTGCTTCGATGCTAACGGCGGTGTGTTCGAGCCCCTGCTCACCGCCGACGACGCCATCATCAGCGACGCCCTCAACCACGCCAGCATCATCGACGGTGTGCGCCTGTGCAAGGCCAAGCGCTACCGCTATGCCAACGCCGACATGGAAGACCTCGAGCGCCAGCTGCAGGCCGCACAGGAGCAGCGCTTCCGCATCATCGTCACCGACGGCGTCTTCTCGATGGACGGCAACGTAGCCCCCATGGACAAGATTTGCGACCTGGCCGAGAAGTACGACGCCCTCGTCATGGTCGATGAGAGCCACTCGGCCGGCGTCGTAGGCGCCACCGGCCACGGCGTGAGCGAGTTTTTCAACACCTACGGCCGCGTAGATATCTACACCGGCACCCTGGGCAAGGCCTTCGGCGGCGCCATGGGCGGTTTCACCACCGGCCGCAAGGAAATCATCGACCTGCTCCGTCAGCGCAGCCGTCCCTACCTCTTCTCCAACTCCGTAGCCCCCGCCATCGTCGGCGCAGCCATCGAGACCTTCAAGATTCTCGGCGAGAGCAACGCCCTGCACGACAAGCTCGTGGAGAACGTCAACTACTTCCGCGACAAGATGATGGCCGCCGGCTTCGACATCAAGCCCACGCAGAGCGCCATCTGCGCCGTCATGCTCTACGACGCCAAGCTCTCGCAAGTCTTCGCACAGCGCATGCAGGAGGAAGGCATCTACGTCACCGGCTTCTACTATCCCGTCGTGCCCAAGGACCAGGCCCGCATCCGCGTGCAGATCTCTGCCGGCCACGAGCGCGAGCACCTCGACAAGTGCATCGCCGCCTTCATCAAGGTGGGCAAGGACCTCGGCGTGCTCAAGTAAGCCCCCGCTCCACGTTTAGCAGATACACACAGGCCATGCCTGCTGGCAAGCTCTCCACCAAGGGGAGGCAAGCCCGCAGGCATGGCCCCTATTTGCACGCAACGCCCGAAAAATGCCGCCGAGAGCCCACTATTTTCCGAAGAAACAGCAAATTTCCCCGTTTCATTTCCCCAATAAGAAAATAAGGCTTATCTTTGTGGCAAATACAGCGCGAGCGCCGCAGCAGGCAGAAAGCCTATATGCAGACGCTCCGCACAGAACCCCATAACCCATAACGAGTGAAAGGACGCCGGCCACCGCATGCGGCCGGCATCCTTTCGCGTTTCATTAACACCCCCATTCTCAACCCCAACTATGGCTTACATGACCCAAGAGGGCTACGACAAGATGGTAGCCCAACTCCGGCACATGGAGTCGGTAGAGCGCCCCGCAGCCTCTGCCGCCATCGCCGAGGCGCGCGACAAAGGTGACCTGTCGGAAAACAGCGAGTACGACGCCGCCAAGGAAGCCCAGGCGATGCTCGAAATGAAGATTAACAACCTCAAGGCCACCATTGCCAGCGCCAAAATCATCGATGCCAGCAAGCTCCGCAGCGACATCGTGCAGATTCTCTCCACCGTCAAGATGAAGAATGTCAAGAACGGCATGGAGATGACCTATACCATCGTCAGCGAAAGCGAGGCCAACCTGCGCGAAGGCAAAATATCCTCCACCACACCCATCGCACAGGGCCTCCTCGGCAAGAAGGTGGGCGACGTGGTCGATGTGAAGATTCCGCAGGGCACCATCCAGCTCGAGATCCTCGACATCACCGTAGCCTAATCACCGGCAGCCTAAGCACCGGCGGCGAAAGCATTCACACCCTTACATCCCAACACCCCATCAGCCATGACCATTTTCTCAAAAATCATCGCAGGGGAAATTCCCTCCTACAAGTGCGCCGAGGACGACCGCTTCTATGCTTTCCTCGACATCAATCCCATCACCAAAGGCCACACCCTGGTCGTTCCCAAGCACGAGGTGGACTATTTCTTCGACCTCTCTGACGAGGAAATGGCCGCCATGATGGCCTTCACCAAGCGCGTGGCCGCCGCCATACGCGAAGCCTTCCCCTGCCGCAAGGTCGGCATGACGGTGCTCGGCCTCGAGGTCAACCACGCCCACATCCACCTGGCGCCCCTGCAGAACGAGGGCGACATGGACTTCTGGAAAGAAAAGAAGCACTTCACGCCCGAGGAGATGGCCGACACCGCCGCACGCATCCTCAAGGCTTTCCGATAAATAAGCACGCCATTCCCGGCCCGAACGCATAATGACGCGGGGGATGGGTGACGACTGCAAGCCCATCGCCGCAAGCGATACGGGCCGCCATGCAGTCGGCACCCATCCCCCCTTTTTCTTCTCCCCTCACAACCCTACATCTGATACCCTATGAAACGCCACCTTATCCTCGCCGCCATCGCCCTCTGCGGCAGCGCACTCACCGCCATCGCTCAGCCCTACACCGTGCGCTTCTCTGAGCCCACCTCCATGAAGGGCCGCGCCATCTGGAACGAAGGAAACAAGAAATACAACCCCACCGGACTGCCACGCCCCGATGCCGGAGGCGTCAACTACAATGCCGACAGCGAATGGGAGCAGCGCTCCCTGCCGCTGGGCAACGGCTCCATCGGCGCCAACATCATGGGCTCGCTCGCATCTGAACGCATCACCCTCAACGAGAAAACACTGTGGCGCGGCGGACCCGGCACCGGCCAGGGCAACCAAAAGGGTACGCCCGAGGGCGCACGCCACTACTGGGACGTCAACAAACAGTCGGCCCACCTCATCCCCGAAATCAGACAAGCCTTCCTCGACGGCGACAACCAAAAGGCGGCGCAGCTCACCTGGCAAAACTTCAACAGCAACGTGCCCTACGAAGCCACGGGCGAGGCAGCCTTCCGCTTCGGCAGTTTCACCACGCTGGGCGAACTGAACATCGACACCGAGGCACGAGCCGAGGCCATCACGGGCTATACGCGCCAACTCTCGCTCGACAGCGCCATCGCCACCGTGGCCTACGACATGGACGGCACGCACTACGTCCGCCGCACCTTCATCTCCTATCCCGACAACGTCATGGTGCTCCGCTTTACCGCCTCGGGCGGCAAGGCACAGACGCTGCGCCTGGCCTACACGCCCAACCCGCGGAGCAACTTCGAGGTGACGCCCACCGACAACGACGCCCTGCTCTATGACGGCCGCCTGATGAACAACGGCATGCAGTATGCCGTGCGCCTCAAGGCCATCGTGCCCGACGACGCCCTCAACGACGACGTCGTCATCACCAACGACGGGGGTGCCCTGACGGTAAAGGGTGCCGCCGACGTGCTCTTCCTCTTCACGGCCGACACCGACTACGCCCCCAACTACGACCCCGACCCCGCCGACCCCCATGCCTATGTGGGCATCGACCCGCTGGCCACCACGGCCGAGTGGATGGACATGGCTGTCGCCAAAGGCTATGACGCCGTCTTCGCCGACCATGTGGCCGACTACCGCGACATGTTCACCCGCGTCGATTTCCGCCTCAAGGGCGACGGCGACAACGGCAAGGACACGCCGCAGCGCCTCAAGGCTTACCGCCACGGCGCCGCCGACCCGGGCCTCGAAACGCTATACTACCAGTTTGGCCGCTACCTCCTCATCGCCTCGTCGCGACCGGGCAACCTCCCCGCCAACCTGCAGGGCATCTGGCACAACAACATCGACGGCCCCTGGCGCATCGACTACCACAACAATATCAACCTGCAGATGAACTACTGGCCGGCGCTCACCACCAACCTCACCGAGTGCGCCGAGCCCCTGACGGACTTCATCCGCCTGCTCGAAAAGCCCGGCGAGCGCACGGCCAAGGCCTACTGGGGCGCACGCGGATGGGCGGCCGGCATCTCGGCCAACCCCTTCGGCTTCACCGCACCGCTTGAGGGACAGGACATGTCGTGGAACTACAACCCCATGGCCTCTTCGTGGCTCGCAACACACCTGTGGGAATACTACGACTTCACACGCGACAAGGCCTTCCTCCGCCAAACGGCCTACCCCCTCATCAAGGGCTGTGCACAGTTTACCACCGACTTCCTCTGGCGTCACCCCAAGGGCTACTACACCGCCGCGCCGAGCACCTCGCCCGAGCACGGCCCCATCGACCAGGGCACGACCTTCACCCACGCCGTATGCCGCGAAATCCTCAAGCAGGCCATTGAGGCCGCACGCATCCTCAAGTGCGACGCCGACGAGGCCCGGCAGTGGCAGAACGTCCTCGACAGCATCGCCCCCTACACCGTAGGCCGCTACGGCCAACTCATGGAGTGGAGCACCGACATCGACGACCCCAAGGACCAGCACCGCCACGTCAACCATCTCTACGGCCTGCACCCCGGCTCGACCATCACCCACATGGCCACGCCCGACCTCATCAAGGCTTCGCGCATCGTCCTGGAACACCGCGGCGACGGCGCCACGGGATGGAGCATGGGATGGAAACTCAACCAGTGGGCACGCCTCTGGGACGGCAACCACTCCTACACGCTCTACCGCAACCTGCTCTCCAACGGCACGGCCGACAACCTCTGGGACGTACACCCGCCCTTCCAGATTGACGGCAACTTCGGCGGCACGGCCGGCGTCACCGAGATGCTCCTCCAGAGCCACGAGGGCGACATCCGCCTGCTGCCCGCGTTGCCCGACGCCTGGGCCGAGGGCCATATCAACGGCCTCCACGCCCGCGGCAACTTCCACGTCAACATTGCCTGGGCCGGCGGCCAACTGACGTGCGCCGACATCACCTCGCTCGCCGGCGAGCGCCTCGTCGTCCGCTACAAGGACAGCGAACTGGCGCTCAAGACGAAGAAAGGCAAGACCTACACCGTCGTGGCCGATGCCGCCGGTCGCCTGAGTCTGAAACGATAAAACAATGGCGGGGGCGCTGTCTGCCGGCGACGCCCCCGCCCACATACAGGGCGAAAGCCGCACCCGCGTTGCCGTGGTGCGGTTTTTTGCGTATATTTGCAGGCGAATTGGCTTACTGACGTACATACTCCCATGAATATACCCGAGATTTCTGCCGCCGAGGCGGCGTCATTCATACAGGACGGCGAGTGGATCGGCGTGGGCGGCTTCGGCCCGGCCGGCTCGCCCAAGGTCATCACACCCGCCATCGCCGCACGCGCACGCCAGTTGCACGAGCAGGGGCTGCCCTTCAAGGTCAACGTCGTCACCGGCGCCTCCATCGGCGCCACGACAGACGGCGAACTGTCGCTGGCCGACGCCATAGACCGCCGCCTGCCCTTCTCCGTCAACGCCGACCTGCGCCGCGCCTTCAACAGCGGCCGCGTGCGCTACACCGACCTCAACCTGTCGGACAACGCCACGTTCCTCCGCCAGGGGCTCACCGGACCCGTGGACTGGGGCATCATCGAGGCCTGCGACGTGCAGGAGGTGCGCGGACGCATACGCATCTACCTCACTGCCGGCATCGGCATAGCGCCTACCATCTGCCACATGGCACGCAAGGGCGTCTTCATCGAGATCAACACCTGGCACTCCACACGCCTCATCGGCATGCACGACATCTATGAGATTGAGGCGCCGTGGTACCGCTCGCCCATACGCATCACGCAGCCGGTGGAGATGATTGGCACGCCCTACATCGAGGTGGACCCCGAGCGCATCAAGGGCTACGTCATGACCCACTGCCCGGACGAGTCGCGCCCGATGACGCCGGCCACCGAGGTGACGCAGCGCATCGGACAGCATGTGGCCGACTTCCTCGTGGACAACATCCGCGAGGGCTACATCAACCCCCGCCGCCTCATCCTGCAGAGCGGTGTGGGCAGCGGCGCCAACGC
The DNA here is from genome assembly GCA_022772475.1 of Bacteroidales bacterium. GTDB lineage: Bacteria > Bacteroidota > Bacteroidia > Bacteroidales > Bacteroidaceae > Alloprevotella. The sequence goes on along the minus strand of JALEZQ010000085.1, from coordinate 6,502 downwards.
CGTACTGGGTGCCCTGGGCGAATGTAGCGAGGTGCCCGACTTCAACATCTACACCGAGGTGCTGCAAGAGGAGCCCCTGCGCCTCATCCGCGAAGGCCGCGTGGTGTCGGCATCGACGGGCGCCCTGACCATCTCGCCGGAACACCTCCAGGCGCTCTACCGCGACATGGCCGAGTTCCGTGGCCGCCTCCTCCTGCGCCCCTCCGAGATTTCCAACTGCCCTGAAATCATTGCCCGTCTGGGCATCTGCTCGCTCAACACGGCCATCGAGGTGGACATCTACGGACACGTCAACAGTACGAAGATTCTGGGAACGAAGATGATGAACGGCGTCGGCGGCTCGTGCGACTTCACCTGCAACGCCATGCTGGCCACCTTCACCTGCGGCAGTACGACGAAGGACGGGAAAATCAGTTCGATCGTGCCCTTCTGCTCGCACGTGGACCATACCGAGCACTACGTCGATGCCGTGGCCACCGAATATGGCGTGGCCGACCTGCGCGGCAAGTGCGCCATGGACAAGGCCCGCGCCCTCGTCGCCATTGCCCACCCGGACTACCGCCCGCTGCTCAACGACTACCTGCGGCTGGCCGAACGCTACGGCGGACATACCCACCACGTGCTCAACGCCGCCTTCGCCATGCACGACACCTACCGCCGCAAGGGCGACATGCGCCTGACCGACTGGAGCGAATATATCAAGGAATAGTCCTCTTCCCACCAAGGAACAGTCCCCCTCATCCCCCTCCCCCATGACCATGACGAACGAAAGCCCGCAGGCCCCGCTGACCGACGTGGCCGTCCTCATCCTCTTCTTCAACCGTCCGGACCGCCTCAAGCAGGTCTTCGACGCCGTGCGCCGCGCACGCCCCTCGCGCCTCTTCCTCTATCAGGACGGGCCGCGCTCCGAGGCCGACATGCCGGCCCTCGAGGCCTGCCGTAAGGTGGTGGCCGAGGTGGACTGGCAGTGTGACGTGCGCCGCAACTACTGCACCGAAAACCATGGCTGCGACCCCTCCGAATACTATGCCCAGCGCTGGGCCTTCTCCATGGCCGAGCAGTGCGTCGTGCTCGAGGACGACGACATCCCCTCGGACGACTTCATCCCCTTCTGCAAGGCCATGCTCGACCGCTATGCCGACGACGAGCGCATCGGCATGATAGCCGGTTTCAACCACGAGGAACACACCACCGACATCGGCGACGACAGTTACTTCTTCACCACCAACTGCTCCATCTGGGGCTGGGCCTCGTGGCGCCGCGCCTTCGAGCGCTGGGAGCCCGACTACGCCTTCCTCCGCCGTCCAGAGAGCGTGGCGCGCCTCGAAGCCCTCATCCGTGAGCGCCGCCTGCGCAAGGACTTCCTGGCCACCTGTCGCGCCCATGCCGCCACGGGCATCGAGTACTACGAAACGCTCATCCAGGCCGCCCTGCTGCTCAACGGACAGATGTCTATCGTGCCGCGCCACAACATGATCAGCAACATCGGCGTCACCGACGAGAGCACGCACTACGCCGGCTCCATCGCCACCACGCCGCGCGGCCTGCGCCGCATCTTCACCATGGGGCGCCACAACCTGGACCGCCCCCTGCGCCACCCTGCCGATGTCATCGACCATGTGGCCTTCCGCCGCCGCGTCTATCGCATCATGGCCTGGGGCCATCCCTGGGTCAAGGCCGCCCGCTCGGTGGAGGAGCTGTGGCTCAACCTGCGCCACGGCGACATGGGCCGCATCACCAGCGCCCTCAGCAACCGCCTGCGCATCATCTTCGGCGGACGAAAATATCACTAATTCATCCCTATGGTACTCAATTACATCTGGCTGGCCTTCTTCCTCATCGCGGCCCTTGTGGCCACGGTCAAGGCCGTGTGCTTCGGCGACGTCGAGGTGTTTCCGGCCATCATCGACTCGACGTTCGCCTCGTCCAAGACGGCGTTTGAGATTTCACTGGGTCTGACGGGCGTACTGTCGCTCTGGCTCGGCATCATGAAAATCGGTGAGCGCGGCGGCGTGGTCAACGGACTGGCCCGCCTGCTGGGCCCCGTCTTTGCCCGCCTCTTTCCCGACGTGCCGCGCAACCATCCCGTCGTGGGCCACATGTTTATGAACCTCTCGGCCAACATGCTGGGGCTCGACAACGCTGCCACGCCGCTGGGCCTCAAGGCCATGGAGGGCTTGCAGACGCTCAACCCGAAGAAGGACACGGCGTCCAACCCGATGATTATGTTTCTCGTGCTCAACACCTCGGGCCTGACGCTCATCCCCGTGAGCATCCTTGTCTATCGCGCCCAGATGGGAGCGGCGGCACCGACGGACATCTTCATCCCCATCCTGATCTGCACCTTCGTCTCGACGCTGGCCGGCGTGGTGACAACCAGCCTCTATCAGCGCATCAACCTGCTGCAGCCCACGCTGCTGCTCTTCCTGGGCGGTCTGTCGGCCATCGTGGCGGGCATCGTCTGGGGCTTCTCGCGTTTGGACGGCCCGATGATGGAATTGGTGGGGACGACGTCGGCCAACGTCATCCTGCTGGCCATCATCGTGACCTTCCTCCTTACGGCGGCGCTGCGGCGGGTGAACGTCTATGACGCCTTCGTCGAAGGAGCCAAGGACGGTTTCCAGACGGCCGTGCGCATCATTCCCTACCTCGTGGCCATCCTCGTGGCCATCGGCGTTTTCCGCGCCTCGGGCGCCATGGACGCCCTCATCGGTGGCATCGTATGGCTTGTCTCGGCGCTTGGCGGCGATGCCGAATGGGTGGGTGCCCTGCCCACGGCGCTGATGAAACCGCTGAGCGGCAGCGGCGCCCGCGGCATGATGGTCGATGCCATGACCAACTACGGCGCCGACAGTTTTGTGGGCCGTCTGAGCTGCATCTTCCAGGGCTCTACCGACACCACGTTCTACATCCTCGCCGTCTATTTCGGCTCTGTCGGCATCCGCCATACGCGCCACGCCGTGACCTGCGGTCTGATGGCCGACCTGGCGGGCATCATCGCCGCCGTCTTTATCTGCTACCTCTTCTTCGGATAATTCTTCTTCGGGAAACTCACCTTCGGGAAACTCACCTTCGGAAAATACCTCGCTATGGCAGCACTCAAATCGTTGGCCAAGGACACTGCGGTCTATGGCCTGAGCAGCATCATCGGCCGCTTCCTCAACTATCTGCTCGTTCCCATCTACACCACCAAGTTGGCGGCGGCCTCGGGCGGCTACGGCGTCATCACGGAGATGTACAGTTATACGGCGCTGCTGCTGGTCATCCTGACCTTCGGCATGGAGACGACGTTCTTCCGCTTCATCAACAAGGCCGACGAGCGTCCGCGCCGCGTCTATTCCACCGCCCTTCTCCTTGTGTCGGCGCTGTCGTTAGTCTTCCTTGCCGCCGTACTGGGCTTTCTGCCCGCGGTATCGTCGGCGCTGGGCTATGCGGCCCACCCCGAATACTTGGCCATCATGGCCACCATCGTGGCGATGGACGCCATCCAGGCCATTCCCTTCGCCTACCTGCGCTACCGCCGCCACGCCCTCAAGTTTGCCGCCCTCAAGATGCTCTTCATCCTGCTGAGCATCGCGCTGAACATCGTGGCCTTCGTCGTGATGGACTGCCGCGACGTGCTCTACGCCTTCGCCATCAACCTGGCGTGCACGGCGGTGGTGATGGTGTGTTTCATCCCCGAACTGCGGCTGGCGCGTCTGCACATCGACCTGCCGCTGGCGCGCCGTATGCTGCGCTACGCCTGGCCGCTGCTGCTGCTGGGCATCGCGGGCATCCTCAACCAGACGGTCGATAAGATGATCTTCCCGCATATCGTCGGGGGCGAGGAAGGCCGCGTCCAACTGGGCATCTACGGCGCCAGCGTCAAGATAGCCATGATTATGGCCATGATTACGCAGGCCTTCCGCTACGCCTACGAGCCGCTGGTTTTCGCCGGAGCCAAAGGCAAGGACAGCGCCACGCTCTATGCCAAGGGCATGAAATACTTCGTCATCTTCACGCTGCTGGCCTTCCTCGCCGTCATCGCCTACCTCGACATCCTCAAGTACATCATCGGCGCCGACTACCGCGAGGGCCTCAAGGTGGTGCCCATCGTCATGGCGGCGGAGATACTGATGGGCGTCTATTTCAACCTCTCCTTCTGGTACAAACTCTGCGACCGCACGATATGGGGTGCCTGGTGCTCGGCGGCGGGCTGCGTGGTGCTCATCGCCTTCAACGTGGTCTTCATTCCCTCGATGGGCTATATGGCCTGCGCCTGGGCCGGTGTGGCGGGCTATGGCACGGCCACGTTAGTGAGCTACTTGTCGGGCCAACACTTCTACCCCATCCGCTACCCCTGGGGCAGCATCGCCGTCTATGTGGTGCTGGCGGCCTTCTTCTATGCCGTGATGACGCTGGTGCCGGCGGCATGGCCCACATGGTGCCGCCTGGGCATCAACACGCTCTGCCTGCTGGCCTTTGCCGGCCACATTGTCTATCACGACCTGCCGCTGGCCTCGCTGCCTGTGGTGGGAAAATACTTCCGCAAACGATGACGACACGCCCGACTGACAAGTTGCGCACGGCTACGCCCGGCGGCGACGACATCACCACCTTCATCCTGCCGTCGGGTCTGCGCGTCGTGGTGCGCCGGACCACCTCGCCCGTGGTCTATTGCGGCTACATCGTCTGTGCCGGCACACGCCACGAGGAGCCGGCCGACAGCGGCATGGCCCACTTCATCGAGCACATGACGTTCAAGGGCACGGCGCGCCACTCGGCACGCGCCATTGCCAACGTGTTGGAACGCCACGGCGGCGAACTGAACGCTTATACCAACAAGCAGGAGACGGTCTATTACGCCACCGTCCTGCGCGAGCACTTCGCCCGGGCGGCGGACCTGCTGACGGACATCGTCTTCCACAGCACGTTCCCGCAGCACGAGATCGACCGCGAGGTGGAGGTCATCTGCGACGAGATAGAGAGTTTCAAGGACTCGCCTTCCGAACTCATCTTCGACGAGTTTGAACAACTGCTCTACGGCAGCCACGCCCTCGGCCGCGACATCCTTGGCGATGCCGACCGCCTGCGCTCCTACACCACGGCCGATGCCCTGCGCTTCACTACGATGCACTATCGCGCGTCGAACGCCGTCTTCTACGCCTCGGGCGGCATCACGGCAGCGCAGGTGGAGCGCGTGCTGCAGCGGCTGTGGAGCGGCGTGGCCCCACAGCCCGTGCTGACGGCCTCGGCGCCGCCCATGCTGCTGCGCACGGAGCGCACGGAGCGCCGCCACCGCGACACGCACCAGGCGCACGTCCTGATGGGCACGCAGACTTACAGCGGCACCGACGACCGCCGCTACGCCCTGATGCTGCTCAACAACCTGCTCGGCGGACCGGGCATGAACTCCCGTCTGAACCAGAGTCTGCGCGAGCGCTCCGGACTGGTCTATACCGTCGATGCCTCGCTCACCACCTATACCGACAGCGGATGGTGGGCCGTCTATTTCGGCTGCGACGCCCACGATGTGTCGCGCTGCATCCGCCTGGTCAACGCACAGCTGCGCCGTCTCACCGACAGCGCCCTGCGCCCCGCCACGCTGCTGGCGGCCAAACGCCAGCTCTGCGGACAGGTCATGATTTCTACCGACGGGGCCGAAAACTATGCCTTGGCGCTGGGCAAGACCTTCGCCCAATACGGCAGCATCTATTCGCCCGAGGCCCTCTGCCGGCGCATCATGGCCCTCACGGCCGACGACGTGCTCGACGTGGCGCGTGAGGTCTATGACAGCCACGCCCTGACCACGCTGGTCTATCGTTAAGCGGTCTATCATCGAGCCTCTGCCTTGCCCCGCTTCCAAGTGCGGATTTTCGTGCGGAAGCGGGGTCTTTGCTTGCTCTTGTCAAATCAATGGCTTACCTTTGCGGTAGAAACACTCACCTCTTTCCCCATGAAACGCCCGTTGTTTTTCCTCATGACCATTGCCCTGGTGGCCTTCGGCGCCTGCCAGAGTTCGATGAAGGGCCTTGTCGGTGCCGACCGCGACGACCACGGCTGCATCGCCTCGGCCGGCTATACCTGGAGTTATGCCCTGCACGACTGCATCCGCGTGTGGGAGCAGGGGCACATCCTCTCCTACGGTGGCCAGACGGCCGGCCTCGTCTTCAGTGCCGACTCCGTCTATGCCGAGGTGTTCTGTCACGACGGCCGCCGCGTCATCTGCCGCCGCAAGAAGGGGCAGACCCTATGGACGGCCCGCAAGACCGGCGAGAAGGTCTTTGTGCGCAACGGCGTGCTCACGGCCGAACTCACCGAGGGCGTGTTTACAAAGGAATAGGAAAAGAGGCCCGCGGTATGCCGACCACGATGGACGGCACCTCCTATCCCAACTTCAACGCCGAATACTATTTTTCAATCTCAATTCAGCCTGATTCGCCCACGCTCATATGTACAATACATTGAGCAACAATGCCCACTCTCTGCATAGTCCTTGCCCATTGCCTTTGTAATACCCACA
>JALEZQ010000061.1 GCA_022772475.1 Bacteroidales bacterium | reverse complement strand
TTGTTTTTCGGATTATACGCCCCGAGATTCGGATATTTTGGCCAGATTGCCCAAAAATGGCCGCTTGAGCCTCGTCTCTGTCTCGATTGCCACGCACAGTGAGGGTGGACGGAAAAACTGAATTATGATACACCCTCCGGTATGTAACGCTTCTTATACGTCGAAGGTCAAGCCTTCGTTCGCCAGCACGGTGTTGGGAAAGACGGCCCGGCATTCGCTGAGGAGCATGGCCTCCAGAGCGTCTTTGTCGTAGCGTGAGGAATAATGGCCGATGATCAGCTGGCGGGCGTGGGCATCGCGTGCCGTCGCAGCGGCCTGCCCGGTGGTGGAGTGGCCGCGCTCACTTGCCGAAGCCAGCATGTCGTTAGCGTAGGTGGCTTCGTGGTACATCAGGTCCACGCCCTCTACCGCCTGAGCCAAAGCCGGGTCGTAGGCCGTGTCGGAGAGGTAGGCGTAGCTGCGCGCCTTCTCCGCAGGCTTCGTCAGCCGGGCGTGCGGGACGACCTGTCCGTCGGGCATCACCCAGTCGGCCCCTTCCTTGATGCTCTTGATGGCGTAGTTGGGAATGCCGTAGAAGTCGATCATGTCGCGGAGGATGTGCGGCAGCGGCTGTTTTTCGCGGAAGATGAAGCCGCAGCAGGGTACGCGATGCTGCAGGGGAACCGTCTGCACCTCGATGGTATTGTTGGAAAAGATGGTGGCCCCCTGTGTGGTGGAGAAGGGGTGGAAGATGATGTCGAAGGAAGGGGCGGGCACGAAAAACTCGATGAACGGCCGCATGACGCTTTCCAGTCCGCCCGGCGAATAGATATGTATGGGGGAGGTACGTTCGGAGAGCGCCATGGTTGATAGCAATCCCGGTAGCCCCAGAACGTGGTCGCCATGCAGGTGCGATATGAATATGCGGTCCAGTTTGCCGGTCATCAGGTGGTGGCGCGCCAACTGTGCCTGCATACCTTCACCGCAGTCGATGGCATACAGGCAGTTGTTGTAGTTTACAATCTGAGCGGATAGGCAATGGCGTGGCGTGGGCCTTGCGCTGCCGCATCCCAGGATATGTACTTTGAAGGGATTCATTATCGCGTTTAGGTTAATGGGAAGTGCCACGACACAGCCCCTTCCGGCTTTATGCTCTCTCAGAGGCTTGTTCGTGGCACAAATCTGAAGGCCGTCTGTACGCCTGTCAAGCCTCGATGGGCGTATTTTCGTACAGGAAGCGCTTGATGCTGCGTTTCGGTGTCTTTTCAAACTCGTGCTCCATCAGCTGTATGCCGGCGAGCTGTTCATAATTGGCCACCATTGTGTTGAGGTCGCGGCGGTTCTGCTCCATGGCTGCGCGCAGGGCGTTGGCGTCCAGGCCGGCTTTCTCAGCCTCTTCATAGTCGGGATAAACCAGGCCGTAGAGTTTCTCGTTGCTTCGGATGACGAGACATTCAGCGACGTAGGGCAGCGTGCAGAGTTTGTCCTCAATCTCTTCAGGATAGATATTCTGGCCCGAAGCGCCAAGGAGCATGTTCTTGCTGCGTCCGCGGATGTACAGGAAGCCGTCAGCGTCCATCACGCCGAGGTCGCCCGTGTGGTACCATCCGTCCTTGTCGATGGCGGCCGCCGTGGCTTCGGGGTTCTTGTAGTAGCCCAGCATCACGTTCATGCCGCGGGTGAGAATCTCGCCGGGAACATTGATGGGGTCGGGCGAGTCGATGCGCAGCTCCATGCGGCCCACGTTCCGTCCGCAGGAGCCCGGCCGGTGGATGTGCCAGTCGGCATAGGTGATGATGGGGGCGCATTCCGTGGCGCCGTAGCCTACGGTGAAGTTGAAGCCCATCTTGTGCAGGAACAGTTCGATCTCGCTGTTGAAGGCGGCGCCGCCGATGATGACCTCGTAGAATCGTCCGCCGAAGGCCTCGACCAGTTTCGTCCGAATACGCTCCCGTATGCGCTGGTTTACCACGGGGAGCTTGAGCAGCAGTTTCATGCTGACCGTCTGCAGTTTTGGCAGCACGGACTTCTTGATAATCTTTTCGACGATGAGGGGTACGGAGATAACGATGTCGGGCTTGATTTCGGCAAAGGCCTTGAAGATGACCTTGGGCGAGGGCACGCGTGTGAGGTAGTAGATATGGCATCCCTGCATGATTTCGAAGATAAACTCGAAGGACATGCCGTAGGTATGGGCCATAGGGAGCATAGAGATAATTTTGCTGCCGCGGGGCACATTCTGCTCCAGCGCTTCGTAGGCGAACATCAGGTTCGACCACAGGGCACGGAAGGGTATCATCACACCCTTCGAGTTGCTGGTCGTACCCGAGGTATAGTTGATGACCGCCAGTTGTTCGCCGTCGGGGGCCGCTTGGTATTTGACGTGCTCCTTGCGGAAATACTTGGGATATTTCTGGCCGAACAGGGCGTTGAGTCGCTCGCGTGCTTCCGTCAGTTTCTCGCTGCGCGTCACCAGCACAGAGTAGTCCAGGTTGCTGATGATACCCTCCAGGTGCGGCATCTGCCCGGCATCGAGCGTGGGCCATACCTGATCACCGACGAAGAGCAGGCGGGCGTCACAGTGGTTGACGATGTCGTGGACCTGCTTGGGGGTAAATTCGTGGAGGATGGGAACGACAACGGCGCCGTAGGCCAAGGTGGCTAAGAAGGCGGTGGACCAGTGGGCGCAGTTTCGTCCGCAAAGGGCAATCTTGTCGCCGGGACGAATGCCTGCTTCTTCAAAAAGGATATGCAGTTTTTCAATTTTGCGTGCCACATCCTTATATTGCAGGGTGCTTCCCTGATAATCGGAAAGGGCGTCAAGGTCCCAGTTGTCCTTGATGCTGCGTTCAAGATAAGAGATGAAATCTTTGTATTGTGTTTCCATAGTATGATGGATGGTTTTGCTTAGTCTGAGCCGTAGGCAAAAGTAATGAAAAATGGTGAAAGCGTAGGCCATACATGCAAATTCTTTGTACATTTGCATACATTTTTCAATGCTGTACAGAGATTGTCAAATTCTTTGCTATGAGAAAATTTCTTGCCAAGCACCGCCGCCCGCTCCTCATTACCACCGGTATGCTTGTGGCCGCCGCTGCTTTCTCGGCCTATTCGCTGCTCTCGTCGCTTTCCTCGGCTCCTGACGCACAGCGTATTTTTGTGGATGCCGACGACGATGCCGACTCGGTGCGTACCAAGGTGCTGGCGCATGCCTCATGGCATGGTAGTCTGGGCTTTCGCTTGGCCACGACGTTCATGCCCGGCGGCCTGCGTGTGCCGGCCGGAGCCTACGACATTGGCAGCGGACAGAGTCCGATGGCCGTCGTCCGCCGTCTGCGTGCCGGCCGGCAGACGCCTGTGCGCCTGACCATCCCCTCCGTATGGACCATGAACGATTTGGCCGGCCGCTTGTCGCGCTTCATGCTCACCGACAGCGCCACGTGGGCTGCGCACTTTGCCGACAGCACATGGTGTGCCCGCTTCGACTGCACGCCGCAAACCTTGCCCGCACTCTATCTGACCAATACCTATGAGGTCTATTGGACCGAAGGACCTGACGAACTGACCCGGCGCATGCAGCGGGAAAGCAAGGCCTATTGGAACGAACAGCGCACCGCGCTGGCACAGGCACAGGGGCTGACCCCCACTGAGGTGATCGTGCTCGCCTCGATTGTCGATCGCGAGACGGCGGCCGACAGCGAGAAACCCATGGTGGCCGGCATGTATCTGGGGCGTCTGCGTAAGGGAATGAAACTTCAGGCCGACCCTACGGTGAAGTTTGCCCTCGGCCAGTTTGGCCTGCGACGCCTGCTGCACGCCCACCTCACGGCCCCCAGTCCGTACAATACCTACGTCAACGAAGGCCTGCCCCCGGGACCTATCGCCCTGCCGTCGCGTTCGAGCATAGAAGCCGTGCTGCATCCCGCCGTGCACGACTATTTATATATGTGTGCCAACGACGATTTCTCCGGGACGCACCGCTTTGCGCGCACCTATGAGGAACACCTGCAAAATGCCGCCCGCTATGCCCGAGCGCTGGACGCAAGGCAAATAAAATGACCTCGGGTGTGGGTATGTCGCACTCCACGGTAGCCCCCCCGCTCGTACACCATTTATACGTTATGAAACTTAACCTTGACTTCCGCCTTATCTTCGCCATACTTAACGGACGTGTCACCACGGCCATCACCCGAGCCCTGCACCGCGACTTTGCGGCGCAGGGCATCGCGCTCAGTTCGATGGAGTGGACTGTACTGCTCTATCTGAGCGAGCGCGAAGGCGTCACTCAGACTCGGCTGTGCAGCGATACCTTCATCGACAAGCCCACGATGACGCGCCTGCTCCAGGCTATGGAGAAGAAGGGGTATGTCAGGCGTACCGTATGTGACGGCGACAAGCGTGCACACCATGTTGTGCTGACCTTTGCCGGCCGCCTGCTCAAGGTCAAGGCGGCGCGTGTGGCCGACGTCACCCTTCGCCGCGCATTGCGCGGACTGGGTCACGACCATCTGGTCATCTGTCAGGATGTGCTTCGCACCATCTTCGACAACACCGCCGAAGAGCGTGGACTGTCCACAGTGCCGGCCACCATCCACAACGGTGTGGTGTCCAACAGCTGACACGCTGTGTTCTATCCACCAGTGCTGCGCTATGGCGTGGCTTAGTGATGATGTACGCATGAGTAGTCTCGATGTGGGCTCATTTCTTGTCCGGTCTCGCCCACCCGTTGTCGTGCTTAGCAGGCATCGTCACGGACCGCAGCGTCCGGAGTGTGCAATCCGAATTTTCGCTCATCTGACCCTCGAGAATGGCCGCGAAATTCACCAACCTTCTCCGCGGTCGAAAATAACGCCAACATGGCGCTTTTGTTTTTGACGGTATGTTGCGAAATTTAAGGTCGGCTTGCTGCTCTTTAGTTAAAACTCTTAAAATCCTTCGCTTTTTCGCAAAAATCGCCCCCTTCAAGCCGCCGAAGAGTAAGCGTTTTAGAAGATACGGTTTGGGCGACAGGATTTTCTGTCGCCCAAACAGGAAAATCTGTCGCCCAAACTGTGGCCGTAGAATGCGCTTTTCATTCAGCGCCGTGCTTTTTCGCTTCTATTTTTGAAGGTTGAAAATGTCAAAGATATTTACCTAAATATCGCGTTTTTGGCAGCGTGTGCAATTCGTGTAGCCATGTCGGCACGCTCCTGCCCACTCTGCGCCTCCGTCCAATCTCCTCTTTCTCGTATTCAGATATTCCCTGCGGCGTTCTTAGTGTGTAGTCTGTATTGACCTTAAATTTTACCTTACGGCGAGACCGGCCACATTGCCGGTCTGCTCCCAGGCCACGTCCGTCCATGTGTCAGAGGTTTCAGACTGTGTGTCCGTCGTCTCAGGTCGTGCACTCTCGTTTGCGTTCTGTGCCACGTCTTTGGCGCTCGTTGGTTGGACCGACACCTTTTGATACCGGACGACATATACCGTGTCGCGTTCCATGATCACGCGCTCGCGGTAGATGGTGTCGGCAATGCGCTCGCCGGCCGCTGCCATTGGCGTAGGCTTCGTCGAGGTAGGGGCGCTGCCGTAAGTCAACCAAACGCCGCAGCCACCAAGGATGAGGCCGATGAGCCAGACGGCGGCATAGCGCCATGCCGTGCGCAGAACGAAGGCTGTGCGCGACGGGGGCGGGCAACAGGCCAAAATCTCATCGCACTCGTCGGGCGTCAAGGGCGTTTCCGGGGCATCCCATGCGGCAAAGAGCGGGGCATATTGGGCAAAAGCCTCGTCGTAGGGACCGGCATTGAAATAGTGCCGCAGCTGTTCCTCCTCGTCAGCTGTGGTCGCTCCTTCCATATAGCGTTGCAGAAGTGCTTGAATCTGTTCCTTTTCCATAGTCTGTGTAATTGATTTGCAGAACAATGTTGCTGTGTGTCATGAATGGCCCATTCTTTCAATGAAAGCCTTTCGGGCTCTGGAGAGCCGGGTGCGAACGTTGCACTCAGTGGTGCCGAGCAGTGCGGCAATCTCGCGCGTGGTCAGCCGGTCCACCTCCTTCATGTGGATGATGATGCGGTGCTGCTGCGGCAGGTCGTTCCATACGGCGCGTATTCTGAGCGCCTGCTCCTGCCGCTCCATGCTGTGCTGCGCATTGTCCGTGCTGACCACCTCCATCTCTTCTTCCAGCCTGTCTGTGCGGCGTACCGCCATGCTTCGGAGCATGTTCAGGCAGAGGTTGCGGCAGACGCTGACGGCCAGGTTGCGAAAGTGCGACGTGTCGGCGATGCGCTCCCTGACGGCCCATAGTTTGAGCAGCGTGTCCTGCACGGCGTCTTCTGCATCGTCCATGCTCGGGAGCAACGACAGGGCTATCGCGAGCAACTGAGGACGCATGTGCGAGGCCTCGCTCTCAAAACGGCTTTTGCCAAAACCATGCGTCATCATAAACCGTGATTCCAATGTGTACCTTTTCTCCTTCAGGAGCCAGCGTATAGTATGCGGCATTGTTCTCCGACTCTATGCCCGGGGCGTTGTCGAGATAGCCACTCATATAGTATAGGTTTTTGGCCATGTAGTGGTCCAGGTAGTCTTCCTTGTTGACCTTCTCTTGGTGGTTCCAGTTGGCCTCCTTGTTCAGCAGCAGCGGCCGTCCGTCTTTCATCCTCTGCCTTATTTCGCCGGGGTGCAGCAAGAGGCCGTTCTCGTCCGTCACGAAGGCCGCCATGCTGGCGTCCATCATCACCCATTTCCCGAGGTCGAAACTCCACACGGCGGTGACCACCGTGGCATCAGTGTCGTCGGTGTAGTACTTGGACTGGCAAGTGATAAAGCGTGCCGGCCAGCCCAGCGCTTGGTACAGTTCGCAGAGGACGATGGCGATGCCGCGGGCGTTCATGCCGTCGCGTCCCGCCCGCTGAAATCCCTCAACCAGAGGGATGGCGCTACGCCGTGTATGGGGCATAAAGTCGCCCCGGTGCTTGATGCGGTCGTGCACCCAGAACATGACGTTCTTCAGGCGGTCCGTCTCGCTGCCGGCACCGGCGATGTGGTCGGTCTGGAAATACTCGCGGATGAGCTGCAACGTGCTGTCGTGAGCCTCCGGGAAACGCATGCGCTGCGGTGCGGTGGCATGGCGGTACATGGCGCCTGTGTCGTAGGCCGGCGACTGCCTGATTATTTTCAGAAAGTTGGCATTGGCGCGCATTTTTCCTATGATGTCAGCGAAGGTATGGTCCGTCTTCAGTGCAGTGAAGGCGGTGTCGGTGGTGATTTGCCGGTAATAGGGGAAGCCGTTGGCCGCGAGCATTTCCAGCGTCTGCAGCGCCTCTTTTTTCATGCCCCGTCGGGTCAGTATGGAGGCCAGGCTGCGGGTAATCCTGCTCTTGTTCACCGAGGCCATGTCGTAACGCTTGTGCCCGTTCATCTTCCGCACGGCCGTCAAAGCGCGGAGAAGCAGAGCCTTGTCAATCTGCGACACGTCGGTGACGGAGGGCAGAAAGTCGGCATTGCTCGACGCCATGACACTGCCCGTGACGCGACAGCGCTTGACCAGCGGACAGTTCTCCACGCTGCCAAAGACAATAGGGAAGCAGAAGCCCGAGAAGGTGATGTCTGAGAGGCGCGGGCAGTTTGAGGCTATCGGCGGACCGCCCGCCGTCAGCACCACGCCGCCAAACTCGATACGGCGCAGGTTGGGGCAGGCATCGCAAAACCAGCCGTCGGCATGCCACAGCGTGCCGTCGATGACGATTTCCTCCAGTCCCGTCACATCCTGAAATACATGGTAAGGCAGAAACTGCACGTCATGCAGGCGGAGCGTACGCAGGCTGCCGCAGTGGCGGAAGCAATCGCCCTCCAGTGTAAGGAGAAAGCGTGGAAAGTCCACCCGCGTCAGGCTGTCGCAGCGGTTGAAGGCCCAGCCTTGCACCACGACGCTGTCCGGCAGGCTGATGCTCCGCAGGGCGGAAAGCTCGAAAGCGCCAGTGCCGATGGTGTCCATGCGCTCGGGCAGCAAGACCTGCTCCAGACCACAGTGGCGAAAGACGAAGGGCGGGAGGGTGCGCGGACCACCCTCAACCCATACGCTGTCGTTCTTCAAGATATAAGGCTCGCCGCCGCGGACGAAGGTGGCGCGGCGCAGGTCGAGCCGGCGCAGGCGGCCTTCTGTAGGCTGCTGCCGGAAATCGCTGCCGGCCATCTCGCGAAGGAAGCGCAGGTCGGTGCCGTTGAGCGCGCCCTCGACGGAAAGGTCGGTGAGGTGGTACTTCTGCTTTTGGCCTATCAGCGTGGGGAGCGTGCCGGGCGTCTGCACGATGATGCGCCGTGGCTCCCGCAGGCCGGGCGTCTGAGCCACAGCCACGGCGGGCGTGAGCAGACAGATGGCCAGGCATAGCACGAGGATGTGGCGGAGGCAATGGGATGGAGCGTGATGCAACATGGAGTAGGGGTTTTGGCTGAGGTTGAATGCGCAAAGATAATTTTTGTGCCCAAATTAACTGCAACAAAGGCAGTAGTAATTGTGGGGTGTCCTGAAAATAGGAAAATCTGTATATGCTGTTATTAGAATTGCGTGTCTCATACTTGTGTGCGTTGAAGCCATAGATATAGTCCCTATTTTATCTATTTCTCTTGAAGCGTATATCTATGGCATTGTTCATTTTTTAGGTTGCTTATCAAAACGATAGACAAGGCGCAGCATAACGTAGCGCGGGATGACGTTTGTGTAGTATTCCCAGCGGCTTCGGCTGTCGATGCCGGCATTGACGTTGGACAGGTTGCC
>JALEZQ010000046.1 GCA_022772475.1 Bacteroidales bacterium | reverse complement strand
GTCGAAGGCCTGCTGGAGGGCGCGACTCAAGTCATCGGGCGTAAAGACGCCCTCAGGGTCGCGGCCGTCGGCAATGATAGCCTGACTCATGGCCTCGCAGACCGTGGCGCTGGCCACCTCGCCAGCGTCGTGGCCGCCCATGCCGTCGCAGACGATGAAGAGGCGGTCGCCGTCTTGCTCCTGTCCGAACAGAGGGTAGAGGCTGTCTTCCTGGTGTGGCTGGCCCAGGGCATCCTTTCTCTGCCCGAACTCCCAGATACTGTATGCTTTTAGCGTGAACTTCATGGCATATGTCCGTTAAATTCTGTGCCTTCGTCGTCGGGAATCTCAAACCGCAAGACGGCGTCCGGCATCTGGATGACGTCGCCGTGGCTGAGCACGACGCTGTCGCCGTAGGCCAGAGGCTGGTTGTTTACATAGGTGGTGTTCGTCTGCTTTTTGAAGAGCGAGAGGCTGTGCACAAAACCTTTGCCCGGCTCCTTCGTCACCTCGATAAGAAGGTGCTCGCGGCTCATCCCCTTCTTTCCTGCGGTGTCAATCTGGAAGTTAGCCGTCGATGACGCACTCTTGCGCCCGATGATGGTGCGCCCGGGCATGAGCTGGTAGGCTATGACGGTGCCGGGAATAACGACCTTGCCCAGTGTGAAGTTGCCGCTGACGAGGTCGGTATTATCGTCCGTATCATGCAGGCAGACGCCGCCCGTGGGCTTCGCTCCGCCCGCGGACTCTGCGCTCGGACCGGCGGCAGGCGCAGGCTTCTGAGCATCCATGCGAAACTGCGAGAAGGGGTATTTGCGCTTGCAGACGGGACACGTCAGCACCCTCTTTTCGATGCCGGGCTCATTCTTGATAGTGAGAACAATGCCGTCGAGGGGGCATTTCAGTTTGATAATGTCGTCCATAGTAATTTGTTTGTCTAATACCGCCGCTGTCAGTTACGCTCTCGGCGGTTGTCGTGGCAAATGTAAGATTTTACCCTTTTATATCCAACACTCGCGGCTGTTATTCATTGGGATAGGAGGCACCGCCCCGCAAAACTTTTACCGGACCGCAAAGATTGTCTATACAACGACTTTTGCGGCGTGGGCGTCACGCCTGTGGTCAGCATCCGGTGCCGTCCAGATTGCATGCGGCGCCGGGCGCTATCTCCTCAGCCTCAGGTGCTGTGGCGGCGGGACAGAAGGCGTCGGCATCAAAACTGACATTGCCCTGCTCATCGACGAAGCAGGGGATGCCGACGGCGCCGCGGGCCTTGATGGCATCGAAGGCGGGATGGCTGTCGCGAAGGCGCAGAAAGGCCTTGAGGTGGCGAACATGCTCGCCGATATCAATCAGTTCGTAATCGGGATGATTGGCCAGTTGGGCCTTCACCTGCACACAGTCGGGGCAGGTGCTCATTACATATACTTTGGTCATCGTAGCATATTTTGGTGGTTGGCCGGGCTTGCAGCCTGCCAACACAGTTCGATTTCTATTTGTTGCGCGTTATCTTGGCAAATTTCATCAGTAGGGTCTTCACTCCCACTTGTTCAAAGTCGATGCGGGCCTTGCCGGCGTCGCCTTCGCCTTCAAGCGCCACCACCACGCCGCGGCCAAAGCGGTCGTGAACGATGCGGTCGCCGACAGCCAGTTGGGGCGCCGAGGCTTTGGCGGCAGCGGGGCGCACAGCGGCCACGGGACGCAGACGGCGCACGTCGGCCGCAGAGGACTGTGAGGACTGTGAGGGTTGAGATGCTGAGGACCGGGGCGTAGCCGACGAGTCGGTCAACGGATCATACTGATGAGTGGGTCGCTGATAGCGTGGCTGGTCTATCCTGTGTTCGGGCCAATCTTTGGGCCAATCTTCGACCCACCGGTCGTTCTGCCGTTCGCCCGTCCTCGCCGGATACGAAGCCGGCGATTTAGGTGTCCGGTGCACCGTTGGCGGTGTGACGGTAGCCTTGGTGAGGACCTCTGTCTTCGGCTGTGTGGCAGGCGCCGTCTTGGCAGCCGGTTTCGGTGACATCGGCGACGACGACCAAAGCATGCGATGACGGCGTCGGCTGTCGTCCTTCACGTACTTGCCGGGAAGTTCCATCAGGAACGGACTCGGTTCGCAGAAATCCATTTCGCCGTAACGGAAGCGGCAGTTAGCCATCGTCAGCGTACAGTGTGTCTTGGCACGGGTGAGGGCCACGTAAAACAAGCGCCGCTCTTCCTCCATTTCACGCGGATTGAACTGCGCATTGGCATTAGGGAAGAGTTTGTCTTCCATACCCGTCACATAGACGGCCTCAAACTCCAGACCCTTGGCCGCATGGATGGTCATGAGCGTCACCTTGGGCGTACCGTCATCGCGCTCGTCGGCATCCGTCAGCAGCGACACCTGCGACAGGTAGTCGCTCAGCGGCACAAACTCTCGGCCCTCGGCCTTGGCCTCTTCCTCACGGATGGCAATGGCGCTTATCAATTCATCGACATTCTCCACACGGCTCTTGCCCTCTATCGTGACATCCTGCAACAGGTCGGCCATGATACCGCTCTGCTGCACGATGATTTGGGCCAGTGTATGCCCCGGGGTTTTGGCATGCAACACGCGCCACTGCCCTATCATCTCAAAAAACAGGGCCAGTTTGCGCGTAGCGGCGGGCGTCACCTTCACGCCATACTTCTGCGGGTCGGCCGCCACGTCGGGGAGCGTTACGCCCTGTGCGACGGCGGCCACCTGCAGATGGCCGATGGTCGTAGCGCCGATGCCACGGGCAGGGTAGTTGACCACGCGCTTAAAGGCTTCTTCATCGCGCGGATTGACCACCAATCGGCAGTAGGCGATGACATCCTTTACCTCCTTGCGCTGGTAGAACGACAGGCCACCGTAAATGCGGTAAGGCAACCGGTAGGTGCGGAACACGTCCTCAAACGAGCGGCTCTGCGCATTCGTGCGATAGAGAATGGCGATATCGTTATAATCTACGCCTTGGCTCTTGTGCAAGCGCTGTATGTGACCGAGCACAAACTGAGCCTCGTCCTTCTCGCTGTCGCCGGCATAGAAGGTAAGGGGTTCGCCCTGCTGCCCCACGCTGTACACTTTTTTCTCCAACTGCCGATGGTTGTGGCGTATCAGGCTATTGGCGGCCTCTACGATGGTATGCGTACTGCGGTAGTTGCACTCCAGTTTGACGACCTTGGCGCCGGCATAGTGTTGGGTGAAATTGAGGATATTGTCTATCTTCGCCCCACGGAAGGCGTAGATGCTCTGGGCATCGTCGCCCACGACGGTGATATGCGACGTCGGCGTGGTCAGTTTGGCCAGTATGCGGCTCTGCGCCACGTTCGTGTCCTGAAACTCGTCCACCAGAATATAGGCAAAGCGTTCGCGGTAGCGCAGGGCCACGTCGGGGTGCTGATCAAAGAGCACGTAGGTTTGGAGCAGCAGGTCGTCGAAGTCCATGGCATCTGAGGCCAACAGGCGCGCTTGATAGGTGGCGTATATCTTGGCAATCTGGGGCAAGCCATCCGCACGGTCGCGGTCGCGAACGAGAGGGTCGTTGCCATATTCGCCGGCCATGATAAGGGCATTCTTGGCTTCGGATATGCGGCCGGCCACGACGTTGGGCTTATACTGCTTCTCGTTAAGCCCCATCTCCTTGACGATGGTTTTGATGAGGTTACGGCTGTCGGTGGTGTCGTAGATGGTATAGTCTGGGGTGTAGGGCGTATGGGCATGCTCTATACGGAGCAGTCGCGCAAAGATGCTGTGGAAGGTGCCCGACCACATGGCACGCATGTCCAACATGCCGGTGATGGCGGCAATACGCTCGTTCATCTCGCGCGCGGCCTTGTTGGTGAAGGTCAGGGCCATGATGCTCCACGGCGATATGCCCTGTGCCATCAGCCATGCTATCTTGTAGGTTAGGACGCGGGTCTTGCCCGACCCTGCACCGGCCAGCACCAGCATGGGGCCGTCGTCATAGGTCACGGCGGCACGCTGCGCGTCGTTGAGCGAGTCTAAGAGGTTGTTCATACAGTTGACGGAGGTCGTACCCTGCTCGGCCAGCACTTGGCCATTACTTACCGGCAGGGATTGAAGAAAAGGTTATTTGCGTTCTTTGTCGTGGCGCAGTTTGCGGGTATAAAACTCGCACTTTTGGTTGTTCTCATCGATGACCTGCTGTAGCGAGTCGGCCTCGGCTTTGGTGCTGACGCCGGCGGCCAGACTGTCGGCGGCCTTCTGCATGATGGCCGTGGCGTGGGCGATGTCGATCGAGTCCATGAGCAGGATGCCTTCGTGACGGGCGTCAAAGGCCAGGTCGCAGGTGCGGCGCAGGGAGTCGATGGCCTGTCGGGCATCATCGAAGCGACCTTCGGCCAGGGCCTGACGCGAGCGGGCCAGCCATGTCTGCCCGCGCTCCTCCATGGCGCAACGGGCGTCGGACCATTCGGGATGGGCCTTTTCGCTGCCGCAGGAGGCAAGCGTCACGGCAAGCAGAGCAGCGCCGGGCAGGGAGAAGATGTGTTTCATGGTGGGGGGATAAGGTCTTTAGTAAACGGTAAAAGAGACAGGCTCTTTTGCCTTGGCCATATTAGCCTTTTGGCAAAAGAGCCTGTTGTTTCGCTCTCTCCATGCGTGGGCATAGAGTGTGGGAATGCAGCTTATGCTTCGGCGGGAGCCTCGGCAGCCTCTTCGCCGGCGGCAGCGGCTTCTGCTTCAGCCTGAGCCTTTGCAGCAGCAGCCTTCTTCTCGGCCACCTTCTCGGCGATCTTGGCGTTCACAGCCTTTTCTGCCTCGATGCGCGTAGCCTGAGCGGCAGCCTTGGCATCGGCAGTCTTGCTGACGGCGGCAGCCTTCTTGGCATCCTTAGCCTGCTTCCAAGCCTCAAACTTGGCCTGTGCGGCGGCCTCATCGAAAGCGCCCTTGCGAACGCCGCCTCTGAGGTGCTTCATCAGCATAACGCCCTCTTCAGAGAAGATGTTGCGCACGGTGTCGGTGGGTTGAGCACCGGTCTCAGCCCAATACAGGGCGCGCTCGAAATTCAAATCTACTGTGGCAGGATTGGTGTTGGGGTTGTAGGTACCAATCTTTTCAGTAAACTTACCATCACGTGGTGCTCTTGCGTCGGCCACAACGATGCTGTAGAAAGCATAGCCCTTACGGCCATGACGCTGCAATCTGATTCTAGTTGCCATTTCTTAAAATAATGTGTTATAGGTTTGAATTTGACGCCGCAATCTCGTTACGGCGCTGCAAAAGTACTACTTTTTCGCGAGTGGCACAAATCGTGCTCTACTTTTCCTCAAGAAATCATACATTTTCATCCCCTTTCTCTGTGCACCTCGGCTATTTTCCCTACTTTTGTCCGCAGAAACTCACACAAGCGCTATACATCTATCCCAACTTCAACGCCGAATACTATTTTTCAATCTCCATTCAGCCTGATTCTCCCACGCTCATATGTACAATACATTGAGCAACAATGCCCACTCTCTGCATAGTCCTTGCCAATTGCCTTTGTAATGAGGGTGTGTCAAAATGCAAATTTTGACGCACACGCGAAGGTGCGTCAGAATGGTTAAGATGCAAGGCGCTGAGGATGAGGGCGCCGGGAGTGTACTGAAGTACATGACCAAGCC
>JALEZQ010000032.1 GCA_022772475.1 Bacteroidales bacterium | reverse complement strand
AAGTTTTTCGAGTCGAAAGGCCACGCCATCGTGCCCTCGGCACCGATGGTCATCAAGGACGACCCCACGCTGATGTTTACCAACGCCGGCATGAACCAGTGGAAGGACATCATCCTGGGCACCCGCGACCCCGAACCGCGCCGCCGCGCAGACTCGCAGAAATGCCTGCGCGTCAGCGGCAAACATAACGACCTGGAAGAGGTGGGACACGACACCTACCACCACACCATGTTTGAAATGCTGGGCAACTGGAGCTTCGGCGACTACTTCAAGGAGGGCGCCATCGACATGGCATGGGAATACCTGGTTGACGTGCTGGGCCTCGACCCCGCCAACCTCTACGCCACCGTCTTCGAGGGCTCGGCCGAAGAGGGCCTGGCCCGCGACGACGAAGCTGCCGCCATCTGGCTCAAGCACCTGCCCGCCGACCACATCATCAACGGCAACAAGCACGACAACTTCTGGGAAATGGGCGACACGGGCCCCTGCGGCCCCTGCTCGGAGATTCATCTCGACTCGCGCAGCGCCGAGGAGAAGGCCAAGGTGCCCGGCCGCGAACTGGTGAACAAGGACGACCCGCAGGTCATCGAGATATGGAACATCGTCTTCATGCAGTTCAACCGCAAGGCGGACCAGTCGCTCGAGCCGCTGTCGATGAACGTCATCGACACGGGTATGGGCTTCGAACGCTTGGTGCGCGCCCTGCAGGGCAAGCAGTCCAACTACGACACGGACGTCTTCCAGCCCATCATCCGCAAGATTGAGGAACTCTCGGGCTTTACCTACGGCAAGGACGAGCCCGTCGATGTGGCTATGCGCGTGGTGGCCGACCACCTGCGCGCCGTGGCCTTCAGCATCGCCGACGGCCAGCTGCCGTCCAACGCCAAGGCGGGCTATGTCATCCGCCGCATCCTGCGCCGTGCCGTGCGCTACGCCTACACCTTCCTGGGTCGCCGCGAAGCCTTCATCCATCTGCTGGTGCCCACGCTGGTTAAGGAGATGGGCGAAGCCTACCCCGAACTGGTGGCACAGAAGGACCTCATCATCCGCGTGATGAAGGAGGAGGAGGAGTCGTTCCTGCGCACCCTCTCCACGGGTATCAGTCTGCTGGAGACGGTCATCGCCGAGACGAAGAAGGCCGGCTCCGACACCGTCAGCGGCGAGCGTGCCTTCACCCTGTTCGACACCTACGGCTTCCCGCTCGACCTGACGCAGCTCATCTGCGCCGAGCAGGGCCTGAAGGTGGATGAGGCCACCTTCCAGACCGAGATGCAGAAGCAGAAGGAGCGCGCACGCAACGCTGCCGCCGTCGAGACGGACGACTGGGTAACGCTGCGCGAGGGCGAGACCTCCTTCAAGGGATGGGACACGACGGAGCACACCTGCCACATCCTGCGCTACCGCCGCGTACAGCAGAAGAAGCAGACGTTCTACGAACTGGTGCTGGACACCACGCCGTTCTACGCCGAAATGGGCGGACAGGTGGGCGACCGCGGCGTCATCTGCAACGAGGACGAGACCATCGAAATCTTCGATACCAAGCGCGAGAACAACCTGGCCATCCACCTGTGCAAGACGCTGCCGGCCCACCCCGAGGCCGAGTTCATGGCCTGCGTCGATGTGGATGCCCGCCACGACAGCGAAGCCAACCACACGGCCACACACCTGCTGGACCAGGCGCTGCGTGAGGTGCTGGGCACCCACGTCGAGCAGAAGGGCTCGCTCGTCACGCCGGACTACCTCCGCTTCGACTTCTCCCACTTCCAGAAGGTGACGCCCGAGGAACTGCGCCAGGTGGAGCGCATCGTCAACGGCCGCATCCGCGAGGACATCGCCCTGCAGGACCACCGCGACGTGCCCCTCGACAAGGCCCGCGAGATGGGCGCCATCGCCCTCTTCGGCGAGAAGTATGGCGACCGCGTCCGCGTGGTGCAGTTTGGCCAGAGCGTTGAGTTCTGCGGCGGTTGCCACGCCAAGAGCACGGGCCGTCTGGGCCTCTTCCGCATCGTCTCGGAGAGCAGCGTGGCTGCCGGCGTGCGCCGCATCGAGGCCGTCACCGGCCGCGCCGCTGAAGAGCGCACCTACGCCACGGAGGATATCCTCAACGGTCTGCGCGCCTTCTTCAACAACGCCAAAGACCTGACGGCGGCTATCCGCAAGACCATCGAGGACAACGAGGGACTGAAGAAGCAGGTCGAGGGCTACGTCAAGGAGCAGGTGAAGGCCCTGCGCGAACGCCTCGTGGCCAACGCCCGCGACGTCAATGGCGTCAAACTGGTGCAGGCGGTCATCCCCGGCGAATCGGCGCCCGACAGCATCAAGGACCTGGCCTTCCAGATTGCCGCCCAGCTGCCCGAAAACATGCTCTGCGTCATCGGCAGCACGAACGGCAACAAGCCGTTGCTCACGGTCATGATTAGCAAGAATCTGATCGAGGGCCGCGGCCTGCACGCCGGCAATCTGGTGCGCGAGGCTGCCAAACTGATCAAGGGCGGCGGCGGCGGTGCTCCCCACTTCGCCACGGCGGGCGGCAAGGACGCTGCACAGCTGGAAGAGGCCGTGAAGCGCGTGGTCGAACTCGCCGGCATCTAACCTCACACACATACTCCGGGCTTCTGCCTTGCCATCGACACATGGGCAAGGCAGGGGCCCTTTTCCTTTTTACAAGAGTAGAGACTCATTCACGAACCCTATTACCACACGCATTGCTATGGAAAAGATTATCGGTCTTATCGACGCGCCGTTCACCCCGTTTCACGAGAACGGCGAAGTAAACTATGCCCCCATCCCCGAATATGCCCGAATGCTGGCCAAGAACGGCCTGAAGGGCGTCTTTATCAACGGCTCGTCGGGCGAAGGCTACATGCTCACCGACGAGGAGCGCATGAAGTTGGCCGAGGCCTGGATGGCCGCCGTGCCCGAAGGCTTCAAGGTCATCGTACACGTGGGCAGCTGCTGCCTCAAGTCGAGCCGCATGTTGGCCGAACACGCCCAGAGCATCGGCGCCTGGGGCACGGGTGCCATGGCACCGCCCTTCCCCAAGGTGGGACGCATCGAGGAACTGGTGGCCTACTGCGAGCAGATTGCCTCGGCGGCCCCCAACCTGCCGTTCTACTACTACCACATCCCGGCCTTCAACGGCGCCTTCCTGCCCATGCTCGACCTGCTCCGCGCCGTCGATGGACGCATCCCCAACTTCGCCGGCATCAAATATACCTTCGAGAGCCTGTACGAGTACAACCAGTGCCGCCTCTACAAGGATGGCAAGTATGACATGCTCCACGGACAGGACGAGACCATCCTCTCGTCGCTGGTCATGGGCGGCGCACAGGGCGGCATCGGCGGCACCACCAACTATAACGGCCGCTGCCTGACGGGCATCATCGACGCCTGGAAGGCGGGAGACGTGGAGAAGGCCCGCGAACTGCAAAACTTCGCCCAGGAGGTCATCAACGTCATCTGCCACTTCCGCGGCAACATCATGGGCGGCAAGCGCATCATGAAACTCATCGGCCTGGACCTCGGTCCCAACCGCACGCCCTTCCGCACACTCACCGACGACGAGGAGAAGGCCATGAAGGCCGAACTCGAAGCCATCGACTTCTTCAACCGCTGCAACATCTTCTAATCTCCGCACAGCCATGATTGCCGACAAGAAAACCTACCTGCGCCACTGGGCCGAACTCTACCGCTCGGACCTGGTGAACAACATCATGCCCTTCTGGCTGGAGCACGGCCTGGACCGCGTCAACGGCGGCGTCTATACCTGTCTGGACCGCCAGGGCACGCTCATGGACCCGACCAAGTCGGTATGGTTCCAGGGCCGCTTCGCCTTCATCTGCGCTCATGCCTACTGCGAGGTGGAGCAGCGCCCGGAATACCTCGAAGCCGCACGCCTGACGCTCGAGTTTATTGAGAAGCACTGCTTCGACGAGCGTGGCCGCATGTACTTCGAGGTGATGGCCGACGGCACGCCGCTGCGTATGCGCCGCTACATGTTCAGCGAGAGCTTCGCAGCCATCGCCATGGCCGAGTATGCCCGCGCCACGGGCGACAAGCACTGGGCCGACCGCGCGCTGGAAATTTTCCTCTCCATGCGCCGCTTCATGGACGACCCCGCCATGCTGCCGCCCAAGTACCTGCCGGCACAGGAATGTCAGGGCCACTCCATCACGATGATATTCATCAACGTGGCACTGCGCCTCAAGAAGGTCATCGACCACCCCGAACTGGACGCACAGATCGACAAGTCGATCGACGCCCTGCGCCGCTACTTCATCCACCCCGAATACAAGGCCCTGCTCGAGACCGTAGGCCCCAACGGCGAGTTTATCGACACCTGCGGCGGCCGCACCATCAACCCCGGCCACTGCATCGAGACGGCGTGGTTCCTCCTCGACGTGGCTGCCCACCGCGGCGGCGACAAGGCAGTAGAGGACCTGGCGCTGCAGATCTTCGACTGGTCGTGGCAGTGGGGATGGGACGAGCAGTATGGCGGCATCATCAACTTCCGCGACTGCAAGGGCTTCCCCAACCAGGACTACTCGCAGGACATGAAGTTCTGGTGGCCGCAGTGCGAGACCATCATCGCCACGCTCTACGCCTACCTCACGACGGGCGAGGAGCGCTACCTCGAGCAGCACCGCCGCATCAGCGAGTGGACCTACGGCCACTTCCCCGACCACGAGTACGGCGAGTGGTACGGCTACCTGCACCGTGACGGCACCGTGGCACAGGACGCCAAGGGCAACATCTTCAAGGGTCCCTTCCACATCCCCCGCCTCATGATCACGGGCTACAACCTCTGCCAGCGCCTGCTGGAGAAGGAGGGAGAATAACAAGGGAGCGCACTCGCACAAGCCAACGCTCTCTCCACACACACCACGCAATTACACTACCATCATGGTCATCTGCAACATGGAGGACGCTTCGCGCTACGAAGGCCTCCACCCTCTCTTCCCCACCCTCTTCGCCTACATGCGTAGCCACGACCTGCTGCATGAGCCGACGGGCCGCATCACGATAGACGGCGACCGCCTGTTCATCAACAACAGCGCACCCGAATGCCTCGCGGCCGACAAGCAGATTATCGAGGTGCACCGCCGCTACATCGACGTCCACTTCCTCCTCGAAGGCAGCGAGACCATAGGCTGGAAGCCGACGGGCGAATGCACCGCGCTCTCGCAGCCGTATGATGCCGAGAAGGAGTGTGCCCTCTATGCCGAGCCGGCACAGACCTACGTCACGCTCCACCCCGGACAGATTGCCATCGTCTGGCCCGAGGACGGCCACGCTCCCATCATCGGCCGGGGCACCATCCGCAAGGCCATCGCCAAGATTCTCATCGAAGACTGACCGCCGCGTCAGCGCCGATAACACAGCAAGCCTCGCTCACCGCCATTGGAGAGCGAGGCTTCTCTTTGACCGCTGTGCCGAAAAAAAACGCGGCTACGCCGCAAGTGGCACGTCAATGGGTGAGGCCGCGTAGTAGTGCCATGTCCATTGACGTGGCACTCAGCACGCGTCGCGGCGTCGGCCGCGACACCTATTCTTTGCCGCAAAAACGCGGCTGCGCCGCGAGTGGCACGTCAATGGGTGAG
>JALEZQ010000097.1 GCA_022772475.1 Bacteroidales bacterium | reverse complement strand
ATTTTGTCGTTGGTATCGGCGGTGGTCTGTGCTGCATGGGCGGAGGTGAAGGAGCAGAGTGCGATAGCGCAGGCGGTGAAAAGGCTCTTGGTCATCATGGCTGTATGCCCTGGTCTGTGTCGGGCGCAACGTCTAACGGTTATTGTTTTGTTGTTTTGTTCTTTGTCTGTTTATGCGCCCGGGGCGGGAATGGTAACCCTGTAATGTAAAAAAATGAAACTCGCCATGCTGACGTCCCGGCGCCGGCATATCGGGGCATGGAGAACAGCGGTCTGACGCGATGTGTGCAATCGCGCCGTTCACACTTGTTAACTCCGAGAAGGGCCGCGAATCCCACCACCTACACTCGCGGCCGAAAATAACGCCACCATGGCGCGTTTGATTTTGACAGTATGGGGTGGAAAACAGGGGTGAGGGCTTCTGGCGGGTTAATTTCTCTAAAAAATCCCTCAAAAATCCCCGAAAAGCATCCTTGCCGAGCGGCCGAAGACCATGCGTTATGGCCCCAACACTAAGCGTTACAGGATTTTCTGTAACGCTTACAGGAATTTCTCTCGCCCAAACAGTGGCGGACGGATGCGTTTCCGCTACCCTCGCCCGCCGTTTCGTTTCTATTTGCCGCGCCGGGACGCTTCACGTTATTGGTGAAAAAACTCACGTTACGGGAAGGTGTGTGCAATATAAAACAGACTGCCTGGGGCGCTCATGGCCGCAGGCAGTCTGCTTGTGTTATCGTGGCGTTGAGGGAACGCGCGCTATGCTATTTCACCAGTTTGAGACATACGATCCGCCGGTGGGCTTGATGCCGTGGCTGAGCCACATCTTGAAGACGTCTTTTTTCACCGTTGTGGCGTAGTCGATGTCCGCCCATGCGCCGTTGGTGCCGATGGTCTGCATGTAGTTTCGGGTGTTCGACACGGCGCTGATGAGGCTCGTTGTGTAGAGTTCTCTCTTCGTGACGTTGTCAATAATCTGCTGGAAGCGCGGTCCCGTGGACGATGCTTCCACCCTTTGGATGGTCTTTATGGGAAAAGGTCTATTCTTCGAGCAGGATGACGCAGCTGTCGTACTCGCCGCTGAGGCTTATCTCGATGCCCTGCTGCATGAGGAAGCGTCCGGTGAGGGTCTTTCCCTCCCACGAATTTTTTCGTCCGTTGCCGTTGACCTGCTTGAGGCGGTAGGTGGCGTCGGGCTTGAGGCCGGCGAAGCGGAAGCGGGGGCGGGCCATGTTGACGGCTGTCTCGAAGCGGTAGGCGAAGAATACGGCGCGGCTCTTGGCCTCGTTGACGAACATCTGGCTGGCGTAGCCCGTGCCCTCGTAGGGTGAGATGAGGCGATACTGGTCGCCGAGCTGCACGAGGGTGCGCAGGGTGTCCTTGTACAGGCGGAAGGCGTTTTGGGCGAAGGCCAGTTCTTTTTCACTAAGGTCGGAGGGCTTCATCTCCATGCCCAGACGGCCGGACATGGCCACGTCGAAGCGAAACTTGAGGGGTATGCGGCGGCCCGTCTGGTGGTTGGGGCTGGCGCTGACGTGCTGGGCCATGGCGTTGGCGGGGAAGAACATGCTCGTGCCCCACTGGATGAACAGGCGCTGCTTGGCGTCGGTATTGTCGCTCACCCAAAACTCGTCGAAGTAGGGCATCAGGCCGTAGTTGACGCGGCCGCCGCCGCTCGAGCAGCACTGCAGCACGAGGTCGGGATATTTCTGACGGATGCGCTCGAGCACCTTCTGCAGGCCGAGGTGGAAATCGACGTAGAGGTGGCTCTGGCGGTCGGCGGTGAGGTAGTGCGAGCCGTAGTTGGCTATCTCATAGTTGTAGTCCCACTTTATATAATACGTATTGGGCGTTTCCTGCATGATGCGGTCCACCACGCCGAAGACGAAGTTTTGCACCTCGGGGTTGCTCAGGTCCAGGCAGAGCTGCGTGCCGCCGCGTCCGGGGCGTGGCGTGCGTGTGGGCGGGCAGATTACCCAGTCGGGGTGTTTCTCGTAGAGTTCGCTCTTGGTGTTGGTCATCTCCGGCTCAATCCAGATGCCCCATTTCAGTCCGCGCTCGGCGCAGGCCCGTTCCAGGGCGGGAATGCCGCCGGGCAGTTTGTTGCGGTCTGTCACCCAGTCGCCGAGCGACGTGCTGCCATTGTTGCGGGGGTATTTGTCGCCAAACCATCCGTCGTCCATGACGAAGAGTTCGGCGCCGACGGCCTTGACGCCGTCCATGAGGCTCGTCATGTTTTGCTCGTTGACGTTGAAATAGACGCCCTCCCACGAGTTGAGCAGCGTTTTGCGGAGGGCCGTGCCGTTGTGAATCTTGTTGTTGAGGCGTGCCCAGCGGTGGTAACTGCGGCTGACGCCGCCGATGCCCTCGTTGCTGTAGGCCAGGGCCAGGGTGGGCGTGGTGAACGAGGCCCCCTTGGCCAGGGTGTAGGCCGACTGGGCGTCGTCGATGCCGGCCACGAGGGTGTGTGCCCGCTTGCCGTTGGTATCGACGGTGATGCGGTAGTTGCCGTTCCAGCAGAGCACGGCGCCGATGGCGCGGCCGCTGTTCTCCTGCGGTTTGCCGTCGAGCGAGAGCATGATGTTGGGGCGGTTTTTGTAGGCATTGCGCGTGCCGGTGACGTCGTGCACCTCGAAGATGCCGGGGTGTAGTTTCTGCTCCGTCACCTCGGCCTCGGCGGCCCATTCGCCGTGCATGTGGGTCACCCACACGTCGTCCTGACGGATGGGCAGGAAGCCGCTGGCATACTTGTTGAGCACGACGGGCTTCTTCTCGCCGTTGCGCAGCACGGTCCAGGCCTCGATGACGTCGGCATTGCTGTAGGCGCGGTAGCACACATCGACGTAGAAGTCGTAGGCCTGGTCCTTCATGGTGATGGTATAGAGGGTGGCGTTGGCCTCGGCCACGGCGGTGTCGGAGACATATTCCAGTTCGGTGGTCATATTGCCGTCGGCATGGCGCACCGACAGGGCGGGCACGTCCGTGCCGCAGGTGCCGAAGGCGGGATAGGCTTCGTACCAGAGGCTGCCCGCGCTATACACCTGCCCGGCGTTGTCTATACGCTCGCCATAGTAACTGATGTGGAGGGGTTGCCCCCGGTCGGCCTTGAGCAGCAGGGTGGTCTTGGGGGTGTTGACAAGGATGTCCTTGGCGGGCAGCAGCGCAGCCGTGACGCAGGCTGCGGCAAGTAGCAGGATTCGCTTTAACATACTGAGGATGGTTTAGATTAGGTTGGTCTTCTTGGTTGTCAAAGTTACGATATAAATCTGAATGCCGGCGCCAGCCGCCCTGTTTTCTCGAAAAGTGTTGACGCGGCATAAAAAATCTAAAAAATCCCCCCCCCCGTCAATTTAAGAATTATTCATACCTTTGCCGCCGATACTTTTCACACCCACCCTAACACCTTCTGTCATGAAGCATCCTCTACCCCTGAAGGCCGCGCGCCTGCTCCTCCTCGTCCTCCTCTGCTGCACGGGCCTTGCGGCCCATGCCGACGTTGTCACCGGCCGTGCCGTCGATGCCGAGAGCGGCGAACCGCTGGCCGAGGCCCGCCTGAACTACCTCATCCTGCCCGTCACCAACCAGGGGGTCTTGTTCTTTAAAAAGACTGTGACCGACAGCGCCGGGCGCTTTGCCATCCCCGTGGAGTTCCTGGCCAAACTCACCATCGAAATCACCTACTTCGGGTACAACAAGTTTCAGAAGGAATATCACGTCGCGGGCGGCAAGGACACCATCGACGTGGGCGACATCGGCCTGACCCTCTCGGACGTGCTTCTGGGCGAGGCCGAGGTCAAGGCACGCGCCAAGCGCTTCACCATGCGCGGCGACACGGTGGTGTTCAATCCGGAGGCCTTCCACCTGGAAGAGGGCGAACGCATGGCCACGCTGCTCACCCAACTGCCGGGCGTGAGCATCAGCGACGGCAAACTCTTCTTCATGGACAAGCAGGTGCACCTCAAGATGAACGGACGCGACGTCACGGACGACAAACTCATCGGCCTGCTGCCCGCCGAAGCGGTGCAGAACGTCAAGAGCTATGAGCAGAAAAGTCAGGTCACCGAACTGACGGGCATGGACGACGGTGAGCGCCGCCAGGTGCTCGACATCGTCATCAAGCCGGGCTTCATGGACAAATGGTACGGGCAGACCAAGGCCAGCGCCTATGCCTCGGAAAACTACCGCGCGTCGGCCAACCTCCACTACCTCACCGACCGCGACCCCTTCAACGTGTACGTCCGCGCCTCCGACAGCGAGACGCGCACCTGGGGCGTCAGCGGCGATTCGGAGTACGACTGGGGAAGTCCGGAGCCCCGCCGTCAGCAGTTCGGAAGCCTCTCCTACAAGCACTCCTGGCGCCCCGAAGGCGTCAAGACGTCGTTCAACGAGGACTATTGGAACCTGGGCTTCTCGCCCGACCACAACGACATAAGCCAAAGCTCGTGGCAAAACCGGCAGACCTTCGCCGACGTCACGCAGCCCGTGTTCAGCAGTCAGCACGCCTACAACTACAAGCACAGCCTTGACCTGCCCCTCCAGGCCAGCCTGACCATGCACCTCGACCCACGCAGCTGGCTCCGCGTCGAGACCCGGGGAAAACTGACGAAGGGCGACAACCGAAGCCGCACGGAGGAGGAGACCTATCACGCCGACCGCTTTGAAGAGGACGACCGCACCATGGTCAACGCCTCCACCACCAAGACCTGGCGGCACAGCGACAGCCGCGAGGTGCGGGCCGTCATACAGTACAACCGCGTCTTCGACGGCGGCGACATGGCCATCAGCATCGACCCCCAGTGGCGACGGGAGAAGGGAAACAAAACAATGCAGCGCACCTACGACTACTTCGACCTCGGCACGCACGACGACATGCAGCAGACCGAACGCTCTGAATCGGAATACCGGCAGGTCAAGGTGGACGCCGTCGTCAACTACCAAATCGTCCCCAAACGCCTGAAGTCGAGCGCCGGCTACATGATGAGCTACAGCCACACCACGGACAACAGCCTGGCCACGCGCAACAGCCTTATTGACGACGCCAACAGCTTTGACCGCAGCCGAAAGAACGTGGACTGCCAGCCCTACCTCGCCCTGAGCACCTCGCTCGGCAGACTGTGGATGGACGCACGTCTCGAGATGCAAAACCGCGACGAGCGCTTTGCCTACAGCCGCGGCCGCCTCGACACCCTCATCAACAGAAACACGTGGCTGCCGCGCCCCAGCTTCAACCTGCGCTGGACGGCCACCAAGCGCAGCGAGATGCTCGTGCGCGGCGGATGGAGCCGCTTCCCGGCCGACATGCTGGAAAGCAGCGCCTACACCGACGACACCGACCCGCTGCACATCAAGAAGGGTAACCCCAACCTGCGCTCCCAACACGGCTTCGACGGCGAAGCCACCTACAGCCTCATCATACCCAAAGGCCAGCAACTGCTCTCGGCCGGCCTCAGCTATGGCTGCACATCGGGCCACGCCATCCCCGTACAGGCCTACAACCCCACCACCGGCGGCTACGTCACCACCACGGGCAACAGCAAATTTGGCAGTCTCACCAGCCTGCGCCTGTCGTACGAACGCACGCTGGGCCTGTTCCGCCTCGTATCGCGCTCATCCGGCTCCACGCGCTCCGCCTACAACTTTCAGACGCTACGCTCGCTCAGCGACCCCTGGCTCCAGTTTGGCATCAGCGAAAAGAAGGCCATGCAGGAACTGGTGCTCACCCTCAACACCGAGCGATGGGAAGCCCGTGCCTACGCCAAAGGCTCCTACCGCAGCCTGCGCTACGACGACCCCACCATGGCCAACCAGTATCTGTGGGACTACGAAGGCGAACTGATGGGCAAATACAAATTGCCCCACTGGACCTTCTACCTCAAAGGCCGCCTCATCGGCGCCGAGGGCTACCTCTCCGACATGGCCAACCGCAAGCGTCTAGGCCTCGACGCCGGCATCACATGGAAAACCCTCAGAGGCAAGGGACAGCTCATGCTCATGGCCCGCGACATCCTCAACCAGATGAAAACCGTGTTCAGCAACATCCAGCCCTACGAGCGCACCGACTACCGCTCCGAAACCATGCACCGCTACCTCTGCCTGACCTTCACCTACAACTTCGACGCCAAGGCCAAGACCAAGACCAAGACCGGCCGTTGATGCCCGGCGCGCCATGCGTATGAACGGCGGGGGCGCCTCCCGGCGATACCATAGCCCCCCCCCCAAAAAAACGGCCGCCCCGAAGGTGCTGCGTGCACCTCGGGGCGGCCGTATGGCATGTTTGGCTAAACGTCTGTGAAGCGCCGGCTGTCAGGCGTTGATAGCATCGGCAATTTCGCTGCAGGCCTTGAACTTCACAACCTTCTTGGCGGCAATCTCAATTTTCTCTTTGGTGGCGGGGTTGATGCCGGTGCGGGCGGGACGCTCGGTCACGGCAAAGTTGCCAAAGCCAAGGAGGGCTACTTTATCGCCGGCCTTAAGGGCGTCGGCAATAGCGGTGAGGGCTGCATCACAGGCTTTTTTGGCATCGGCCTTCGAGAGTTCTGCGCCGGCAGCAATGGCGCTGATAAGTTCACTTTTATTCATAAGATATGGATGTTGATGGTTGATCGGAATGGGAGGAGATGGAGGCAGGGAGAAGATGGCTTCTTCTCCCTGCGGCCAAAGGGGGAAAAGATTTAAGGTAGATTAGGTTGGCAAGAGGCAGGGCAATGAGACTAAGGCTGCGGCCTTGGTCTTTTTGCCACTTCCATATTGCAAAAGTAGTACATGTGCTTATACCGCCAAAACTTTTTCCAGTTTTTTTCTTTTAGGTCTGCAATTTTGTCGTTGACGCAGGCGTTTGGGGCTTTTTCTGTCGAAAAACGCAGGAGGAGGCCGTGACGCACGGGGCATACGGGGGCTTGGCGGGGCTCAGAAGTCGGTGCTTTCGAGGCTGTCGCCGGCCCAGTCGCCGTCGGAGTAGTCGGTGATGATGATGCTGTCGTCGGTGAGTTCTTCGTCGTCGAGGGGCACGGGCTCTACGTAGTCCAACAGTTCGTCGTCGTAGAAGGTGTCGTCCTCGGTGTAGGGTTTGGGCTGGAGCAGGTTGATGGCGATGCAGGCGATGATGCTGACCGCCAGGGCGCCGGCGGCGACGGTGAGGGGCATACGGGTGCGTTGGGGACGTTCGGCGTCGGCATTGGGCCGGCTGAGGGCTACCCATGGGATGATGGCCTGAGCGGTGAGCATCATCAAGACGAAGGCCAGCATGTAGGTGGTGGCGACGGCGAAGTTGTTGCCGCCATAGATGATGGTCATGACGAAGGCGGCAACGAGGAGGATGGAGAACAGCAGCAGGCCGAGCGAGGTCCACAGCCAGAAGGCGCCGACGGTGCGTCCATCGCCCTTTTGACTGCTGCGCAGACGGAAGCCGGCGCAGGCACCGAGGACGGCGTAGGTCATGGCGCAGCAAATGGTAACGACCAGAGCGAGGACGAGCACAACGGCCTGATCGACGCTGGCGGCGCCGCTGAGAATGGCGGAGGTCACCGTGGTGGACAGCGTCAGAATGGCGGCGACGATATGGACTCCGCTCCAAAGGGCGCTACCTCGAAAGCCTGCCTGACGTACGGCCTGGCGCATGGACAGCGTGCTGTAGAGCAGGGGCACGAAGGTGGTGAGCAGAAGGACGGGCCACGACAGGGGGGCGGCCAGGCCGAGGTCGAACCTGACGATGTCGAAGAACAAGAGGCAGGAGTAGAGGAAGCCTGCTATGGCAAGGACGGCGGTGACGACGGCCACGGGGGCGGGAAAGGTGTGGTACAGGCGGGAGGAGGAGAGCATGGGGATAGGGTGGGGGGATTGGGCCCGCGCAGGGCGGACGGGTGAAACGATAACAAAAAGGGCCGGACCGCTGCGCCGGCGCCGGTTGGCGCGCGGCACAATGTCCGGCACAAATTTACATCTTTTTTCCGTAGATTATCTCATTTGCAGGTAGGTTACCTTGTCCATGTCGCCATAGTCGAGGTTCTCTCCTCCCATACCCCAGATGAACATGTAGTTTGACGTGCCGGCGGCAGCATGGATGCTCCACTCGGGCGACATGACGGCCTGCTCGTTGTGGAGCCATATCAGGCGGTTCTGCTGCGGCTCACCCATGAGGTGGCAGATGGCGTTGCCCTCGGGCACGTTGAAGTAGAAGTAGGCCTCGACGCGGCGGTCGTGGGTATGTGCGGGCATGGTGTTCCACACAGAGCCCGGCATGAGTTCGGTCAGGCCCATCTGTAGTTGGCAGGGCCCTTCCTGCAGGACGTTGGCCGTGATGAGCTGGTTGATGATGCGGTCGTTGCTCTCCTCCAGGCGTCCGGCCTTGATACGGTTGGCTTTGATAGAGCCTTTGCGCCCGTCGATGGTGATGAGCTGCGTCTTGTAGGCCTTGTGGGCGGGGGTGGAGTTGAGGTAAAACTTGGCCGGCTTGGTGGCGTCGGTGCTGCGGAAGGTGACGACCTTGCAGCCGCGTCCCACGTAGAGGGCGTCCTTTGCCTGGAGGGTATAGTCCTTGCCATCGACGGTGACGATGCCCTCGCCGCCGATGTTGATGACGCCCAGTTCGCGGCGCTCCAGGAAGAAGTTGGCCTTGAGCGGGTCGATGGTGTCGAGGCTGACGGTCTTGGCCACAGGCATGACGCCGCCGTAGATGAGGCGGTCGTACATGGAGTAGGTCAGGTTGATCTTGTCCTGCTCCATGACCTTGGGCATGAGGAAGTGGCTGCGTATCTGCTCGGTGGTATAGGTTTTGAAGTCGTCGGGGTGTACGGCGCGGAGCATCTGGTAGGACGTCTGCGCCTGGCCGGCGAGGGCCGACAGGCCGATGGTGAGGGTGAGGAAAAGCTTTTTCATGATGGGGATTTAGCTGTTCTAGCTGTTCTAGCTGTTCTAGAGATTCTAGAGATTCTAGATGTTCTCGTTTTTTTGGTTGTTTTGGCTGCGCAGGATGAGCACGCGGTTCCACCACATCAGGGCCATGGTGGCGAGCACGAGGAGGCCGCTGCCTATCCACTTGAGGTTGTGCACGGCCTGATAGATGACCCATGCCAGCGGCGAGGAGGCGAAGTCGAGGCTGCCGCCTTGGGCGAAGCCCTCGGGGATGGCCACCGCACCGTCGCCCGTGGCCTTGTGCACGTCGTTGGCGGCGAGGGTGAAGGCCGGCGCCAGGTTGGTCACCATATAGAGGCCCAGCGTGAGTACCACGAGGCCGATGATGAAGGTCTTGACCACGTTGCCCCGGGTGAAGGGGAGTACGAGGGGGAAGACGTAGAACATGCCCGCCAGCGAAGCGAGGGGCAGAAACTGGTTGCCGGGCAGCAGCACGGCCAGGGCCAGCGTGACGGGGATGAGCAGCAGCGACACCACGAGCGTCGTAGGGTGGCCGATGACGAGTGCTGGGCTCATGCCGATGTTCAGGCCGGCCAGCCCATGTCGAAGACGCCGAGCTTGAGGTCGTAGATGTCCACCACACTGTTGAGCGCCGGGCCGAGGGCCGACGTCAGCAACGCCGTGACGATGGACAGGCCGACGAAGCCCACGCCCACCTTGAGGCCCGACTTGAGAGCGTCGCCCAGGCGGATGCCGATGCACACGCCCAGCACGGTGAAGATGACGGGCATCATCACCGCGGCGCCCAGACTGAGGATATACGCGAAGACCTGTTCCATTATGACGGCTGCTTACCGATGTAGGCCAGGATGCCGCCATCGACGTAGAGAATGTGACCGTTGACAAAGTTGGAGGCGTCCGACGCCAGGAATACGGCGGGGCCCATGAGGTCTTCGGGCGTGCCCCAGCGGCCGGCGGGCGTCTTGGCGATGATAAACTGGTCGAAGGGGTGGCGGCTGCCGTCGGGCTGGCGTTCGCGCAGCGGTGCCGTCTGCGGCGTGGCGATGTAGCCCGGGCCGATGCCGTTACACTGTATGTTGGCTTCGCCAAACTCTGAGCAGATGTTGCGCGTGAGCATCTTCAGACCACCCTTGGCCGCTGCATAGGCGCTGACCGTCTCGCGGCCCAGTTCGCTCATCATCGAGCAGATGTTGATAATTTTGCCGTGGCCCTTCTTGATCATGCCGGGGATGACGGCCTTGGCGCAGATGAAAGGCGCCACGAGGTCCACGTCCACCACGCGGCGGAAGTCGGCGGCCTCCATGTCGGTCATGGGGATGCGGCGGATGATGCCGGCGTTGTTGACCAGGATGTCCACGGTGCCGACGGTCTGCTCGATGTCGGCCACCATGGCCTGGACGGCTGCCTCGTCGGTGACGTCACAGAGGTAGCCCTTGGCGTCGATGCCTGCCTCGCGGTAGTTGGCCACGCCGAGGTCCATCGACTTCTGCGTGCTGCAGTTATACACTATTTTCGCGCCCGCCTCATGCAGCGCCTTGGCGATGGCAAAGCCGATGCCGTAAACGCCACCGGTGACGAGGGCTACCTTGCCCTCAAGAGAGAAATTAACCATACGTAGTGTGTGATTTTGTTTTGTTGAGTATAGAATATGAATTGTGTTGATGATTATATCGTTGCTTCCGCCGGCGTGCCGTGCTATCTTTGCTTCGCAGCGTCTGCCGTGGCCGTCTCGGGCATGAGCATCTGGCGGAAGCGTGCGCGTAGGGTGTCGGCAAGGGTGTGAGACGCATACTGCTGCGCCATGCCGCCTGCGGGGAGCAGCAGCGGCAGGAGCAGCAGCATATATCGTAGGGCCGTGGTCCTTAGGGTCTTCGTCATTGTGTAAGTCTGTGTTGTCTTTGTGTGTTCTTCGCCCTTTTGCGGCGGGGGCGGGGGTGGCCGATGGCTTACGCCATTGGCACGGGGGCTATGCTATCGGCTCTGTGGCGCTGATGAGCCATTGGCGGTCGGCCTCGTCGGTGAGGCGCGGCAGCAGCCGCTCGCGCACCGTGGCGTGGTAGGCATTTATCCAGCCCACCTCGACGTCAGAGAGCATCTCGCGGCATACGGGCGTCAGGTCGTAGGGGCAGAGCGTCAGGGGCTCGAAGGCCAGGAAACGGCCGTAGGGCGTCTCGCCGCCATCGACGACGAGCAGCGTGTTCTCGATGCGCACGCCAAACTGTCCCGCGGCATATATGCCCGGCTCGTCGGTGATGGTCATGCCCTCCACAAGCGGTATCAGCGTGCAGGTGCGCACATTCTTGCGTATCTGCTGCGGTCCTTCGTGTACGCACAGCTGGTGTCCTACGCCGTGTCCCGTGCCGTGGCCGAAGTCGTAGCCCGCCTGCCACATGGCATATCGTGCCGCCGTGTCCAGTTGCAGGCCCGTCGTGCCGCGGGGGAAGCGGCAGTGCTGCAGCGCCAGATGCCCCTTGAGCACCAGGGTGTAGGCGCGGCGCTCCTCGTCCGTCAGGGGGCCGGCGGCCAGCGTGCGCGTGATGTCCGTCGTGCCGCAGTCGTACTGTGCGCCGCTGTCGAGCAGCAGCAGGCCCTTCGGCGCGATGGGCGCGTCGGTCTCGGGCGTCGCCTCGTAGTGGACGATAGAGCCGTGGGCGGCGTAGCCCGCTATGGTCGGAAAACTCAGTCCGACGAACCCTTCCTCCTCGGCCCGCATCGCGGTGAGCCACTCGTCCACCTTCACCTCGCTGAGCACGCCCTCTGCGGCCGCCGGATAGAAGCGGCGCAGGAAGCGCACCATCGCCACGCCGTCGCGCTCCATGGCTTCGCGGAAGCCCTGCTGCTCGGCAGCGTTTTTCATGCTCTTCAGAAGCGGTATGGGCCAATCGGCCACCGTCGCCACCTTCAGTCCCATCCTGGTGCAGGCGGTGGTGACCTGCATGTTCATCGTGGCGGGACAGGCGATGACCGCCCCCTTCGGCAGTTTGTCCAGACACGCCGCCCATCCGTCGTAGGGCGCTGTGCTGACGCCGGCGGCGGCCAGGGCTTCAGCGGCCTCGGGCGTGATGCGCTCTGTGGCGGTGAAGAGCGTGGCATGGCCTTCGCCGATGGCGAGATAGGCCACGAAGAGGGGGTTGTAGGGAATGTCGTCGGCGCGCATGTTCAGCGTCCAGGCTATCTCCGAGAGGTCGTTGACCATCACCAAGTCGGCATCCGGCTGATACCCGCGCACGGCGGCGAAGATTTGGCGCAGTTTGCTGCGCGCACTCTCGCCGGCCACGCTGTCGGGCATGACGCGCAGCGGCGTGGCGGGCAGTGCCGGCCGTCCCTGCCACAGTGTGGCGAAGGGGTCGGCATCGACGGCCTGCACCCCGATGTCGGCGCGCAGTCCGCTGAGGGTAGCCGCGGCCATCTCGGCGCTCATCACCTGGGCCGAGAACCCCACCGCGCTGCCGTCACCCGGCAACTGGCTGTTAAGCCACTCGGCGATTGTGGGCACGCCGTCCACTCCCTCGCGCATCAGGGTGATGCCCGTGCCGGCGAGTTGGTCCTCGGCCTGGAGGAAATAGCGCGAGTCGGTCCAGAGCGCCGCACCGGTCTGCGTGACCACGGCGGTGCCGGCCGAGCCCGTGAAGCCC
Organism: Bacteroidales bacterium; assembly: GCA_022772475.1. Taxonomy (GTDB): domain Bacteria; phylum Bacteroidota; class Bacteroidia; order Bacteroidales; family Bacteroidaceae; genus Alloprevotella. Next base: position 3,529 of record JALEZQ010000097.1, on the reverse strand, counting down.
GTGAGCCATTCGCGGCACATCCAGTAGGCGGGGGTATATTCGCTGTTGTGGGGGTCGGTGGTGGGCACGACGAAGGCGCTGAGGCGGGCCTCGTTCATCCACTGGCGCAGATGGGACAGGCGCAACGTTATTTCGGATGCTGTCATGACAAGAAAAGGTTTAGATAAGGGTAGGGGGGCATGCCGCTGCCGGTCGTCATCCACGCCGGGCAGTGGCTTCCGGCCATGTGCCGTGACAGGACGGTCGGCATGTATGGCGCAAATTTACGTATTATTTTTGTTAGCGTGCACGTTCTCTGCGCAAAGAAAGAAAAAGACGTCGCTCAACGCCATATTCAACGCCTCTGCCCCTTCTGATTTTTGCACATTGTGCGCAAAACGTGAGTTTTGTGGCCGATAACGTGAACGGCCGCGGCGGCGCAAATAGAAGCGCGATGGCGCGACGGCGGGGCGAAAATGCCTTCCGTCACCACTGTTTGGGCGACAGATTTTTCTGTAAGCGTTACAGAAAATCCTGTAACGCTTACTGTGATCGCCCAATCGCTTGCGCTCGGCCGCGTCGGCGAGGCCGCTTTTCGGGGAAAATACGGAGAATATTCAGAGAATTTAACGCAAAATGGGGCGTCGGCTTTGATTTTTACAAAAAGAGGTATAAAACAAAGGCCTCATGCTTGCGTTATTTCCGACCGCGGGAGTGGGCGGTGGGTTTCGCGGCCCTTCTCGGGGTTAACGGATGTTAAAAGAAAAATTGCACACCGGGCGGCGGGGGCCGTTAGGAGGTTCCGTCCATTGACGGCACCACGGGGCGATGGTGTGGCGGTGAAATCCGGCGCAATAGCGTTGAGGCTGCGCGGGTGGACGGCGCCTCCTGACGGCACCAGCGGCGAAGGGTTCGCGATAAATATCGCGCAATAGCGTTGAAGCTGCGGCGGAGATACGATATGAGCGGGTGTTGAAGTTGGGGCAGCCGGCAGCTATCATCAAAAATAAGTTGTATCTTTGTGGCGAGCGACCATCACTTTACATGAGCACACGAACGTGTAAAGAAATCGGCGATTCTTTTACATGACCCCCACACCACATGCTTCACCATACAACTACAAACCTTATGACAATACACAAACTGCTGATGGCCGTGGGCGTGGCCTGCATGACGGCCGCCTGCACGGCACCCAAAGACACGATGGCGTATAAGAATACGTGGGCCATCGCCCCCAACGACAGCCGGGCCGACATCATGGCCAAGGCCGCACACGTCGTGCCGACGGCCAACCAGATGGCCGCGCTGCAGAACGAGTTCATCGCCTTCATCCACTTCGGACCGAACACCTTCACCCGCATGGAGTGGGGCAACGGCAAGGAAGACCCGCGCATCTTCGACCTCAAGACCCTCGACACCGACCAGTGGTGCGCGGCCATGCAGGCGGCGGGCATGAAGATGGTCATCTTCACCGCCAAGCACCACGACGGCTTCGTGCTGTGGCAGAGCCGCTACACGCGCCACGGCATCATGTCCACCGGCTTCCGCGACGGCAAGGGCGACGTGCTCAAAGACCTGGCGGCATCGTGCAGGAAGTACGGCCTCAAACTGGGTATCTACCTCTCGCCGGCCGACCTCTACCAGATCGAGAATGCCGAGGGCCTGTACGGCAACCTCAGCGCCAAGACGCTGCGTACCATACCGCAGCCGGTGGAGGGACGGCCCTTCGCCGACAAGCGGACGTTCCAATTTGTCGTGGACGACTATAACGCGTATTTCCTCAACCAGCTCTTCGAACTGCTCACCGAGTATGGTCCCATCCACGAGGTGTGGTTTGACGGCGCGCACCCCAAGCGCAAGGGCGGGCAGACCTACGACTATGCGTCGTGGAAGACCCTCATCCATACGCTGGCGCCCGAGGCCGTCATCTTCGGCCGCGAGGACGTGCGCTGGTGCGGCAACGAGGCCGGCGGCACGCGCCCCACAGAGTGGAACGTGATGCCCTATGCCATCAACCCCGACACCGCCACCCACTTCGCCGACATCACCGACGCCGACCCCGGCAGCGACGCCCGGCTGCTGACGGCCCGGTATCTGCACTACCAGCAGGCCGAGACCAACACATCGATCCGCGAGGGCTGGTTCTACCGCGATGACGACCGGCAGCAGGTGCGCAGCGCCGACGACGTGTTCGACATCTACGAGCGCGCCGTGGGCGGCAACGCCACCTTCCTGCTCAACATCCCGCCCGACCGCGACGGCCGCTTCGGCGACCGCGACGTCGCGGTGCTCACGGAAGTGGGGCAGCGCATCCGCGCCACCTACGGCACCGACCTGATGGCCGGCGCCAAAGGGCCGCGCGCCCTGCTCGACGGCAAGGCCAAGACCGCCGTCAGCGTCAAAGACGGCGTGGTGCTGCAGTGGCCCGAGGCCATCACCTTCAACCGCATCGTCCTGCAAGAGCCCATCGCGCAGAGCGGCGAACGCGTGGCCGAGCACGCCGTGGACGCCTGGGTTGACGGCGCGTGGAAAGAAGTGGCCCACGCCACGAACATCGGTTACAAGCGCATCCTGCGCATGGCCGACGTCACCACCGATAAGGTGCGCGTGAGGGTGCTGTCGGCACGCGCCGAGCCACGCCTCAGCCACGTGTCGCTCCACCACTATGCCGCGCGTCCGCCCATGCTGACCTGCCGCCGCACGAAGGACGGCAAGGTGGTCATCGCCCCCAAACCGCAAGACTTCGGGTGGAAGGCCCATGGTGAGAACATCGCCGCCAACCTCAGTGCGGGCTACGAGATACGCTACACCACGGACGGTACGGCGCCCGACGCCCGGTCGGCGCTATACACCGCGCCCTTCGCCGCCGACGCCTGCGTGGTGAAGGCCGTGGCCCTGCTCAACGGCGAGCGCGGGGCGGTGCTCACCGAACAACTCGGCACAGCCAAGACCGGCTGGCACCTGGTGTCGGCCACCGGTGAACAGCCGCGCCACACAGCGGCCATGGCCTTTGACGAAGACCCCGCCACATGGTGGGCCGGCGACGAGGGCACGCAGCACGCATTGGTATGGCAACTGGAGCAGCCGCGGCGCCTCTCGGGCTTCGCCTACACGCCGCCGCGCCGCAACGCCGAGGGCATGATGGCCGGCGGTAAGGTGTGGGTGAGCATGGACGGCAGCCACTGGACCGAGGCCGCCACCTTCCACTTCGGCAACCTCATCAACGACCCCACGCGCCGCTCTGTGGACTTTGCCACGCCCGTCGAGGCCCGCTACGTCAAGGTGCAGGCCACCGAGATTGCCGGCGGCGGCAAGCGCCTGTGCATCGCCGAGGTCGATGTGTGGTGAGAAATGCCGGGGCGTTGATTATCATCGTTCAAGATTGTCCCATGGACGGTGTATCATAATGGCCAATCTGCTGCGTTGCTATCGTCTTCGGGCTTGGTCATGTACTTCAGTACACTCCCGGCGCCCTCATCCTCAGCGCCTTGCATCTTGACCATTCTGACGCACCTTTGAGTGCGCGTCAAAATTTGCATTTTGACACACC
>JALEZQ010000041.1 GCA_022772475.1 Bacteroidales bacterium | reverse complement strand
GCTGGCCCTGGGCTACAGGCTCTCCCTCCTGCGGAGGTCGAGGGATGGCCTTCAGCCATCCTCAACGCCGCCTATGGGGCTTATACTATGGAAACAATCTGCGGCACAACACATTGTGACTGTTTACCGGACAGCAATAATTCGCTATACACAATCTTGAATGACGTGCTGATTCTGTTGACACATCGCTTCAGGCTGCCGGACATGCAAGAGACCGGGCCGTCTGTTCGGCAAAGACCGGAAGCCCCTCGATGGGACGCTGTGTCGCGCCACTTCCCCCACAAACCTCCGACCATCGTCTTGCCTTTTCCGATATTTGTTATACCTTTGCCCTATACACATCACCTAATCCTTACACTATGAAAGCAAACAGGTTATTGGCGCTGGCCTCTACGGTAGCTGCCGCTGCCGGTGCGCAGGCTCAGAGCGCGCAACAGCCGAACATCATCTTCTTCCTCGTGGACGACATGGGGTGGCAGGAGACGTCGGTGCCCTTCTACGATGAGCCAACGGCCCTCAACCACCGCTACCGCACGCCCAATATGGAACGCATGGCACGCCTCGGCGTGAAGTTTACCCAGGCCTACGCCTCGGCCATCTCGTCGCCCTCGCGGTGCAGCCTGATGACGGGTATGAACGCCGCACGCCACCGCGTGACCAACTGGACTTTACAGTATAACACCAAGACGGATGCCAGCGGCGGCTCGCTGACCCTGCCCGACTGGAACTACAACGGTCTGCAGCCCGACACGGTGACGAGCGCCCACGACCGCAAAAACGCGGCGCTGGCGACGGCGCTGCCGGAGGTGCTGCACCGCGCAGGCTACTACACCATCCACTGCGGCAAGGCCCACTGGGGCACCATCGGCACGGCGGGCGAAAACCCGCTGTCGTTCGGCTTCGACGTGAACATCGCGGGCGGTGCGCACGGCGCGCCGGGCAGTTACTTGGCGCAGGACAACTACGGTTCGGGTGCCTACCACGTGCCGGGGTTGGAGAAATACTATGCCCAAGGCACCTTCCTCACCGAGGCGCTGACCATCGAGGCGCTGGCGGCGATAGAGAAGCCGGTGGCCGAGGGCAAGCCGTTCTATCTCTACATGTCGCACTACGCCATCCACACGCCCTACAACCCCGACTCGCGCTTCACGGGCAACTACATGGAGAACGGCGTGGGCATCTATGACGAGCAACTGCAGGACCGTATGAACACGCAAGAGGTGAACCACGCGGCGCTCATCGAGGGCATGGACCACAGTCTGGGGCAGATGCTCGACTGGCTGGAGGCGCATCCCGACGTAGCACGCAACACGGTGCTGCTCTTCATGTCGGACAACGGCGGACAGGCCGTCAGCGTGCGTCAGGGACGGGCCAACTACGACCAGAACTATCCCGCACGCGCCGGTAAGGGCTCGGCCTACCAAGGGGGCAACCACGAGCCGATGATGGTCTATTGGCCGGGCGTGACCGAGGGCGGCACCACGAACGACAACCGCATCATCATCGAAGACTTCTTCCCGACCATCGCCGAGATGGCGGGGGCAGACATCAGCCAGTGCTCGCAGACCATCGACGGCAAGAGTTTTGTGGACATTCTGCGCAACCCCGGCCTGCGCCGCGAACGCAGTCTGATATGGCACTATCCCAACCGCTGGGGTGAATCGCAGGACCGCCGCGAGGGCTACGGCGCCTACTCGGCCATCCTCAACGGCGACTACCACCTGATCTACTTCTGGGCCAACCAGGAGCGCCGACTGTACAACATCCGCACCGACATCGGCGAGCAGAACAACCTGGCCGACGAGATGCCCGAACTGACCATGAAGTTGGCGGCCGAACTGACGGACTCGCTCATCCACTATGGTGCTCAGCGGCCCAGCATCAAGGCCACGGGCGAAGTGGTGCCCTGGCCCGTGGATGGCGTGCGCATCCTGGCGACGGGCGACGCCGTATCGCCGAAGGCTCAGGGGGTGTTTGAATACAGTGACGACGAGACCACCCACCTCTACCGCATACAGGACAAGCGGCCGGCGTCGGGCAGCGGTCCGTTCTACTGGACGATGGGCATGCACAACGGCTACAAGGCGCTGCAGTGCACGAACCAGCGACTGACGGCCGACGGCAAGCGCGAGACGCAGTTGTTCTACATGAAGCCGGGCAGCGACAGCGAGCATTTCCAACTCTATACCTTCGACGGCCAGCGCATCGACTACCTGCCGGGGCGCACGGGCGACTCGTGGAACAACGGCAACATCGGCAGCGGCACGACGATGAACTTCCTGCAGTATGGCACGGCGACATCGGGCGACTTCCAGATACACAAGAGCGACAGCGAGGGCTACTATGGCTTCTCGGCCACGGGCATCTATATGAACGACCGCGGCACGAGCCACGGCACGGCGGCAAACATGAAATGGGTGGTGGCGACCTACTCGGGCAACGGCCTGACGGACACGGGCAGCCTCTACCGCTTCATCAGCGAGGGCAGTGTGCCGACGGCCATCACGTCGGTGCCGACAGACAACCCGCGGCCGGGCACGCGCCACGAACTGGTGGCCATGAAGGACGTCACGGTATATAGTACGGACGGCCGCCGCATGACGCGCATCGACAGCATGCCCGACGGGATATACATCGTCAGGCACGGCCGCGAGGCCTACGCCGTGAAGGTGAGCGGCCATTGACGAGTGTACATTCCCGCTCTTCACCGCAGAAGGCCCTTGTCTCACAGGGAGGAATACCGAATCATCACGCAAATACATAATCTACGTCATGAATAAGAAAAGAATAGTATGGGCACTGTGCGGCGTTGCGGCCGTCGTGCTGGTCATCGTGGCCTGGCAGTGGTTTGGCGCTGCGGGCAGTCCGGAAATGGGCCCCGGCACGTCGGGGGCGGGCAAGGGCGATGGCAAGGGCGGCCGGAAAGACCGCACGCTGGACGTCCGCGTCGCCGTCATCCGCCCGACGACGCTGACCGACGGCATCACCGTCAGCGGTTCGCTGCTGCCGGAAGAGGAGGTGGACCTCTCGTTCGAGACGTCGGGCAAGATTACGCAGATTTGTTTTGCCGAAGGCGCACACGTCAGCCGGGGCCAGTTGCTGGCCACCATTAACGACGCCCCCTTGCAGGCGCAGAAACGCAAACTCACGGCCCAGCTCAAACTGATGCAAGACCGCCTCTACCGCCAGCGCGCCCTGCTGGAGAAGGAGGCCGTCAGCCGCGAGGCGTTCCAGGAGGCTGAGGCCAACCTGGCCACACTGCGTGCCGAGATTGACGCTGTCGATGCGCAGATAGCACAGACGCAACTGCGGGCACCCTTCAGCGGCATCATCGGCCTGCGCCGCGTGAGCACGGGTGCCTATGCCACGACGCAGACCACGGTGGCCACGCTGACGCAGACGCGGACGCTGCGCGTGGAGTTCAGCGTGCCGGAGCGCTATGCCGGACTGCTGCGCCCGGGCGCCGCCCTGTCGTTCACCGTCGAGGGCGACCTCAAGACACGCCGCGCCACGGTCTATGCCGCCGACGCCCGCGTCGATGCCGACACGCGCACCTATGCCGTCCGCGGCCGCTACGACAATGCCGACGGCGCTCTGGTGCCGGGCCGCTATGTCAGCGTCAGCCTCTCGGCGGGCACCTACGCCAACACGTTGGCCGTACCCTCTGAGGCCGTCATCGCCGAGATGGGACGCGACAAGGTCTTCGTCTGCCGGCAGGGCAAGGCGCAGCCTGTAGAGATTGTCACCGGCCTGCGCACCGACAGCAGCGTGCAGGTGGTTAAGGGTCTGAGCGAGGGCGACAGCGTCATCGTCTCGGGCATCATGCAGTTGAGAACGGGCCAGAAGGTCCGCGTCATCCGTTAGTCCTCACAGCGCCATGAACATTTCCGAACTCAGCATACGCCGCCCCGTGCTGGCCACGGTGCTCACCCTGGTCATCCTGCTCTTCGGTGCCATAGGCTACCTGACGCTGGGCGTGCGCGAATATCCGTCGGTCGATAACCCGGTCATCTCGGTGACCTGCTCGTATGCGGGCGCCAACGCCGACGTCATCGAAAACCAGATTACCGAACCGCTGGAGCAGAATATCAACGGCATACCGGGCATACGCTCGCTGACCAGCGTGAGCCAGCAGGGGCAGTGCCGCATCACGGTGGAGTTTGAACTCAGCGTCGATCTCGAGACGGCGGCCAACGACGTGCGCGACAAGGTGTCGCGCGCACAGCGCTTCCTGCCTAAAGACTGCGACCCGCCGACGGTGGCCAAGAGCGATGCCGACGCCATGCCCATCATGATGGTGGCCATCAGCAGCGACAAGCGCTCACTGCTCGAACTCTCGGAGATTGCCGACCTCACCGTCAAGGAGCAACTGCAGACCATCCCCGACGTCAGCAGCGTCATGATATGGGGCGAGAAGCGCTACTGTATGCGCCTCTGGCTCGACCCCGCACGCATGGCGGGCTATGGCGTCACGCCGATGGACGTCAAGAGCGCCCTCGACCGCGAGAACGTCGAACTGCCCTCGGGCAGCATCGAGGGAAAGAGCGTCGAACTGACCATCCGCACGATGGGACAGATGCACACCACGAAGGAGTTTAACGACCTGGTCATCAAGACGCAGAACGGCCGCGTGGTGCGCCTGAGCGACATCGGCCGCGCCGAACTCTCGGCACGCGACCTGAAGAGCTATATGAAGATGAACGGCGTGCCGATGGTCGGCGTGGCCATCGTGCCGCAGCCCGGTGCCAACCACATCGAGATTGCCGACGCCGTCCGCGCCCGCATGGAGCAGATGCGCAAGGACCTGCCGCAGGATGTGAAGTATGAATATGGCTTCGACAACACGCGCTTCATCCGCGCCTCCATCAACGAGGTGAAGACCACCATCTACGAGGCTTTCCTCCTGGTCATCCTCATCATCTTCCTCTTCCTGCGCGACTGGCGCGTGACGCTCGTGCCGTGCATCGTCATCCCCGTGTCGCTCATCGGTTCGTTCTTTATCATGTACCTCTGCGGCTTCTCCATCAACGTGCTGTCCATGCTGGCCATCGTGCTGGCCGTGGGCTTGGTGGTGGACGATGCCATCGTCATGACGGAGAACATATATATACGTATCGAGCGGGGCATGCGGCCGCTCGAGGCGGGCATCGACGGGGCGAAGGAGATATTCTTCGCCGTCATCTCCACGACGGTGACGCTGGTGGCGGTGTTCTTCCCCATCGTGTTCATGCAGGGCACGACGGGCCGCCTGTTCCGCGAGTTCAGTTTTGTGGTGGCGGGCTGCGTCATCATCTCGTCGTTCGCCGCACTGACGCTCACGCCGATGCTGGCCACCAAACTGCTGGTGCGTCGTGAGGAGAAGGGCTGGTTCTACCGGCGCACGGAGCCTTTCTTCGAGGGGCTCAACCGCCTGTACGCCCGTCTGCTCGATGCCTTCCTGCGGCGCCGCGCCCTGGCCTTCGTCCTGATGGTCATCGCCACGGGGGCCAGCATCTGGATATGGACGGCCACGCCGGCCGAGATGGCGCCGCTCGAAGACCGCTCGAGCATCACCGTCCGCACCTCGGGCCCCGAGGGCGTGACGTATGAATACATGCGCGACTACACCGAGCGCATCAATGCCCTGGCCGACTCGCTCGTGCCCGACGCGGCCTTCATCACGGCCCGCGTGTCGTCATCGTCGGGCAACCTGCAGATCACGCTGCGCGACCTGAGCGAGCGTTCCTACTCGCAGGCCGACGTGGCCGAGCGCCTGACGCGCGCCGTGGCCGGCCAGACGGACGCCCGCGCCTTCGTTCAGCAGCAGAGCACCTTCGGCGGACGCCGCGGCAGCATGCCCGTACAGTATGTGCTGCAGGCCACCAACCTCGACAAACTGCGCGAGGTGCTGCCACGCTTCATGGCGGCGGTCAGCGAGAGCCCCCTGTTCCGCATGGCCGACGTCGATCTGAAGTTCTCCCTGCCCGAGATGCGCCTGTCGGTCAACCGCGAGAAGGCCAACATCATGGGCGTCAGCACGCGCGACGTGGCCCAGACGTTGCAGTACGGCCTCAGCGGCCAGCGCATGGGCTACCTCTATATGAACGGCAAGCAGTATGAGATTGTCGGCGAGATAAACCGCCAGTTGCGCAACGACCCGGCCGACCTCAAGGCCATCTATGTGCGCAACGGCGCCGGCCAGATGGTGCAGATGGAAAACCTTGTCCAACTGGAAGAGAGCGTCACGCCGCCCAAACTCTACCGCTACAACCGCTTCGTCTCGGCCACCGTCTCGGCGGGTCTGGCCGACGGCGTGACCATCGGGCAGGGTCTGGACGAGATGGACCGCATCGCGGCATCCACCCTCGACGACACCTTCCGCACGGCTTTGGCGGGCGACTCGAAAGAGTTTCGCGAGAGTTCGTCGAGCCTCATCTTCGCCTTCTCGCTGGCCCTGGTGCTGATATTCCTCATCCTGGCGGCCCAGTTTGAGAGTTTCAAGGACCCCCTCGTCATCATGCTCACCGTGCCGCTGGCTGTCTGCGGCGCGTTGGTGTTCATGCTCTGCGGCGGGCAGACGATGAACATCTTCAGCCAGATTGGCATCATCATGCTCATCGGTCTGGTGGCCAAGAACGGCATCCTCATCGTCGAGTTTGCCAACCAGCGGCAGCAGCGCGGCGAGGACAAGCACACGGCCATCCGCGAGGCGGCGCTGCAGCGTCTGCGCCCCATCCTGATGACGTCGGCCTCGACCATCCTGGGCCTGCTGCCCCTGATGCTCGCTACGGGCGAAGGCGCCGCCGGCCGCGTGGCCATGGGCACGGCGGTGGTGGGCGGCATGCTGTTCTCCACACTGCTCACGCTCTTCGTCGTACCGGCGGTATATACCTATCTCTCTACCAACCTCTCCACGAAACATAAGGCATGACTCTCTCGCGCTTTTCCCTTTCCCTCCTCACCCTTGCCCTGACCGCCCTTACGGCGGCGCCGGCTGCCGCACAGCACACGCTGGGCCGCTGCATACGCGACGGTCTGCAGCAAAACTACAGTCTGCGCATCGTCCGCGGACAGGAGCAGACGGCGGCCAACAACGCCACGCGGGCCAACGCGGGCTACCTGCCCACCGTCACGGCACGCGGCACCTACACGGGCGCCGTGGATCAATGGCGCAAGTCGCAGACGGGCACGCAGCCCGCCACGACCGAGCACGGCATGGTCGATCACAGCGTTCAGGCGGGCGTCTTCGCCGAATGGACGGTGTTTGACGGCTACAAGATTCAGACCAACTACCAGCGCCTGCAGGAACTGCGCCGACAGAGCGAGATACAGACGCGCATCGCCCTGGAGGACTATGTGGGCGAACTGGCCACAGAGTATTACAACTTCGTGCAGCAGCGCCTGCGAATGCGCAACCTCACGCACGCCGTGGCCCTCTCGGCCGAACGCCTGCGCATCGTGCAGGAGCGCTGGGCCATCGGCAACAACTCGCGGCTGGACCTGCAGCAGGCACAGGTCGATTTCAATGCCGACAGTGCCAAGTGCCTCAAGCAGCGCGAACTGCTCTCATCGTCGCGCATACGCCTCAATGCCCTCATGGCCAACCACGACGTTGATGCCCGCATCGAGGCCGCCGACACGGCCATCACCCTCTGCCCCACCCTCCGGTTCGACTCGCTCTGGGCCGCCTGCCTGCGCACCAACACCTCCCTGCTCCAGGCGCTCTCGCAGCGCCGCCTGGCGGACATCGACCTGCGGGCCGTCCGCTCGCGCGACTATCCCTACGTCCGCCTCAGCGGCAGTTATGCCTACGCCTACAGCCATTCGGGCAGCGGACAGGGCACCGACCGCCACACCCTCGGCGCCGACGTGGGCGTCACCGTGGGCATGACGCTCTTCGACGGCAACCGCCGCCGCGAACGCGCCAACGCCCTCATCGCCGCCGACAATGCCGAACAGGCCCGGCAGAACGTCATGCTCAACCTGCGGGCCGACCTCACCGACCTCTGGCAGGCGTACCAGAACAACCTGGCCCTGCTGGCGCTGGAGGAGCAGAACGTAGTCACCGCGCGCAGCAACCACGCCATCGCCTGCGAACGCTTCCTGCTGGGCGACCTCTCGGGCATCGAGATGCGCGAGGCACAGCAGAGCCTCCTCGACGCCGAGGAGCGCATCCTCGAGGCACAGTACAACACCAAGGTGTGCGAAATCTCCCTCAAGGTCATCAGCGGCCGCGTCATGGAGTATATGGAGGATTGAAGAAATAATGGTCTCCGCATAAAAGGCATGGGGCTTTGATAAAGGCCGGTAACGCGCCGATAGGAGGGCGCAGCTTCTCCTGACAGCGCACCCTCCGTCACCCTTAATAAAATGAAAAAGCAAGGGTTTTGTTTGCTGTCGCCACGAAAATAAATAACTTTGCGCTATGGGAACGCTTTATCTCGTACCCACCCCGGTGGGCAACCTTGAAGACATCACGCTCCGCGCCCTGCGCATCCTCAAAGAGGCGGACCTCGTTCTGGCCGAAGATACGCGGACGTCGGGGCTGCTGCTCAAGCACTTCGACATCAGCGCCCGCCTGTGTGCCCATCATAAGTTCAACGAGCACCAGACGGCCGATGCCTTCGCCGCCCGCATCGCCGCGGGCGAGGTGATGGCGCTGGTGTCGGACGCCGGCACGCCGGGCATCTCAGACCCCGGTTTCATGCTGGTCCGCGCGGCTGTGGCCCACGGCGTGCAGGTGGTATGCCTGCCCGGGCCGACGGCCTTCGTCCCCGCACTGGTGATGTCGGGCCTGCCCTGCGAGCGCTTCACCTTCGAGGGATTCCTGCCCCAGAAGAAAGGCCGCGCCACACGCCTCGAGGCGCTGCGCACCGAGGAGCGGACGATGATATTCTACGAGTCGCCCCACCGCGTGGTCAAGACGCTGCTCCAGATGGCCGAGGTCTTCGGCGCCGAGCGCCCGATGGCGGCCTGCCGCGAAATCTCCAAACTGCACGAAGACTGCGTGCGCGGCACCATCGCCGAGGTGGCAGCCCACTTCCAGACCAACGAGCCCCGCGGCGAGTTTGTCCTCATCATCGGCGGCGGCGAGAACGCCAAGCAGGCGGCACGACGCGAGCGACGCGAACGCCGCGACGGACGACGGCAGGACGACGCACGCCGGCTGGAGGACGAGGAGGACGACAGCGCCGAATAAGCGCCCCACACCCACCTCCCCACACCACACACACTACCATTCCAACGCTGACGCACCGCATGACGGAGGGCACAGACGGGCCGCCACACCACAGCCTGGAGCCCACAGCCCACGGCAACAGTACGGGTCCGCATGCGCCGCGCCACCGAAAACATACCTACCCCTATGAACATGAAAACCACACTCGGCATGGCCATCGCCGCTGCCGCCATCATGATGGCTTCCTGTCAGTCGCAACGCGAGAAGGACAACAGCGAAGACCGCTCACAGCAGAAAATCGACTCGCTCGAACGGGTCATCGCACAGTCGAACAGCGAAACGGAGGACCTGGCACGTACCATACAGGATATACGCGACGGCTTCCGCAAAATCAACGAGGCCGAAGGCCGCGTCACCACAGAGCAGGCCGAAACGCCCGACCAGCAGGTCATTCAGGAGAACATGGACTTCATCCAGCAGACGCTGCGCCTGAACCGACAGCGCATCGCCGAACTCCAGCAGATGCTCCGCAACGCCAACCAGACCAATACGGAGACCAAGAAGGCCTACGAGGCCATGGTGGAGGAGTTTAACCACCAGATCGAGGCCAAGACCGAAGAGATAGCACGCCTGCGCCAGCAGCTCGAAGAGCAGAACATCCGCATCGCCGAGCAGGACGAGGCCATCGACCGCCTGCACGAAGACGTGGAGGACCTGACGCAGAAGAATGCAGAGAAGGAACGCACCGTGGCCGAACAGGACGCCGCTATCCACACTGCATGGTACGTGTTCGGCACGAAGAAGGAACTGCGCGAACAGCACATCATGGACCGCGACAACGTGATGAGTTCGGACCAGGCCAACAAGGACTACTTTACCAAAATTGACATCCGCGTCACCAAGAAGATTCCTCTCTACTCGAAGAGCGTGGAAATCAAGACCTCACACCCGGCCGGCTCCTACACCCTCGACAAGGACGCTCAGGGCCTCTACACCCTGCGAATCACCAATGCCGACACCTTCTGGAGCGTCAGCAAGTACCTGGTCATCGTCGTGAAATAACCGCTCACGTGCCGACAGGCGGGTCTTGTCCCGCCCCTTTGTTTTACCTCCTCACCCCCACCCTCATGACCATCCTCCGCATAGCCAAGACGGCCAGTATGCTGCTGGCCTCCGCCCTGACGCTCGGCGCCTGCACGTCCTACAACCAGGTGCACACCACCCTTGAAGGCAGCATGGCGGGCGGCGCCCTGTTCTCCACCATCGGCGGCATCACGGGCGGCTACCGCGGCCATCAGGTGGGCGGCGCCATCGGTATGCTCGTGGGCGGTGCTGCCGGTGCCGCCATCGGGGCCGACCTGGACCGCCGCGAAAAAGAAGCCTATGAAGACCGCTACGCCCCGGGCGACTATGCCGACAGTTACGACGGCGTAGACTACGGCTATACCGACCGCCGGAGCAGCCGCCCGGCAGCGACCGACTGGCGCAGCCTCAGCGTAGAGAACGTGCGCTTCGTGGAGAGCCGGCAGGACCGCCGCTTCAACGCCGGCGAGCGCGCCACGCTGGTGATGGAGATATACAACCGCGGCGACGCCATGCTCTACAACATCGCCCCGCAGGTGACCTGCGACAACAAGCGCGTGGCCATCTCGCCGACGGCCGTCGTGAGCCAGCTGGCGCCGGGACGCGGCTTCCGCTACACCGTAGAAATCATCGCGCCGCAGCGTCTGCGCACGCCCTATGTCACCTTCCACGTCGGCTTCGGAACGAAAAAGAACAAAACCACAGCACGCACCTTCCGCCTAAGAACAGACGCCGACAGCAGGCGCTAAACCACGCTTACCCCTCGGAATGAATCCGCTTATCCCCCACTATAAAGCCACGCTGAGCCTCGGCCTCCCCATCGCCGTCGGCCAGCTTGGCTTTATTATTATGGGCTTTGCCGACACCATCATGGTGGGCCGCTTTGCCACGTCGTCACTGGCGGCGGCCGCCTTTGTCAATACCCTTTTCAACCTCGTCACCTTCGTCATCATAGGCTACAGCTACGGTCTGACCCCCCTGATCAGCGCCCACTGCGGGCGCGACGAACAGCGGGCGGCGGGCAGCACGCTGCGCCAGGCCATGGTGGCCAACGGCCTCTTCGGCGCCCTGCTCACGGCAGTCATGGCGGTGCTCTTTTTCTTTCTCGACTACATGGGGCAGCCGGCGGAGATCATGCCCGAGGTGCGCTCCTACTATCTGGTCATGCTCTCGTCGCTCATCTTCCTGACGGCGGCCAACATGCTGCGCCAGTTTACCGACGGCACGAGCGACACCGCCACGGGCATGTGGGTGCTGCTCGCCGGCAACCTGGTGAACGTCGTGCTCAACGCCCTGCTCATCTACGGCATCGGGCCGTTCCCCCGGTTGGGGCTGCTCGGTGCGGGCCTGGCCACACTGCTCTCGCGCGTGTTCACCGTTGCAGGCATGGTGACCGTGCTGTCCCTCCGCCGCCGCTACCGCCCCTTCATGGTGGGCTGGCGGGCGTCGCGCATCCGGTGGGGCGCCGTGCGCCGCGTCAACGCCCAATCGCTGCCGGTGGCCCTGCAGATGGCCATGGAGACGGGCGCCTTCACCTTCAGCGGCGTCATGGCGGGATGGTTCGGCGCGGCCCAGTTGGCGGGCTACCAGGTGGTGATGACCATCGGCTCGCTGGGTTTCCTGCTCTATTCGTCGTTCGGCTCGGGCATCGGCATCCGCGTGGCGCGCTACAGCGGAACGGCCGACCGCACAGGGGTGCATCTGGCCGCCACGGCGGGTTGCCACATCCTCTGCGCCATGGCAGCCACGGCCTCGCTCGTGTTCTGGCTCTTCGGCAGCACCCTGGCCGACGCCTTCACCACCGACAGCGCCGTGCGCAGCGCCGCCATCGCCCTCATCCCGATGCTCATCCTCTACCAGTTTGCCGACGCCATGCAGATATGCTTCGCCCACGCCCTGCGCGGCACGGGCTATGTGCGGCCCATGGTGCGCGTGGCCTTCTTCAGTTATCTCCTGCTCAACATCCCCTGCGCCCTGCTCTTCGGCCTGGTCTTCGGCTGGGGCGTGCAGGGCATCTTCCTGGCGCTGACGCTGGGCCTCTCCACCGCCGCCCCGCTCTACTACCGCCACTTCCGCCGGGCACGACAGGGGGGCGAACTGTAGCAGATTCTTATCTTCAGATATTTACGCACAATGCCGACCATTATGGGCAAATTGGGGACCCCCAGCGCCACATTTGCTTTTTCTTAAACCACGACAGCCGATTATTTTTTTGGTAATGACACCACACTCGCGCGCTTTTTCGTAATTTTGCCGCGAACAGCAAACGGCCGGTGCGCCCCGAGCGCCCGGCCTTCTAACCCTATTACACCACCCTGTAACACATTTACAGCGTATGAAAAAACTCTACACCTTTATCTGTGCCCTGGCGCTGACGGCTATCGTGATGCCCGCCCAGGCACAAACGCGCGAAGACCTCGTGGGCGACTACACGCTCAAGGCAAAAGTGGAATACGAGCCTGTCGTAGCCACAGGTTCCTACATCCCCGACCCTAACAACGTGGAGGGCCAAATGGACGTCACCATCAGTCTGTCGGAAGCCGACAGCAAGTCTGTGCTGATTGACGGTTTCATGGGCCGCACGTACAACATCAACGAAAAGGGCGAGTGGATTAAGGGCCCGCTGGTGGGCATCTACGAAGAGGCCACCAAGCAGCTCATCATCCCCATGATTCCCGGCGAACATCTTATCAACCCGCCTAAGGCGGGCAGACCGGGCAAGTACGAGTTGTACCGCGTGACTTTCGAAGGTGAGATTGTCTTCAACGTAACCAAGAACATCATGGGCTCCTACACCCTGACACTAGCCAACCCCGTGGAGAACGTACAGTGGTTCTACCAGAACCAGTGGGGAACCTCGTTCAACGACGGCAAGAACTGGGAGACCACGGGCAAACTCAACAACGCCACGATGATGCAGAAGACGTCGTACAACGTGGCTAAGGACAAGGTGGCCGGCACCTACAAGATGGACTACGTCAACATGAACCTGCTGGCCGACGACTTCGGCGAGGAGAAGACGACGACCTTCACCGTCAAGGCGGGCACCACGTCCGACTTCGTCATCAAGGGTCTCTTCGGCAGCACGCTCGAACTGACGGCTACCTATGCCGAGACGCACCTGGTCGTTGACGCCTGTCTGGACGAGGACAACGGCATCTGCATCGCCGACCCCGCCGACGAGAAGAGCAACATCATCCTGACCTTCGGCCCGAACGGCGGCCTGTTCTTCCTCGACGGCTGCAAGTTCACCGAACCGGGTGACGAGGTGGACGTCCTCATCGACGCCAGCTACGCCTATCCTTCCGATGCCGACGCCATCCACGCCGTCACCATGGGCACTGCACAGAAGAGCGGCGCCTACACGCTGACCGGCGTCAAGGTGGGCAACGATGCTCAGGGCCTGCCCGCCGGCCTCTACATCATCAACGGCAAGAAGGTTGTCGTGCGTTAAGCCCACGCCGAACCATCAACGAACGTTTTATCAACCCCTATCGAGGCAGTTAGCCGCGATAGGGGTTGTTTCTGTAATAATGCGTCGCGAGTGGCACGTCATGGGTGAGGCCGCGTAGTAGTGCCATGTCCATTGACGTGGCACTCAGCACGCATCGCGACGTCGGCCGCGACACCTATTCTTTGCCGCAAAAAAAACGAGGCTGCGCCGCGAGTGGCACGTCAATGGGTGAGGCGCGTAGTAGTGCCATGTCCATTGACGTGGCACTCAGCACGCGTCGCGGCGTCGGCCGCAACACCTATTCTTTGCCGCAAAAACGCGGCTGCGCCGCAAGTGGCACGACAATGGGTGAGGCGCGTAGTAGTGCCATGTCCATTGACGTGGCACTCAGCACGCGTCGCGGCGTCGGCCGCGACACCTATTCTTTGCCGCAAAA
>JALEZQ010000007.1 GCA_022772475.1 Bacteroidales bacterium | reverse complement strand
CTCATATGTACAATATTCCCGGCACAGCCGCGTTCCTGCGGCAAAGAAAAGGCATCGCGGCTGGCGCCGCGACAAGAACTGAGTGCCATGTCAATGGACATGGCACTACTACCCGCCGCCATTTTCCTTTTTTACGGATTTGGCCACGCTATGCTCGCCGGAGCCGATTTGCTTTTCGCCGCGTTTTGTTGTATCTTTGCAGTGCAAATAAAGAAAAGGGCCTCTACGGGGCCCTTTTTTCGTGTCCTAAAGGCACTTCCACGGTTTGGGCGACTGTTTTTCCTGTCGCCCAAACAGGAAAATCAGTCGCCCAAACCGTGTGGCGAGAATGGGCGACCGTCAAATCGGAGCGCGAAACAGGCTTGATTTACCGCCCGCACCGTTAAACTTTCCTAAAAGAGAATTTGTAGAAATGTCGGATTGCGCGATGGGAATCGTCACGTTGCCGGCGGGGGAAAATGGAGGGTGCCGTCGCTCAAACAGCATCATTTTGACACACCCTCAAACGTTTACCGAACAACTGTAACTCCGGAAGCTTTTCCCCCTCATGCCATGGCGGCGGCCACGGCTTCGGCGCAGCGCTCGCCGTCGATGGCGGCGGAGACGATGCCGCCGGCATAGCCCGCGCCCTCGCCGCAGGGGTAGAGGCCGGCGAAGGCGGTGTGGCACAGGGTGTCGGCGTCGCGGACAATGCGGACGGGGGCCGACGTGCGCGTCTCGGCGGCGATGACGGTGGCTTCGGACGTGAGGAAACCGCGGCTCTTGCGGCCAAACTGCGTAAAGCCTTCGGCCAGACGGCGGCTAACGAACTGCGGCAGCCAGAAATGGAGAGGCGAGGCCACAAGGCCGGGGGAGTAGCTGGAGGGCGCCAGGTCGTAACTGAGGTGGCCGCGGACAAAGTCGGTCATACGCTGGGCGGGCGCCGTCTGGCGCTTGCCGCCCTGCTGCCACGTGGCGCGTTCGACGGCTTCTTGCAGCCACATCATGCGCAGCGGACTGGCCGTATCATTGGCATCGGGATGGGCAGCGGCAAAGGCATCGTCGGCCATGGCCTGCGCCATGAAGGGGGCGAGCTCGCCGGCATAGTCGTCGGGAAGGGTCTCGACCACCATACCCGAGTTGCTCCAGCGCGAGTTGCGCCCCGAGGGGCTCATGCCGTTGACCACCACCTGACAGGGCTCTGTGGCGGCGGGCACCACATGGCCGCCGGGACACATGCAGAAACTATAGACGCCGCGGTCGGCCACGCGGGTGAGGTAGGTATATTCGGCGGCGGGCAGCCAGCGGCCGCGGCCGTGGGGCGAGTGGTACTGTATTTGGTCGATGAGGGCCGAGGGGTGCTCCAGACGCACGCCGATGGCCAGACCTTTGGCTTCGAGGTGGGCGCCGGCGGCGTGGAGCATGCGATAGACATCGCGTGCCGAATGGCCGGTGGCCAGGATGACGGGGCCGTGCACCTCGGTGCCGTCGGCAGTGCGCACGCCGGCCACCGTGCCGCCGGCGGTCAGCAGCAGGGCATCGACGCGCGTGCCGAAGCGCACCTCGCCGCCCGAGCGGCGTATCTGCTCGCGCATATTCTCGATGATGCGCGGCAGGCGGTCGGTGCCGATATGGGGATGGGCGTCGGCCAGGATGGCGGTGTCGGCACCGTGCTGGCAGAACACGCGGAGAATTTTCTCCACGCTGCCGCGCTTCTTCGAGCGGGTATAGAGTTTGCCGTCCGAGTAGGCCCCTGCCCCACCCTCGCCAAAGGAGTAGTTGCTCTCGGGATCGACGCGGTGGCTGCGCGAGATGGCGGCGATGTCGCGGCGGCGGGTATGCACGTCCTTGCCGCGCTCCAGGACGATGGGTCGCAGCCCCAGTTCGATGAGGCGCAGGGCGGCGAAGAGACCGCCCGGTCCGGCGCCCACGACGACGACGCGGGACTTGCCGCTCACGTCGGGATAGGTGACGGGGGCAAAGGCCGCCTCGGGGGCGGGCTCACCGACATAGACCTCGACGCTGAGGTTGACGAAGACCGTGCGCTGGCGGGCGTCGATGCTGCGGCGCGTGATGCGCAGCGCGGTGATGGTGCGGGCGTCGATGGCCAGTTCCTGCGCCACATAGCGGCGCAACTGGTCGTCCTGGGCTGCTATGGGCGGCAGCACGCGAAGTTGGAGGGTATGGACCACGGGGAGAGGGAGTTGGAGGGAAGAGAGAATGTTGTAGAAGAAGGTGAGGAGACGCAGCGGCGACGACGAACTTTTCAACCAAAAAGTTGGCGCAGGGCCTCCTCGACGCGGCGCACGGGGACGATGTCGATGGCGGCGCCGTGGTGGTCGAGGCCCTTCATGTTGGCCTCGGGGATGAGGATGTGGCGGAAGCCCAGACGGCAGGCCTCGGCGATGCGCTGCGCCACGCGGGCCACGGGGCGTATCTCGCCGCTCAGGCCCACCTCGCCGGCCATGCAGGTGTCGCGGGCGATGGGCGTATCGACGTTGCTCGACAGCACGGCGGCGATGACGGAGAGGTCGATGGCGGGGTCGCTCACGCGCAGGCCGCCAGCGATGTTGAGGAAGACGTCCTTCTGCGCCAGTTTGAAGCCCACGCGCTTCTCCAGCACGGCCAGCAGCATGTTCAGGCGGCGCAGGTCGAAGCCTGTGGCCGAGCGCTGGGGCGTGCCGTAGGCTGCCGTCGAAACGAGGGCCTGCGTCTCGATGAACAGCGGGCGGACGCCCTCGATGGCGGCGGCGACGGCCACGCCGCTCAGTTCGTCGTTTCCCTCGGTCAGGAGCAGTTCGGAGGGATTGTCCACGGGCCGCAGTCCGCTCTGCTGCATCTCGTAGATGCCCAGTTCGGCGGTCGAGCCGAAGCGGTTTTTTATGCTGCGCAGGATGCGGTAGAGGTGGTGTCGGTCGCCCTCAAACTGGAGGACGGTATCGACGATGTGCTCGAGCACCTTCGGGCCGGCGATGCTGCCCTCCTTGGTGATGTGGCCGATGAGGACCACGGGCGTACCGCTCTCTTTGGCATACTTGAGCAGGGCGGCGGCGCACTCGCGGATCTGCGTGACGGAGCCCGGCGAGGCATCGACGTTTTCGCTGGCGATGGTCTGGATGGAGTCGATGATGAGAAACTGTGGCCGGACGGCCCTGACCTGTTCAAAGATTTGCTCGAGGCGCGTCTCGCAGAGCAACAGGCAGCCCGAGGCGGCGCCGCCCAAGCGCTCGGCCCGCAGGCGTATCTGGCGCTCGCTCTCCTCGCCGCTGACGTAGAGCACGCAGCGGTCGTCCAGACGCAGCACGGTCTGGAGCAGGAGGGTCGATTTGCCGATGCCCGGTTCGCCGCCGAGCAGGATGAGGGAGCCCGGCACGATGCCGCCGCCCAGCACGCGGTCCAGTTCGCCGTCGCCGGTGAGACAGCGGGGCTCGGCCTCGGCGGGGACGTCGCGCAGCGCCACGGGGGCCGGCATACTGCGCACCAAGCCGGCCACAGCCTGAACGGCACGGCCGGCGGCCGGCGAGGGGGCGGGACCTAAGCGCACCTCGGTGAGGGTGTTCCACTCGCCGCACGAGGGGCAGCGGCCCACCCACTTGGGGGTATCGTAGCCGCAGGCGCTACAGACGTAGGCGGTCTTTTCTTTGGCCATAATAGGGGTGAGAGGGTGTGGGAGAAAGAAGAGATGTTCGGTAACGGGCGGACGGCTATTCCATGGTGCGGATGTCCTCGCGGATTTCCACCAGAGCCTCGCGCAGCGCCTTGAGGCGCGTGATGACCTCGGCGGTCTGCACCTCGCCGCTCTTGTTGCGCGACAGCAGTTGGCGCGCGGCGGCAATCTTGAGGCCGCGCACCTTGACCAGGTTGTGGACGACGCGCACTTCCTCAATGTCCTTCTTGGTGTAGCGGCGGACATTGCCGGCCGACTTCTGCGGCGCTATCTGCGGAAACTCCTTCTCCCAATAGCGCAGGGTGGTCTCGTTGACGTCGAACATGGCGGCTACCTCGCCGATGGTGTAGAACTGTTTGAAATCGCGTGGCATGGCGTAAGAGGGATGAGGGATGAGGGGGAGGTTTGAGGGATGAGGACTATGCTCTGTCAGGAGCAGACTGTTCAGCGCTCGTAAACGGCTTCTATCTCCACCACATAGACGTCGTGGAGTCCGCCACCGGGCTGGTCGTTATACCAGCGTTCGAGGCAGGCTTTGTCGATAAAGGCCTCGGCGCGCATGGCGTCCTTGTAGAGTTTGCGGCACACCAGGGTCAGCCGCGCCTGGGCGAAGGTCACGGCGTCGTCGGCGACGGTCAGCGGCGTGAGGCCCGTGGCGGCCATCTTGTCGGCATCGCGGCCCGAATGGCTGCCGCAGTACTTCAGGGCCTCGCGGCCCTCCTCGCCGAGGAAGGCGAGCGTCAGGCGGTCGTTGGCCTCGATGAAATCGTGGGTGTAGCGCTCGGGGCGCACAAAGACGAAGGCCACGGGCTTGTTCCAAAGGAAGCCCAGACCGCCCCACGAGGCGGTCATCGTGTTGAAGTGGTCGGCGCTGCCGGCGGTGACGAGCATCCATTCCTTGCCAATCATCTCTATGGCATTCTCCTGCCCAAGGCGGGCAATGTCTGTCTGTTTCATATCGTGTGTGCGTTTGTCTTGTTCGTTGCTCTTGCAATGTTTGTCGTTGCTCTTGCAAGCCTTTGGCATTGCTTTTGCAAAGGTAGCACAACGCCACGGATGGGCAAAACGATTGGCGGGCGAAATGGGCGGGCCGGGGCGATGGCCTATACGCCAAACCGCCCCCTGCGCCGTGGTGACGGGCGAGGGGGCAGTAGGCATGTGTTATATTAATAAGGCGTGCTCAAGCGGCGGCGGGGCTTAGCGGCGGTGTGCCTCGGCCCAGCGGCGTGCGTTGACGAAGGGCTCTATCCAGGGCGTCACGTCGTCGGCGAGGCGCTCGGCGGGATAGACGCCACACTGCCAGGGGAAGAAGGCGCGCTCGAGGTGGGGCATCATGGCCAAATGGCGGCCGTCGGCCGAGCAGATGCCGGCCACGCTGTAGGACGAGCCGTTGGGATTGCCGGGATATTCGTCGTAGGCGTACTTGAGGACCACGTTGTAGTCGTCTTCGGGCAGCGGCAGGTCAAACTTGCCCTCACCGTGGGCCACCCAGATGCCGAGGCTGTCGCCGGAGAGGCTGCCGAACATCACGCTGCGGTTGGTGGGGACGATGACGCCGACGAAGGCGCTCTCAAACTTGTGGCTGTCGTTATGAAGCATGCGGGCGCGCTGGCTGTGCTCGGGGTTGATGAGGCCCAGTTCGACCATCAGCTGGCAGCCGTTGCAGACGCCGAGCGAGAGGGTGTCGGGACGGGCGTAGAAGCGGTCGAGGGCTTCCTTGGCCTTGGGGTTGTAGAGGAAGGCGCCGGCCCAGCCCTTGGCGGAGCCCAGCACGTCGGAGTTGGAGAAGCCGCCGCAGAAGACAATCATCTGCACGTCGTCGAGCGTCTCGCGGCCGCTGACCAGGTCGGTCATCATGACGTCCTTGACGTCGAAGCCGGCCAGGTAGAGGGCGTAGGCCATCTCACGCTCGCCGTTGGTACCCTTCTCGCGGATGATGGCGGCACGCACGCCGCTCTCGCTGCGGCGGTCGGCGCTGATGCCATACTGGGCCAGGGTGCCGTCGAAGGGCTTTTCGCCGCCGTCGGCCGTGGGCACGGTGTGGAAGATATGGTATTCGAGAGGCTGCTGCTTGTAGTTCTCGTAGCGCTTGCGGGCGCAGCCGTTGAAGCTCTGCTTGGTGTCGAGGAGGTAGGACGTCTCGTACCAGATGTCGCGCAGGTGGTCGATGCCAAACTGGTAGGTGGCGCCGTCGTGCTCTACCAGGATGTGGCGCTCGTCGGTGGGCTTGCCAATCTTGACGGCCTTGACGCCGGCTTCCTTGAGGATGGCCTTGAAGGCGTCCTTGTTCTTCTTGCTCACCTGTACGACGACGGCGGGGTTCTCGGCGAAGAGCAGGCGCACGAGATCGGCCTTGGGCAGACGGTCGAGGTTGATCTCCATACCGCCCTCGGTGTTGGCGAAGCACATTTCGAGGAGGCAGGTGATGAGGCCGCCGGCCGATACGTCGTGGCCGGCCATGATGAGGCCTTCGTGCACGAGGCGCTGCACGGCGTTGAAGGCGCGGCGGAAGTAGGCGGCGTCACGGACGTGGGGCACGTCGGAGCCCACATGGCCCTGGCTTTGGGCGAAGGCCGAACCGCCAAGGCGGAGCTCGTCGGCCGAGAAGTCGATGAGGTAGAGGCGCGACTTGTCGCAGGGGCGCAGCACGGGCTGCACCGTGGCGCGGATGTTATCTACCTCGCCGCCGGCCGATACGATGACCGTTCCCGGGGAGATGATTTTCTCGCCGCCGGGGTACTGCTGGGAGAGGGAGAGGGAGTCCTTGCCGGTGGGCACGTTGATACCCAGGGCGCAGCAGAAGTCGGAGAGGGCCTGCACAGCCTGATAGAGGCGGGCGTCCTCGCCCTTCTGTGAGCGGCAGGGCCACATCCAGTTGGCCGAGAGCGACACGCTGTCGAGTCCGTCGGCCAGCGATGCCCATACCAGGTTGGTCAGCGCCTCGCTCACGGCGAGCTGGCTGCCGGCGGCGGGGTCGGCCAGACCGGCCTGCGGGGCGTGGCCAATGGCGGTGGCGATACCGGCGCGTCCGCGGTAGTCGAGGGCAACGACGCCGCAGTCGGCCAGCGGCAACTGCAGTTCGCCGGCGCACTGCTGGCGGGCTACCTTACCGGTGACGGAGCGGTCCACCTTGTTGGTGAGCCAGTCCTTGCAGGCCACGGCTTCGAGCTGGAGCACGCGGGTGATATAGTCGTCGATATGGGCGGCGTCGTAGGGCACGTCGGTGTAGCGGCGCTCCACCGTTTCGTCCACCATGACGGTCTTGGGCGAGTGGCCGAACATCTGTGCCACGTCCAGGTCGAAGGGGCGCACGCCGTCGGCCTGCTCGAAGGCGAAGTGGGCATCGCCCGTGGTTTCGCCCACGACATAGAGCGGGGCGCGCTCGCGCTCGGCGATCTGGCGCACATGGTCGATGTGCTTCTCGTCGATGAGCAGGCCCATGCGCTCCTGGCTCTCGTTGGCAATGATTTCCTTGGCCGAGAGCGTGGGGTCGCCGATGGGCAGCCGGTCCATGTGGATGAGGCCGCCGCACTCCTCAACGAGTTCGGAGAGGCAGTTGACGTGGCCTGCCGAGCCGTGGTCGTGGATGCTGACAACGGGGTTGACGTCCTCTTCGCAGAGGGCGCGCACCAGGTTGTTGGCACGCTTCTGCATCTCGGGGTTGGCGCGCTGCACGGCGTTGAGCTCGATGCCGCTGGAGTAGCGGCCCGTATCGACGCTCGACACCGAACCGCCGCCCAGGCCGATGCGGTAGTTGTCGCCACCGACGACGACGACCTTGTTGCCCGGCGTGGGCTGTCCCTTGAGGCAGTCGCGCTTGGTGCCGTAGCCTACGCCGCCGGCGAGCATGATGACCTTGTCGTAGCCGTACTTCTCGCCGTTCTCCTGGTGCTCGAAGGTGAGCACGGAGCCGGTGATGAGGGGCTGGCCAAACTTGTTACCGAAGTCGGAGGCGCCGTTCGAGGCTTTGATGAGAATCTGCTCGGGCGTCTGGTAGAGCCACTGGCGCACGGGCAGGATGTCCTCCCATTCGCGGCCGCCGTCCAGACGGGGGTAGGCCGTCATATATACGGCGGTGCCGGCGATGGGCCATGAGCCTACGCCGCCGCCCATACGGTCGCGAATCTCGCCGCCGGTACCCGTCGAGGCGCCGTTGAAGGGCTCGACGGTGGTGGGGAAGTTGTGCGTCTCGGCCTTGAGCGAGATGACGCTCTCGATATCCTTGACGCGGAAGAAGTCGCTCGTAGAGTGGTCGGCCGGGGCAAACTGCTCGACGACGGGACCCTGGGCGAAGGCGACGTTGTCCTTGTAGGCGGAGATAATCTTGTGCGGATTTTCCTTCGTGGTCTTCTTGATGAGGGCGAAGAGCGACGAGGGCATCTCCTTGCCGTCGATGATGAACGAGCCGCCGAAGATTTTGTGGCGGCAGTGCTCGGAGTTGATTTGGGCGAAGCCGAACACTTCAGAGTCGGTCAGCGTGCGGCCGAGCTGCTTCTCCACGCCGTGGAGGTATTCTATCTCGGCGGGCGAGAGGGCCAGACCCTCCTGCTCGTTATAGGTTTCGAGGTCGGTGATGTGCTGTATGGCTGCGGGCTGGTTGTGGATGGTGAAGATGTCCTGGTCCAGACCGTTGTACATGCGCTGGAGCATGGGGTCGTGCTCGGCGTCGGCGCCGGAGACGGGGAAATACTCCTCGATGCGCTGTATGCCGTGCAGACTCATGTTCTGCGTGATTTCCACGGCATTGGTACTCCACGGCGTGATCATCTCGCGCCGCGGGCCTACAAACCATCCCTCGATGGTGGTGTCGGTCAGGGCGGTGGCCTGTCCGTAGAGCCAACTCAGGGCTGCGGTTTCCCTGGGGTCCAGGGCGTGGTCGGTTTGCGTGGCGATAACGCTTTGTTGCGGTGTCCTAAAGAATATAATCATGGGGATAGGATTGTGGTTTCTGTATTTCCCTGCAAATTTACGAAATGCTTTTCACGCGGGGGCGGCTACGCGGCTGTTTTTTGCGGGAGCATGAGCAGAGGGCAGCAGGGGGCACCGCCCCTGTGCGGACGGTGCCCCCTGCGTGCGTTTTGTCTGTTGTGTTGTCTGCCGGGCGCGCCTTTACTGTGCGGTCTGCTGCCATCCGGCGGCCTCGGCGATGCGGAGGGGAATCTGCGTGTTGTCTATCTGTCCGCCGAAGCGCTCGGCGCCGACGCCGATGGCGAAGACGGGCACGTAGCCGTTGCTGTGTCCGCCGCTCTGCCATCCTACGAGGGCAATCTCGGCCAGCGTGCGGCGTGCGGCGTCGGCGATGCCGCCGAGGTTGGCGTACATGTTGCTGGCGCCCTTGTCCTTGCCGCCGATGAAGGCCTTGAAGGCGTTCTCGAGGCGCTCGCTCTGGTGCTGGTTGAGGCTGACGCCTTTCCAGAAGCCCCAATACTCGGTCAGGTCTTGCTTCATGCGCTCCCAGGTGAGTTTGTCACCGAGCTGCGTGTGGAGCTGGCGCAGGTGCTTGGTGTAGGCCTCGGCGCTGAGTTTCTGGTATTTGAGCACGTCCAGGTGCAGCTCGTACGGACCGCGGCCCAGGACGATGCCGCCCGTCTCGTGGTCGGCGGTGACAACGATGAGGGTCTCATCGGGGTGCTGCATGTAAAACTCGTAGGCTACGCGGACGGCCTCGTCCATGTCGATGGTCTCGTGGAAGACGGTGGCGGCGTCGTTGGCGTGGCAGGCGTAGTCTATCTTACCCCCTTCTACCATGAGGAAGAAGCCCTGCTTCTCGCCCTGCTTGCTCATGAGGAAGGAGAGGCCGGCGCGGGTGATGTCGGTGAGCGTCAGGTCGCCCTGCTGGCGGTCGATGGCGTAGGGCAGGCAGGTGCGGTCGCCGTGGCTGGGTTTCTCGGGCTGGAGCAGCACCATGCGCTGAGCCTTCTTGGCGGCCTTGGCATAGGCTTTGTAGCCGCGGACCACGGTGTAACCGGCCTCGCGGCAGCGCTCGTAGGTGTCGGCCTCGCCCTCGGCGCCGGCGGGCTTGCGGAAGTCGCTGCCGGCGTAGAAGTCGAAGCCGGCGTCGGGCAGCTGGTTGCCAATCTGGTGGTAGGCGTTACGGTCGGCCACATGGGCGTAGAAGGCGGCCGGCGTGGCGTGGTCCACCGAGACGCTGGTCGATACGCCCACGGCGGCGCCGGCCTCATGGGCCCACTGGGCCACGCTCGTGACGGGCGTCTGCTCGTCGGCCAGCAGACCCAGCACGTGATTGCCGGTCTTGCGGCCCGTGGCCAGCGCGGTGCCGGCGGCGGCGGAGTCGGTCACGCCGTTGGTGCCCGAGAAGGTGGTCACCAGACCGCAGACGGGAAACCGGGTGAAGCAGAGGGGCGTGATGCCGATGCGGCCTTCGAGGGCGGCCAGGTAGGTCTGCGTGCCGTTGACCTGGTTGACGCCCATGCCGTCGCCAATGAAGTAGAAGACGTACTTGGCTTGGCCTTGGGCCCACAGACTGACGGCCAGGACGAAGGCCGAGAGCGTAAGGAGAAAGCGGTGTTTCATGGAGAAATAGGAATGTGTGAGAATGGGTTTGACTTACGCGGTAAAACGCTTTATGCGTGACGCTTGTGCGTGCTGCAAAAGTACGGCTTTTCTCGTCACGGGCGCGGCGGCGAGCGGCGGTTTTTTAGTTTTTCATGAGGAGAGTGGCGAAAAATGGGGCGGCCGCGGAGCGTATGTGCCGGGCTTTCCGTAACTTTGCCCATCTCTGCGGCAGGCTGCGCCGACACGGCGCCATGGCCGCAGATCATACTCACCCCAAAACGCACTGACTTATGGCCCAACACACCTGCCAAGTGTGCGGCACGGTCTATGATACCGCTGCCGACTGCTGCCCTACCTGCGGCAACCCCCTCGCAATGGACATCTGCCCGGAAGTTCCGGAAGCCCCGACGCCCCCGGAGACCCCGGAGGTTCCGGAGATTCCGGAGGTTCCGGAAATTCCGGAGACTCCGGAAAAGCCTGGAAAGCCTGATATTCCGAAAAAGCCGGCCACCCCGGCCGAACCCTCGCCGCGCAAGCGCCGCACATGGCTGTGGGTGCTTCTGGTGGTGCTCGTACTGCTCATCGCCGGCGGTGTGGCGGCATGGTTTCTGCTGAAGCCCGCGGGCAGCAGCCATGCGGACGAAGGGCTGGCCGTGGACAGCAGTTCGGTGGTTGTGCCCGCCGATGACGAAATAGACTGCGACGTGGACTACGACGATGACGCCGTGCCCGATTCCGTCGCCGTCGCCGACTCGGCCGAGTACGTCTGGGACGACCCCGCCGCGGCCCCTGCCGACGACGAGAAGCCCGCCGACGAGAAGCCCGCCGAGCCCGTGGCCGAGAAGCCCGCGCCCAAGGACAACGCCAAGCACATGAGCGGCAACGTCACCCTGCCCGACGGCAGCGTGCACGCCCTGACGATGACCGTGCGCCTCGATGCCAACAACGACCTGACGGGCACCGTCACCATCGAGGGCCGGGGCACATGCAGCATCACGGGAACCTACTTCCCCGGCCGGCAGCGCCTGATGGTCTATGACGCATGGGGCGGCATCTTCGACGGCCAGTGGTCCGGCTCCCTCTACATGGGCTCCTACTCCCGCAACGACAGCCGCGGCACCTTCGAATGCCGCGTGCGCTGACGGCGGGCCGCCCTATCCCTTTCCAAGCATCCCCCTCCCTTCTTCCTCACTCTTATGCCATTCAGCCATGATGCCGCCCGCCGTGAGCGGGCCATCTTCCGTATCACCCTGGTGGGCAGCGTGTGCAACCTGCTGCTCACCGTTTTCAAGTTTGTCGCCGGCATCGCGGGCCACAGCGCCGCCATGCTGGCCGACGCCGTCCACTCGCTGACCGACCTGGTGTCCGACTTCATCGTGCTGGTGATGGTGCATATCGCGGGCCTGCCGCAAGACTGCAACCACGAGTATGGCCACGGCAAGTTTGAGAGTCTGGCCACCGTGGCCATCGGTCTGCTGCTCATGGCGGCGGGCCTGGGCATCGGGTGGCAGGGCACGGTGGCCGTCTGGCAGTATGCCCACGGCCAAGCCCTCAGCACGCCCGAGCCGGTGGCGCTGTGGGCCGCCCTGGTGTCGATAGCGGTGAAGGAGGCCCTCTACTGGTACACCATCGCCGGCGGCCGCCGCTACCGCTCACATGCCGTCGAGGCCAACGCCTGGCACCACCGCAGCGACGCCCTCTCGTCCGTCGGCACGGCGCTGGGCGTGGGCGGCGCCCTGCTGCTGGGCCCCGCATGGGCCGTCCTCGACCCGCTGGCGGCCCTCGTGGTCTGCATCTTCATCGTCCGCGCCGCCATCGCGCTGATGATTCCCGCGTTCAACGAACTGCTGGACCGCTCGCTGCCCGAGGCTGAGGAACAGTTTATCCGCCAGACCATCCTGGCCGAGCCCGGCGTCTCCGACCCCCACCATCTGCGCACACGCTCCATCGGCCCCTACTGCGCCATCGAGGTGCACCTGCGCATGGAGGGCTCGACCACCATCGACGAGGCCCACCGCGCCGTGTCGCGCATCGAGGCACGTCTGCGCCTGCACTTCGGCCCCACCACCATCATCAACACGCACATCGAGCCCGTGAAGCATCCCGAGGCCGCCGTGCAGGTGGACTGACCGCCGTTACCATAGTATTTCCCCCATTGATTCTCCACGCTGTGAAACAACGCCTTCTCTTTCTTCTCCTCAGCCTCATGGCCCTGCTGCCCCCCTTGGCCGCCCAGGAGCGCACCGTCCAGCACCGCCCCTACATCGACGAGCGCCGTTTCCACTACGGCTTCCTCTTCGGGCTCCACGACCAGGGCCTGGGCATCACCAACAACGGCCTCATCGACGGCGCCACGGGCGCACAGTGGGTGGCCGCGAACGACCGCCACAACTACGGCTTCACCGTCGGCGTACTGGGGGAATGGCGCCTCACGCCCCACCTCTCGCTGCGCGCCATACCGCTCATGACGTTTGGCAGCAAGCACATTGCCTACCGCAACCTGGCCGACGGCTCGCGCGAAAGCCAGGACATGAAATCGACCTACATCGGCGTGGCCTTCCACATCAAGGCCGCCGCACCGCGCTTCAACAATTTCCGACCCTACGTCGTGGCGGGCGTGGCGCCGATGTTCGACCTGACGGCAAACAAGCACACCCTGCTGCGCACGAAGCAGTCGCAGATGATGATAGAGGCCGGCATGGGCTGCGACCTCTACCTGCCGTTCTTCAAGTTGATTCCTGAACTGAAATTCTCCTTCTGCCCGTCCAACGTGCTGCAGAAAAACCGCCACGACCTGACCGACGCCACGCAGCAGGTGTTCACCCAAAGTGTGGACAAACTGACCACGTCGATGGTGACCCTCACATTCTACTTTGAATAGGAACCCTACTCCGTCCTAAACCTCATTACCTCTCATGACCATACTTGCCTTTACCCTCATCCTCCTTCTCGGTGCCTACTGCGCCGGTCTGCTCGGCTCGCTCACGGGCCTTGGCGGCGGTGTGGTGGTCATCCCCCTGCTCACGCTGGTGCTCGGCGTCGATTTCCACTATGCCGTCGGCGCGGCCCTCGTGGCGTCGATAGCCACGTCGAGCGGTTCGGGCAGCGCCTATGTCAAGGAGGGCATCACCAACATCCGCCTGGGCATGTTCCTCGAGATTGCCACCGCCATCGGCGCCGTATGCGGCGCCGCCGTGGCCATCTACCTCAACAACAACTTCATCGCCATCCTCTTCGGTTGCGTTCTGGTGCTCACCGCCGTGATGCAGCAGCGCCGCAAGAGCGACCACGACGGCGTTGTCGGCTCGGAGGCCGCACGCCGCCTGCGGCTCTACGGCACATGGCCGCAGAAAGACGGCAGCCTCAAGGCGTATGAGCTGCGCCACGTCGGCGGCGGCTTTGGCGTGATGTACATCGCCGGCGTGCTCTCGGGCATCCTGGGCATCGGCTCGGGCGTGCTCAAGGTCATCGCCATGGACGGCATCATGAAGGTGCCCTTCAAGGTGAGCACCACCACGAGCAACTTCATGATGGGCGTGACGGCCTGCGCCTCGGCCGTGGTCTATGTGCAGCGCGGCCAGATAGAGCCGGGCATTGCCTGCCCCGTGATGATCGGCGTGCTCTGCGGCGCCCTGACCGGCGCCCGCCTGCTCAAGACGCTCGACGTGCGCCTGCTGCGCCGCATCTTCTGCGTGGCCATCCTGCTCGTGGCGCTCAACATGATTTGGCAGGGCGCCCACGGCCAGTTCTGATGCCGCCGACGGCCTGTTCCCGCCCGCTTGCTTCCCTTCGTAAAACCCCCTCAAGCCCTCTCCCCATGACCGACCATAAACCCTCGCGCCGCCCGGCGCCCGACATCCAGCAACTCATCGGCAACACCCTGCGCATCGGCGTCACCCTGGCCTGCGCCATCGCCCTGGTGGGCGGCCTGCTCTACCTCCTGCAGCACGGCGGCGAACCGGCCAAAGACTATTCCCACTTCCCCTGCACCGCCTCTGACGCCGAGCGCACAGCCTACACCACGCTCGGCGGCATCTGGCACAGCCTCTGCGCCATGACGGCCGTGGGCTGGATACAGACGGGCGTCATCGTCCTGCTCCTCACCCCCATCATGCGCGTGGCCCTCTCGCTCGTCGATTTTGTGCGCGAGCGCGACTGGCTCTATGCCGCCATCTCCGCCGTCGTCCTGACGGTCATCATCCTCAATTCGATAGAGGGCTTCTGACCCCAAGCCGAGCAACAACATACATATATATAAGGTACGCCCCGACCGTGCGGAGAGAGCATCCGCGCTGTCGGGGCGTATCGTTGGTTGGGGTTGACAGATTGCCAAGCCCTTGGGAATGTCAGAACGGACTTACATCGTTGGCGTCCGGCGCGCGCCGTCAGTGGGCCGTCAGTGGGCCGTCAGGCGTTCCAGGCGGATGGTGTCGGTGCAGTAGCGCAACACCTCGGGGCGGTGGGTGACAACGATGATGGTGACGCCCGGGCGAGCCTCGACGATGCGCCGGAGCACGCGCTGCTCGGTGGCGGCATCGAGGGCCGACGTGGCCTCATCGAGCAGGAGGATGGGGCGCCGGCGCAGCAGGGCGCGGGCTATGGCAAAGCGCTGGGCCTGGCCTTCGGAGAAGCCGCCGCCCATCTCGCCGCAGGGCGTGTCGAGGCCCGTGGCCTTGTCCATGACAAAGTCGGCATCGGCCAGATGGAGCGCCTCGAGCATCTCGGCCTCGGTGGCCTCGGGGCAGGCCATGAGCAGGTTGTCGCGCAGCGTGCCGCTGATGAGGGTGTTGCCCTGCGGCACATAGGTGAAGAGGCCGCGCGTAGCCCTTTGCAGTTCGCTCTCGCTGCCGTCGGCGGCGACGGCGGTGACACGGCCCGACGTGGGGCGCACCAGAGCCAGCAGCAGGCGGATGAGGGTGGTCTTGCCCGCCCCCGTCTCGCCCATGACGGCGGTGATGCTGCCCGGGGCGAAGGTGTGGGAGAAGTGGCGCAGGATGGGGCGGCCATGGCTGCCGTCGGCCAGCGTGTAGTAGTAGCACACGTCGTCGAAGCGTATCTGCACGGCGGCAGCCTTGTCGGCCTTGCCGATGGCAGCGCCGCCGGCAGCGGTCTCGAGGGGGATGCGCTCCAGTTCGACAAGGCGCTCGGCGGCCGTGAAGGTACTGATGAAGATGGGGATGAAGCGCGAGAGGGTGCGCACGGGACCCTGTATCTGCCCCACCAATTGGATGAAGGCCACGAGGGCGCCGTAGGTGATGAGCCCCTGCTCCAGGCTGGTCACACCCCAGAGGAAGGTGACCATATAGCCCGTGGCGAAGCCCACGTTGAGCACCAGCGACGAGAGCGAGGCATAGCGCGTGCGGTGGAGCACGTGGCGGTGGAGCGTGTGCTGCTCGCGGCTCAGACGGTTGGCCATGCCCTCGGTCTGCTCAAGGGCCTTGACGACGAGCACGTGTTGCAGACTCTCCTGCATGAGGCTCTGTATGCGTCCCTCGTCGTCGCGGACCTGCCGCGAGATGGCCCGCATACGGCTTACATACAGGCGGCTGCACAGCAGGAAGACGGGCAGGATAATCACGATGAGGCAGGCCAGGCGGCGGTCCATGTAGAACAGCAGGAGGAAGGCGCCGGCAAACTGGCACAGCGTGGTGAGCAGCGTGGCCACATTCTCGGTGAGGAAGGTGGTGACGGTGCTGACGTCCTGCTCGAGGCGGTTGGTCAGATGGCCGCTGTGGTGACTGCGCAGCAGCAGCCAGTCGGCATCCAGCAGGCGGGCGAAGAGCTGGCGGCGCATACGGTTCTGCGCGTTCAGCCCCAGGATGGCACGTACCCATTTGGTGGCATAGCCCAGCCCCAACTGCACCACCACGATGGCCACCAGCGCGCCCACCGCCACCGACAGCGACACGTCGGTACGCACGTGGGTGGCAATGTCGATGGTCAGTTTGGTACACCACACAAAGGCCAGGTCGGCCGCCACGAGCAGCAGACCGATAACCACGTTGAGCGTGACCTGCAGGCGATGCTCGGACATGCGCCGAAGGAGCCATTTGAGCAGAGGGACAGACTTGGTGATGGGCACGGGACAGATTCTTTATGATAGGAATAACGATGGCGACGGCGGCCCTACTGGTTGTAGCGGCGATCTTCGCCCCACATCATCTTTTCGCGCAGGGTGTCGAAGAAGTTGGGGTGCTTTACCTTCATGACGCCGACGCGGTAGGGGGCGCGGCGCAGCGTCAGCGTCACGTCGTCGGGGAAACTCTCGCAACGGCCGTCGATGGAGATAAGGAAATTGTGGCTGCGGCTGCGCACCCGCATGGTGATTTCCACCTCGTCGCTGACGATGACGGGGCGCGTGTTGAGGCTGTGCGAGGCCACGGGCGATATGCACAGCGTGGCCGTCGTGGGCTGCATCACGGGGCCGCCGACGCTCAGGGAATAGCCCGTCGAGCCCGTCGGGGTGCTCACTATCAGGCCGTCGGCCATGAAGACGTTGAGCGGAGCGCCGTCGATGCAGGTCTCGATCTGGATGAGCGACGAGAGGTCGTGCTTGAGCAGGGCCACCTCGTTCAGGGCGAAGGGATAGCCCGCCAGCGGCTCGCCGCTCTTCTCCACCTGCAGCACCGTGCGCGGCTCGACGGTATAGTCGCCGCGCCAGACGGCCTCGAGGGCCTCGTCGATGTCGTCGGGCGAGACGTCGGCCAAAAAGCCCAGACGCCCCGTGTTGATGCCGAGGATGGGCACCTGGCGGCAACCCACCTGGGCCGCCGTCGTCAGGAACGTGCCGTCGCCGCCGATGGAGATGGCCAGGTCGGCATCCAGCGCCTTGACGGGGAACATGCCGGCAAAGGATATGTCGATGTCCAGATTCTCCCGCAGAAAACGGCCGAAGGTCTGCTCCACACACACTTCGGCTCCCAACTGCCGCAACTTATCTACAACCTGCCGGACGTACAGATTCTTTTTCACCTGATAGACGTTACCAAAAAGGGCTATGCGCATAGGAACGGGGCTTTTTAGGATAATTTAGCAGACTGCGGGCGGCCAATGCCGCACCAACTGCCAAGAATTTCGTAATTTTGCAAAAGTTAACCATGTGCGGCAAGTCAGGAGCCCTCACCCGGGCTCATTGGCCTGCCGCACGTGGGCCATTGTAAGGCTTGTGCCGCCCCTTTGCGGGCAGATGGCCAAGCACTGGCAAAAATAGCGTTTTTCTTTGTAACCATCATGGTGGCGGGGCAGATATTTGGCCGCATTGTGCCGGCAAACCGGTTCCTGCCACCCTTATCTTTTGCGATATGACCAAGTTGAGTGTGAACATCAACAAAATCGCCACGCTGCGCAATGCCCGCGGCGGCAACAACCCCTGCGTCACCGCCGTCGCCGCCGACTGCGAGCGTTTCGGTGCCCAGGGTATCACCGTCCACCCGCGTCCCGACGAGCGCCATATCCGCCGTCAGGACGTGCGCGACCTGCGCGGCATGCTCACCACCGAGTTCAACATCGAGGGCTACCCCTCGCCCGACTTCTGCCGGCTGGTGCTCGAGGTGCGTCCCGCACAGGTCACCCTCGTCCCCGACGACCCCGCCCAGCTCACGTCAAACCACGGCTGGGACGCCGAGCGCCACGCCCGGTTTCTGAGCGAAGTCATCGAGCCCTTCCGCCGGGCCGGCATCCGCACCTCCGTCTTCATCGACGCCGACCCGCGCCAGGCCCGTGCCGCCGCCCGGACCGGTGCCGACCGCATCGAGATGTACACCGAGCCCTACGCCGCCGGCTACGCCACCGACCGCGAGGCCGCCATCGCCCCCTTCATCGAGACCGCTGCCGCTGCCCGCGCCGCGGGCCTGGGCGTCAATGCCGGCCACGACCTGAGCCTCGAAAACATCGGCTGGTTCCACCAGTGCATACCCGCCGTGGACGAGGTGAGCATAGGCCACGCCCTCATCTGCGAGGCCCTGTACCTCGGTCTGGAAGAGACCATACGCCGCTACCGCCAACTGCTGGCCTGAGCGGCCCCGGGCGCCGCATTCCCCCCAGCGCCGCCATCCCCCACCCCTCCCCCCCCAAAAAAAAGAGAACGAAGACCTACACGCTCAGCGTCCCCGACGCCACGGACGGAAAGCCGCGGACAGGGATGCAGGAGAGCAAATAACGATAAACCCAAACTATGCTACACGTCATCCTTGCAGACGGATTTGAAGAAATCGAGGCCCTGACCACCATCGACATTCTGCGCCGCTGCGACATCCAGGTCAACACCGTTAGCATCACCGGCAAGCGCGCCGTCGTCGGTGCCCACGGCATCACGGTCATGGCCGACTGCCTGTTTCGCCAATCGGCCATCACGGCCAGCGAATGTATCATCCTGCCCGGCGGTATGCCCGGCGTGGAAAATCTCTATGCCTGCGACGGCCTGAAGAAGGTGCTCCGCACACACATGTCGCACGGCAAACTGACGGCCGCCATCTGCGCCGCCCCTATGGTGCTCGGACGCCTCAACCTGCTCAACAACCACCGCGTCACCTGCTACCCCGGCTGCGAAGCCGACCTCTACGGCGCGAAATATACCGGCGCCGCCGTCGAGACGAGCAGCACCCTCATCACTGCCAACGGCCCCGGCGCCGCCATGGCCTTCGCCTTCGCCATAGCCCGCCGCTTCGCCCCGACATCCGTCGTAAGGCGCGTCAAGGACGCCCTCATGCTGCCCACACCCGTGGCGCAGAGCCTCTGACCTGCTTTTTCTGACAAAGAAAGGACCCACGCCTCAGACGAAGAGACCGGCCCCTCTCTCTTTTTGGAAAGAGTGTTTGAAGAATTACTCCCACACCATCTCCCCACGCCATGTCGTCACTGCTGGACCAAGACATCAAGTACCTGAAGGGCGTCGGCCCCGTGCGCGCCGCCATGCTGGGTGAGGAACTCAAGGTCTTCACCCTGGGCGACTTCATCCACACCTTCCCCTACAAGTACGTGGACCGCACCATGGTGCACACCATCGTCAACCTGACCGAGGACATGCCCCACGTGCAGTTGGCGGGCACCCTGCTCAACCTCCAGAAGGTGGGCGAAGGGCGCTCGCGGCGCCTCACGGCGATGTTTACCGATGGCACGGGGTATATCGAACTGGTATGGTTCAACGGCATACGACAGGTAGAGAGCCACTTGAAGGTCAACACGCCCTACCTGCTCTTCGGCAAGCCCTCGGCCTTCAACGGCCGGCTGAAGATGGTCCACCCCGAGATGGACCTGCTCAAGGACGGCCGGCTGCCCGCGGCTGCCCCCTCTCTCTTCGACACCGCCACGCCGGACGCCATGCCCTCTGCCCCCGACAGCGCCGCTGCCGGCAGCAGGGGGCATTCGCTTGCCGAGACCCTGCTGCTCAAGCCCCACTACCACACCACGGAGCGCATGAAGCGCGCCTTCTTCACCTCGCAGGTCATCTCGGACCTCATGCGCAACGCCTTCGCCCTGATCGGCCACCGCATCGACGAGACCCTGCCCGACTATATCCGCCAGGCTCACCACCTCATCCCCCTGCCGCAGGCCCTGGCGCAGGTCCACTTCCCCCCGACGGCCGAGGCGCTGCCCGCCGCACGCCGCAGGCTGAAGTTTGACGAACTCTTCTTCCTCCAGCTCTCCATCCTGCGCACGGCCCGCCAGCGTCAGGAGGCCCGCAACGACTTCATCGTGAGCCGCGTCGGCCCCCTGTTCAACCGCTTCTATGCCGAATGCCTGCCCTTCCCCCTGACCGACGCCCAGAAGCGCGTAGTGCGCGAGATAAGGGCCGACCTGCGCACGGGGCGCCAGATGAACCGTCTGGTGCAGGGCGACGTGGGGTCGGGCAAGACCATCGTCGCCGTCATGGCGGCCCTGCTGCTCATCGACGCGGGCTACCAGGTGTGCATCATGGCGCCCACCGAGATTCTCGCCGCCCAGCACTACGCCTCCGTCAGCCGCCTGCTCGAGCCGCTGGGCATCGGTTGCGCCCTGCTCATGGGCAGTCTGCGCAGCCGGCGGCGCCGCGACGTCCTGGAGCGCACGCGCCGCGGCGAGGTCAGTCTGCTGGTGGGCACGCACGCCCTCATCGAGCCGGACGTCGTCTTCCACAACCTGGGCATGGCCATCATCGATGAGCAGCACCGCTTCGGCGTCAAGCAGCGCGCCGCCCTCTGGGACAAGAACGTGCGCCCGCCGCACGTCCTGGTGATGACGGCCACGCCCATACCGCGCACACTGGCCATGACGGTCTATGGCGACCTGGCACTCTCGGTCATCGACGAACTGCCGCCGGGGCGCAAGCCCATCGTCACCCTGCACCGCACCGAGCGCACGGCCTATGACGTCAACGCCCTGGTGCGCCGCGAACTGGCCGCCGGCCGCCAGGTCTATATCGTCCACCCGCTCATCGAGGAGAACGAGAAGATGGCCCTGCGCGACCTCGAGACGGGCTACCGCCAGGTGCTCGACACCTATCCCGACTATCCCGCCGCCAAGCTCCACGGCCGCATGAAGGCCGACGAGAAGGAGGCCGCCGTGGCGGGCTTCGTGGCGGGGACGACGCGCATCCTCGTGGCGACGACCGTGGTGGAGGTGGGCGTCAACGTGCCCAACGCCTCCGTCATGGTCATACAGAATGCCGAGCGCTTCGGCCTCTCGCAGCTCCACCAGTTGCGTGGCCGCGTAGGCCGCGGCGCCGACCGCAGTTACTGCGTGCTGGTGACGAAGGAGGAACTGTCGGAGACCACGCGCCGCCGCCTCCAGGTCATGGTCGATACCAACGACGGCTTCCGCATCGCCGAGGAGGACATGCGGCTGCGCGGACCGGGCGACATCCGCGGCACGGCGCAGAGCGGACTGCCTTTCACCCTGCAGATTGCCGACATCGTCCACGACGCGGACCTCATGCAGACCTGCCGACTGGCGGCACGCCGCCTGCTCGAGGCCGACCCCGACGAAAACCTGCCGCAGAACGCACCCGTATGGCGCGAACTGGCACGCCTCACCGCACGGCGCACCGACTTCACCGACATCTCCTAATCGCGCGCGTACATATATAATATATAAGGGGGTACAGAGCAAAAAACAAACGGCACGCTTTGCCCATCCGCCGCGTTGCCGTAACTTTGCACACCGATTCAAAGAAGACAAGATTCATCCCACTCTACATGCAAGACATTCGCAACATTGCCATCATCGCC
Organism: Bacteroidales bacterium; assembly: GCA_022772475.1. GTDB lineage: Bacteria > Bacteroidota > Bacteroidia > Bacteroidales > Bacteroidaceae > Alloprevotella. The sequence continues at coordinate 26,640 of JALEZQ010000007.1, read as the reverse complement.
CACGTTGACCACGGCAAGACCACCCTGGTCGATAAAATGCTCATGGCAGGCAACCTGTTCCGCCAAAACCAGCAGACGGACGACCTCATGCTCGACAACAACGACCTGGAGCGTGAGCGCGGCATAACCATCCTCTCCAAAAACGTATCCATACGCTACAAGGACGTCAAAATCAACATCATCGACACCCCGGGACACTCCGACTTCGGCGGCGAGGTGGAGCGCGTGCTCAACATGGCCGACGGCTGCCTGCTCCTCGTCGATGCCTTTGAAGGCCCCATGCCCCAGACGCGCTTCGTCCTCCAGAAGGCCCTGCAGATCGGCCTCAAGCCCATCGTCGTGGTCAACAAGGTGGATAAGCCCAACTGCCGGCCCGAAGAGGTCTATGAAATGGTCTTCGACCTCATGTGCGACCTCAACGCCACCGAGGACCAGCTCGACTTCCCCGTGGTCTATGGCTCGGCCAAAAACGGATGGATGGGCGAAGACTACAACACCCCCACCAGCGACATCAACTACCTCCTCGACAAAATCATCGAGGTCATCCCCGCACCCACCATGCTCGAGGGCACGCCGCAGATGCTCATCACCTCGCTCGACTACTCCAACTACACCGGACGCATCGCCGTGGGACGCGTACACCGCGGCACCATACGCGAGGGCATGAACTGCACCATCGCCCACCGCGACGGCTCCCTGGAGAAAACCAAAATCAAGGAGGTACACACCTTCGAGGGCATGGGACGACAGAAGACCACGGAGGTGAGCAGCGGCGACATCTGCGCCGTCGTCGGACTGGAAAACTTTGAGATCGGCGATACCATCTGCGACTTTGAAAACCCCGAAGCCCTGCCCACCATCGCCATCGACGAGCCCACCATGTCGATGCTCTTCACCATCAACGACTCCCCCTTCTTCGGCAAGGAGGGCAAGTACTGCACCTCGCGCCACATCAACGACCGCCTGGAAAAGGAACTGGAGAAAGACCTGGCCCTGCGCGTGGAAAAGACCGAAGGCGCCGACCGCTGGATTGTCTCCGGACGCGGCGTGCTGCACCTCTCCATCCTCATCGAGACCATGCGCCGCGAAGGCTACGAACTGCAGGTGGGACAGCCCCAGGTCATCTACAAGGAGATTGACGGACAGCGCTGCGAACCTATCGAGGAACTGACCATCAACGTGCCCGAAGAGTTCTCGTCGAAGATGATCGACATGGTCACCCGCCGCAAGGGCGAACTCACGTCGATGCAGAGCCTCGGCGACCGCGTCGATATGGAGTTTGACATCCCCTCGCGCGGCATCATCGGCCTGCGCACCAACGTCCTCACCGCCAGCCAGGGCGAGGCCATCATGGCCCACCGCTTCAAGGAATACCAGCCCTTCAAGGGCGAGATTCAGCGCCGCACCAACGGCTCGATGATTGCCCTCGAGAGCGGCACGGCCTACGCCTACGCCATCGACCACCTGCAGGACCGCGGACGCTTCTTCATCCATCCCCAGGACGAGGTCTATGCCGGACAGGTGGTGGGCGAGCACGTCCACGACAACGACCTGGTCATCAACGTCACCAAGGCCAAGCAGCTGACCAACATGCGCGCCTCGGGCGCCGACGACAAGGCCCGCATCGTGCCCCCCATCATCTTCTCGCTCGAAGAGGCCCTGGAGTATATCAAGGAGGACGAGTACGTCGAGGTCACTCCCAAGTCGATGCGCATGCGCAAGACCATCCTCGACCACACCGCACGCAAGCGCGCCGGACGCGAGTAAACACTGCGCCGGACGCAGAGTGTGCAATCGTGCACTTAACATTCGTTAACCCCGAGAATGCCCGCGAAACCCACCGGCTGCCCCGCCGCTCGGAAATAACGCAAGCATGGCGCGGTTGGTTTTGACAGTAAACGGCGCAATCATGCCTCGACTGCACTGCGCTCGTTAAATCTCCTGAAAATTCTTTATCATTCCCCCGAAAACCGCCCTCTTCGGCGCGCCGAAGCACAAGCGTTTTGGGCAAAACAGTAAGCGTTACAGGATTTTCTGTAACGCTTACTGTTTTTTCTATCGCCCTTACAGTGGCGGCAGATGGCGTATTACGCCTGCCCGACGCGCCGTTGCGCTTCTATTTGGCGGGCTGAGACGCTTCACGTTTTTGGCCGCAAAATTCACGTTTTTGACCACGTGTGCAATCGCCGGCAGGCCGTCGGCGGAGGTGGCGTGTGGGAAAGGCAGACAAGGCATCGCCCCCCACTCTACGCGCGCTGCAGGCGCAGTTGCCAGCAGGCGACGGCGGCCGCGGCGGCGACGTTGAGCGAATCGACGCCGTGGGCCATGGGGATGCGCAGGGTGTAGTGGCAGCGGGCGATGGTGGCCTCGGGCAGGCCGTCGCCCTCGGTGCCCATGACGAGGGCCAGACGTTCCTCGGCGGCGGGGCGCGGGTCGTCGAGCGGCAGCGAGCGGTCGGTCAGCGCCATGGCGGCGCTGCGGAAGCCCAGGGCATGGAGGTCGGCCAGAGGATCGGCCGTGACGGTCCAGGGCACGAGGAACACCGTGCCCATCGACACGCGGACGGCACGGCGGTTGAGGGCGTCGCAGGCCGTGGCGCTGAGGACGACGGCATCGACGCCAAGGGCCGCCGCCGAGCGGAAGATGGCGCCGACGTTGGTGGCCTCGACCACGTTGTCGAGGACGACGACGCGCCGCGGTCCGCCCACGTCGGCCCGCACCACATCGGCCACGGTGGGCAGCGGGCGGCGGTGCATGGCGGCCAGCACGCCGCGCGTCAGGGTGTAGCCCGTCAGGCGCGACAGCAGGTCGCGCTCGCCGGTATAGACCGGGGCGTCGGGACAGCGGGCAATGATGTCGGCGGCGTCGCCGTCGATATGGCGGCGCTCGCAGAGCAGCGACAGCGGGCGGTAGCCGGCCTGCAGGGCCACGCGGATGACCTTGGGGCTCTCGGCGATGAAGAGGCCGCGCGAGGGGTCGAGGCGGTGGCGCAACTGCGGTTCGGTGAGGCGGGCATAGACGTCGAGGGCGGGGTCGTCAAGGGTGGTGAGGGTGATGATGGGCATGGGGAAGGGCGATGGTGGGCAAAGGCGAGCCCCGCCCTGAATCGCGGCCGATTCGGAGCGGGGCCCAATACTGTAATGGAATGTAGCGGGTGAGCGACGGTGGCTTAGTAGTTCGTCTTCATCACCTCAAAGTAGGCCTTCGGATGGAGGCAGGCGGGGCACTTTTCGGGAGCGGCCTGGGCCTCGATGATGAAGCCGCAGTTGCGGCACTGCCAGAACACCTTGCCGTCCTTTTCGAAGACGCGCAGGTCCTCGATGTTCTTCAGCAGGGCCAGGTAACGGGCCTCATGGCCGCGTTCGGCCACGGCGATGTTGCGATACATGGCGGCAATTTCGGGGAAACCCTCCTCGTCGGCCACGTCGGCAAAGTGGGGATAGTCGGCCTCCCACTCCTCGTGCTCGCCCATGGCGGCAGCGCGGAGGTTGTCGGCGGTGGTACTGATGATGCCGGCGGGATAGGTGGCGGTGATTTCTACGGGACCGCCCTCGAGCCACTTGAACATGCGCTTGGCGTGCTCCTTCTCCTGGTCGGCCGTCTCCATGAAGATGGCAGAAATCTGTTCAAAACCTTCCTTCTTGGCCACGCTGGCAAAGTAGGTATAGCGCATACGGGCCTGCGATTCGCCGGCAAAACTGGTCAGCAGATTCTTTTCAGTCTGCGTACCCTTGATAGACTTGCTCATAGTAGATGATTGATGCTTGTGTAAGTTGTGGATAAATGAGGTCTCGGCCGCCTCTCCTTGAAGGCGGCCGCAGCAAAGGTAGAAAAATCTTTCCACTGCCGCAACGCGCCGCGGCCCGTTTTTTCGTCTGCGGCGGCTGTGTTTGTGCAAAATTGCCTACCTTTGCGAGAAGAAGGACCAATTTCTCCTCCCCCCATGACCACACGCAGCGCACTCATCATTGGCGGCGGCACCGGCGGCCTGTTTACCGGCGCATTCCTTGCTCGCGAGGGATGGGCCGTGACGGTGGTGGAAAAGAACGCCATCATCGGCGGCGGCCTGCAGATGTTCCGCCGCGGCAACCACCGCTTCGAGACGGGCATGCACACGCTGGGGGGCTTTCACGAGGGCGGTACGCTGCAGCGCATCTGCGCGTACCTGGGCATAGCGGACCGGCTGCGGCTGAGGGCGGACGACTGTCTGACGGAAATCCACTACGGCGCCGACGGCCGCACCTGGCATCTGCCCTACGGACGTGAAGCGCTGGAAGCCTGTCTGGCGCAGGCATTCCCCGCCGACGCCGCGGGCCTCCACGCCTACTTCGACGCCCTCTACGCCCTGACGGACGAGGTGGAGATATTCCGCCTGCGGGAAAGTCCGGACGGTCTGCGGCCCCACTCGCCACGCTTCCTCCAGCCGGCCGACGAGATGATTGCCAGTTTCGTCGCCGACGGCCACCTGCGCGACATCCTGGCCTACATGAACCCCATGTACGCCGGCGTGGCGGGGCACACCCCGGCCTATATCCACGCCCTCATCAACGCGCTCTACATCGACGGGCCGTGCCGCTTCGTCGGCGGCAGTCAGCAGTTGGCCGACGCCCTCTCTGCCGTCATCACCGACGCGGGGGGCGAGGTCATCGCGGGCGATGCCGTGGCGCGCCTCGACGTGGAGGACCGCCGCATCACGGCCGTCATCACCACCGGCGGGCGGCGCCTCACGGCCGACACCTACATCTCTGCCATCCACCCCGAGGCTATGCTGCCGCTGCTGCCGCCGGGCGCCCTGCCGCGGGCCTACTGCCAACGCCTGCACGACATCCCCAAGACCTACTCGGCCTTTACCGTATATGTGGGTTTCCGCCCGCAGGCCTTCCCCTACACCGACCACACGTGCTACCATCAGGACGACTACGGCATGGTGTGGACGCACGGCCGGCGGCCGGACGACGACGCATGGCCGCGAGGATTCATGTACTTCACGCCGCCGGCCGTGGACCAAGGGCCATGGGCCGAACGCATGATTATCAACTGCGTCATGCCGTGGGAGGAGGTGGCGCCATGGGCGGACAGCCGGCTGGGACACCGCCCGGAGGCTTACCGCCGGTGGAAGGCGCGGCGCACACAGCAGGTGATGGACCGCATGGAGCGCCTGCACCCGGGATTCGCCGCGGCGGCCGACATGGTGCTGGCCTCATCGCCGCTGACCATTCGCGACTACTACGCCACGCCGCAGGGCGCGCTCTTCGGTTACCGCAAGGACTGCCACGACTTCATGCTGTCGTACCTGCCCGTCGCCACCAAGGTGAAGAACCTGCTGCTCACGGGGCAGAACATCAACCTGCACGGCATCTGCGGCGTACCCCTCACGGCCATCCTCACGGCCGAGGCGCTCACGGGCCGCAACACCATCATCCGCAAGATAAGGGCGGCCGGCGGGGACGGCTCGTCATCATGTGGAATGGCATAGTCGTTCAGAAGAAACTCTCCCCAATGTTTCCCTCAGACCTTACCTCACGGATATGACCCAAGACATAGAATTTTGCTCGGCGGCCGAAATCAAGGCTTACCAGGAGGAGCGACTGCGCCAGGCCGTGGCTTGGCTCGCGGAACGCTCGCCCTACTACCAGCGCCTGTTCCGCGCCTACCGCATCGACCCCGAACGCCTCCGGACACTCGAAGACCTGGAGCGCGTGCCCTTCACCGAGAAGAAGGACCTGCAACTCTACAACGACGACTTCCTATGCTGCGACAAGGCAGCCATCATCGACTATATCACCACGTCGGGCACCCTGGGCGACCCCGTGACCTTCGGCTGCTCGGAGCGCGACCTGCAGCGCCTGGCGTACAACGAGCATAAGTCGTTTGCCTGCGCCGGCCTCCGCCCGGGCAATATCCTGCAACTCATGACGACGATGGACAAGCGCTTCATGGCGGGCCTGGCCTACTTCCTGGGCATACGCTCGCTGGGGGCGAGCATCATCCGCGTGGGCAACGGCATACCGGAACTGCAGTGGGACACGATACAACGCCTCAAGCCGGACACGCTCATGTGCGTGCCGTCGTTCATCCTGCGCCTGCTCGACTATGCCGACGCCCACGGCATCGACTACCGACAGAGCAGCGTGCGCCGCATTATCGGCATCGGCGAGGGACTGCGCGAACAGGACTTCTCGCTCAACCTCCTGGGACGCCGCATCACGGAGCGCTGGGACGTCCAACTCTTCGCCACCTATTCCTCGACCGAGATGGGCGCCACCTTCTCCGAATGCCCCTACGGCTGCGGCGGCCACGTGCACCCCGAACTCATCATCGTCGAGATTGTCGATGACGAGGGCCGCCTCGTGCCCGACGGCGAGGTGGGCGAGGTGGTGGTCACCACGCTGGGCGTCGAGGCCATGCCGCTGCTGCGCTTCCGCACGGGCGACATGGCGGCCAAAATCACCGCGCCCTGCCGCTGCGGCCGCCACTCCTACCGCCTGACGCCCATCGTGGGCCGCAAGCACAACATGCTCAAACTCAAGGGCACGACGCTCTACCCGCCGGCGCTCAACGACGTGCTCGAGGGCACGCCCTATGTGGCGGGCTATGTGGTGGAGGTGGCCGACAGCGACGCCGGCACGGACGAGGTGCTGGTCAAGGTGGCGCTCAGGGCGGAGGCCACAGTGCCCGAAGACGTGGTCAAGGACCTCAAAGACCGCTTCCGCTCCCGCATCCGCGTGGCCCCCGACGTGGCCATCATCCCGAGAGACGAGATGCAGCGCATCAACTTCCCCGGCGCGGCACGCAAACCTATAAAATTCATTGACCGAAGAGCACACTGATGACTATACTCTACGAAGACAACCACCTGCTCATCGTCAGCAAGGCGGCGGGCGACATTGTCCAGGGCGACAAGACGGGTGACCGCACCCTGGCCGACATGGCCAAAGACTATATCCGCGAGAAGTACCACAAGCCGGGGCAGGTGTTCCTCGGCGTGACGCACCGCCTGGACCGCCCCGTGAGCGGCTGCGTCATCCTGGCGCGCACCAGTAAGGCACTGAGCCGCATGAACGACCTGTTCCGCCGCGGCGAGGTGAGCAAGACGTACCACGCCATCGTCCTGCCGCCGCCACCGGGCCACACGTCGTGGCAGAGCGGCGCGGACGTGCCCGACGACGAGGGACGTCAGCGCCTGACGGCATGGCTCACGCGCAACGAGAAGCAGAACAAGAGTTATGCCCACCGCCGGCAGGTGGCGGGGGCGAAGCAGGCGGTGCTCGACTACCGCACGCTGTCGCACGGCGACCGCTACGACCTGGTGGAGGTGCGGCTGCACACGGGGCGCCATCACCAGATACGCTGCCAGCTGGCGGCGGACGGACGGCCCATCAAGGGCGACCTGAAGTATGGCGCGCCGCGCAGCAACCCCGACGGCAGCATTTCGCTCCACGCCCGCACGGTGCGTTTCATCCACCCCGTCAGCCACGAGCCCATCTGCGTCACCGCGCCCTATCCGGCCGACCCGCTCTGGCAGCGCCTCAGCGACCAGACGACGCCTCAGCAATCTGACGACACCTCAGCGCTCTAACCACAGACGCCCTGACAAGGCCCTGACGGCCTTCTCCCTCCCCCTTCCTCTCCTACGCTCTACATCAGAACCCTAAATCTATACCCTATGAAAGCCTTTTATCCTCTCATCCTGGCGGCGGCCCTGGCGGCGTCGCCACAGGCCGACGCCAAAGTGGGCGACCTCCTGCCGCGCCCGCAGCAGGTGAGCGTCAGCACCTCGGCACCCTTTGCTCTGGGCCGCCCCGTCCGCTTGGACGATGCCACGGCCAACGCCTACCTGCAGCGCGTGCTGACGGCGGCGGGCTGCACCCTGGCCGACGATGCCGCGGCGCGCGTCACGGTGCGCTTGGTCAGCACCATCCCGGGGGCTTTTAACCATGCGGTTGCCCTGTTTCCCGACGAAGCCTACACCCTCAGCGTCACGGCCGACGCCATCGTCATCGAGGCGCTCACCCCGACGGGCGTCACCCGCGCCGCACAGACGCTCCAGCAGTTGGCCGAGGGCTACGACGGCACGCCGGCCATCGAGGCGCTCACCATGACCGACTGGCCGGCGTTCAAGGTGCGCGGCTTCATGCACGACGTGGGCCGCTCGTTCATCACCATCGACGAACTGAAGAAGGAGATTGACCTGCTGGCGCGCTTCAAGGTCAACGTCTTCCACTGGCACATGACGGAGAAACTGGCTTGGCGCTTCGAGGTGAAGGCTTATCCCCAACTGACGGCGGCGGCGAACATGACGCGCTATGCGGGACAGTACTACACGCAGCAGCAGTGTCGCGACCTCGTGGCCTACGCTGCCGAGCGTGGCGTGATGGTGGTGCCCGAGATTGACATGCCGGGCCACAGCGACGCCTTCAAGCAGGCCATGGGCTTCGACATGCAGAGCGACCAGGGCGTGGCGGCGCTCAAGGTCATCCTCGACGAGGTGGTGGAGGTGTTCGGCGCCTCGCCCTACATCCATATCGGCGGTGACGAGGTCAGAATCACCTACCCCAACTTTCTCAAGACCATGGCGGCCTACGTCCGCGGCAAGGGCAAGAAGGTGCTCATGTGGAATCGACTGGTGGCGGGTCCACCGACGGCCGAACTCTGCGACATGACGCAGATGTGGGCCACGGCGGGGCGCGTGGTGGAGGGACTGCCGAACATCGACTGCCGCTACAACTACACCAACCACTTCGACGTCTATGCCGACCTGGTGGGCATCTACCGCAGCAATATCTACTACACGCCGCGGGGCACGGCCAACGTGGCGGGCAGCATCAGCGCGGCATGGAACGACACCAAGACGCAGACGCAGACGGACATCATCCGCCAGAACAATTTCTACGCCAACGTCCTGGCCACGGCGGAGCGCACATGGACGGGCGGCGGCAAGCAGTACATCGAGACGGGCGGCACGGTGCTGCCCAACGCGGGCGAGGAGTATGAGGAGTTTGCCGACTTCGAGCGCCGCTTCCTCTTCCACAAGGCGCACGCTCTGGCCGATGAGCCCATCGCCTATGTGCGGCAGACGAACGTGCGCTGGCGCATCACCATGCCCTTCCCCAACGCGGGCAATGCCGACCTGCAGTTGCCGCCCGAGACGGCCACGGACGACGTCCTGCCCACGGCCTACGAGTATGGCGGTCAGACCTATACCTCGCGCTTGGCGACGGGTGCGGGCATCTACCTGCACCATATCTGGCACCCCACCATCCCCTCGTTCTTCGACGCGCCGGCGGCCAACCAGACGGCCTATGCCTGGACCTATGTGTGGTCGCCGAAGGCTCAGGACGCCGCCGCACAGGTGGAGTTTTACACCTACAGCCGCTCGGGCAACGAGCGCGCCCCGCAGGCCGGCCGCTGGGACCGCCGCGGCTCGCGCCTCTGGCTCAATGGCGAGGAGATCATGCCGCCCACATGGCAGCGCCCTGATGCCAGCATACCGCAGGACCACAGCACGTTGGGCCTGACGAACGAGAACCTCACTGCCCGCGAGCCGGTGGCTATCCGGCTGAAAGAGGGGTGGAACAAGGTGTTTATCAAACTGCCCCACGTCAACAACGGCGGCACGGGGCGCGACAAGTGGCAGTTTACCTTCGTCATCACCGACGTCACGGGCCGCGACGCCCTGGACGGCCTGATCTACTCGCCGTCGAAGAGCAAGGACAGCACCACGGACGAGGTGGTGGAATAATCGTGCGGTGTTCTTAATAACGCCAATACGCCGCAGCACCGCACACAAAAAGGCCCGCCACCCTGAGCATAAGGAGTGGACGGGCCTTTTTTGTAGGAAACAAAAAGGGGCGGGTGAGGGCCGCTATTACTTCTTGAAGTAGCGGTTGTACAGACCCTGGAAGCCGCAGCCGTGGCGAGCCTCGTCGCGAGCCATCTCGTGAACGGTGTCGTGGATAGCGTCGAGGTTGAGCTGCTTGGCACGCTTGGCGATGCGGGTCTTGTCCTCGCAGGCACCGGCCTCAGCGTTCATACGCTTCTCCAGGTTGGTCTTGGTGTCCCAAACCACGTCGCCGAGGAGTTCGGCAAACTTGCTGGCGTGCTCGGCCTCTTCCCAAGCGTAGCGCTTGAAAGCCTCAGCGATTTCGGGATAGCCCTCGCGGTCAGCCTGGCGGCTCATGGCCAGATACATGCCCACCTCGGTGCACTCGCCCATGAAGTGGTTGTTGAGGTCTTTGATCATCTCCTCGTCGCAGCCCTTGGCTACGCCAATCTCGTGCTCGGATACGAACGACAGGCCGGCGCTCTCGTCGAGTTCCTTAAACTTGGAAGCGGGAACACCGCACATGGGGCACTTTTCGGGTGCGCTATCGCCTTCGTGTACATAACCGCAAACGGTGCAGATGAATTTCTTTTTCATGATGGTTAGGGTGTTAGATGTGGTGAATGATTTAGTGACTATGTTGTTGCGAACGGTTCGTGGCCCTCGGCCTGTTGTTCGGCCTGACACTTCGGGCACAGTCCGCGGTAGGTCACGGAAACGCTTTCCACTTGGCTGCCCGCCGGCAGTCCGCCTACCTCAGAGAGGCTGAACGTGTCATCAACCGGGACGTCATGCAGACAGCCACAGCGGTGACAATAGAAATGGGCATGCGGCGCGGTGAGCACGTCGTAACACGTGCGGCGCTCGTCCAGAAAGACCTTGGCCACGGCCCCGTGCTCCTCGAGCAGCCCCAGCGTGTTGTACACCGTGGCCTTGGAGAAGGTGGGGAGCACACGGTTCATCGCCGTATATATCTCCTCTGCCGTGGGATGGCCGCTATGCTCCAGCAGATAGCCCATCACCGCCAACCGCTGCACGGTGGGCTTGATGCCGTGGGCAACAAGGGCTGTGTAGGATGCTTTGTTGAGCATAGTCTTTGTACTAGTTCTAAATTTTGATTACACTGCAAAGATAGAAAGTTATTCCGGATTGCCCAATAATTCTCCGATAAATTTTACTAAAAATTGCTGCGCTTTTTCTGCCGGCCCGTGGTGCAGCGTTTTGGGGCGGTCGGCGGCCGGTGCGGCGCCGGCATGTGTGCAATCACGCCTTTTACATTTGTTAACCTCGAGAGTGGCCGCGAAACCCACCGCCTGCTACCATGGCCGGAAATAACGCAACCATGGCGCGCTTGATTTTGACAGGATAGTATATAAACTCGGAGCAAGTGCCGCTTATTCGTTAATCCTTCTGAAATTCCTCTGTTTTCAGCCCGAAAAAGGCCCTCGCCGGCCGGCCGAAGGGCTGGCGGTTCGGGCTACACTGTAAGCGTTACAGGAATTTCTGTAAGCGTTACAGGAATTTCTCTCGCCCAAAGTGTGGCGAACGAATGCCGTTTTCGCCCGGCGCGGCGCCTGTTGGCTTCTGGTTGAAGGGCGGCGGCGGTTCACGTTATTGGCCGCAAAACTCACGTTTTGCGCACAGTGTGCAATTTTTGCGGCGCCGCATCGCGGGCAAGCGGCCTGCGGGACGGCCTGCGGGTGGACATACCGCCGCTGAGGAGGGGACGTACTGCCATTAAGCGTCGTAAATCATCCTATTTGCAACGTAGAGGTATTAAATTTTGGTGAAGATTTCCTATGTTTTACTTATTTTGCTACCTTTGCTACGATTATGGAAAGCACGCTTCAGCAGATAGCCTCGCTCGTAGGCGAACTGCCGCCCATCACGCTCGAGCAGATGAAGTCCATCCGGCTGATGAACCGGACGGACACGAAGTTTGTCACCTCGCTGCCCAACCTGGCGGCCCTCTTGGCCTTGGCCAAAGGGTCCTACTATGCTCAGGAAATCGACGGCAAGCGCATAAGCCCCTATACCACGGTCTATTGGGACACGCCGGAGGACCACGCCATGTTCCGCCGCCACCACTGCAAGCACATGCCGCGCACCAAGGTGCGCGTGCGCACTTACGTGGATTCGGCACAGAGTTTTCTGGAGATTAAGAAGAAAAACAACCACGGCAAGACGAGCAAGAAGCGCGTGAGCGTGCCCTCGGCCGAAGCGGTGATGAGCAACCATGCGGGCGAGGACTTCCTCACGGAGCGCACGGGCTACACCTTTGACGACATCATCCCCACCCTGGGCAACCGCTTCAGCCGCATCACGCTGGTCAACTTTGCCAAGACCGAGCGTCTGACCATCGACTTCAACCTCTCCTTCCACAACTACGAGACGCTGGCGGACACCGCCATGGACAACATCGTCATCATCGAGCTCAAGCGCGACGGCCGCCAGCCCTCGCCCATCCTCAGCATCCTGCGCACGCTGCGCATCAAGCCGTCGGGATTCAGCAAGTACTGCATCGGCTCGGCCATGACCAACGACCTGCTGCCGCAAAACCGATTCAAGCCGCGCCTGCGCAAGATGGAGCGCATCGCCGCCGGACGCCACTAAGGCCGACGACAGTCCCCACCACCCTCACCGGAGAAAGAACCAACACCTTTAATCTATCCACTAATACACCATACTCATGACTCTCGAGTATCTGCAACATTTCTTCGGCACAGACCTGTGCCACACGGCCGGACTGGCCGAAATGGCCATCCGTTTCTTCTTCAACCTGGCGATGGTATGGCTCGTCGTCCACTTCCTTTACTACCCCAAGGGCCAACGGCGCGACTACTATTTCACCTACCTGCTGCTCTCGGTGAGCATCTTCATGCTCATCTACCTGATGGACGGCTCCAAACTGGAGATTGGCGCCGCGCTGGGCCTCTTCGCCGTCTTCGGCATCATCCGCTACCGCACGGAGAGCGTGCCCATCCGCGAGATGACGTACCTCTTCTTCCTCGTGGCCCTGTCGGTGCTCAACGGCACGAAGGCGGACCTCTCGGTGGTGGAGCGTCTGGCGGCCAACATCTTCCTCGTCGGCGTAGTGTGGGCCACGGAGGCCCACTTCCTGGTGAGCAAGATAGGCTGCAAGTTCGTCCGCTACGACAACATCGACCTCATCACGCCCGAACACTACGACGAGCTCTGCGCCGACCTTGAAAAACGCCTCGGCGTCAAGGTGGAGCGCGTAGAGGTGGGCGCCGTCGATTTCCTCACCGACATGGCCATGCTCCGCGTCTATTACTACGACACCAACGGCATCATCAAGCCCGTGGACCGCATGTTCAAACTGCCCAAGGACACCGTATAACACGAGGTTTCTCATCACAGTCCCCCCCCACCCTCTTAACCCCCTCCCCCCCATGACACGCCTTCACACCCTCTGCCGCACCGCCGTGGCCGCCCTCATGCTGGCCGCCACCGCCCTACCCGCAGCCGCCGAAGACGACTTCGGCATCTGGACGGACCTCAGCGCCGAAAAGAAAATCAATAAGCAGTTTGCCGCCGACCTGTCGGTGGGATTCCGCGCCGAAGACCGGCTCAACCACGACACGCGATGGAGCGTCGGCACGGGTCTGAGCTACAAGCCCGTCAAGGGCCTCAAACTCTCGGCCGGATACAGCCTCATCCGCGACTTCTCCCTCAGCGAGGCCAAGGCCAAGTATAAGGACAACGGCAACCTCAGCGGATACAACGTGGACCACGGCTTCTGGCGCACAAAGCACCGCTTCACCTTCGACATCTCGGGCAAACACACCTTCGGCCGACTGACCGTAGGACTGCGCGAACGCTTCCAGATGACGCACAGCAACAGCGCCAAGACCCTGCGCGACAAGTACCGCCAACCCTTGGCATACCAGCCAGGCTATCCGGGAGAGACCTGGACCTACAACGGCATGGAGTTTTGCAGTTACGAGTTGGACCAGGACGACAAGTCGGGCAAGACCACCCACTACCTGCGCTCGCGCCTGTCGGCAGAGTATGACATCCGCCACTGCCCCCTCACGCCCTACGCCGCCGTCGAGTGGAGCCACAGTCTGGACGACGCCATGGCCCTGGCCAAGACGCGCCTGACGCTGGGCACAGACTGGAAAATCAGCAAGAAGCACAGCGTATCGCTGGCCTACATCTATCAGGACGGCGCCGGCGATGACGACAGCGGCACGAACAATATCCACGTCATCGAGGTGGGCTACAAGTTCTCGTTCTGACATCCCTCGCCCACGGACAAAAGCCTTTCACACCTTATATATTATATAGACATGAAACGCTATCTTCTCAGCATCGCCCTCGGCCTGGCTGCCCTGACGGCCGGCGCACAGCAGACGGACTACCTGACGCTGCGCATGGCCGACGGCACAGAGTGCAGCGTGCCCAGCAGCGGACTGACCCTGACGTTCGGCAACGGACAGATGACGGTACGCTCTGCGCAGGGCACAACGAACTACACGCTGACGTCGCTGGCCCAAATGTGGTTCGCCGCCACACCGACGGCCATCAGCAGCCTCAGCGGCAGCAACGCCGGCATACGCATCGTCGGCGGACAGGTGGTGGCCACGGGCATCGCCCCGGCCGACATCCGCGTCTTCACACCCGACGGCCGCGAAGTGGGACAGAGCGGTCTGACACGCGGTCTCTACATCGTACGCACACCGCAGCAAACCTATAAAGTGACGGCACCATGAAACGACTGACGCTCTTTTTCCTGCCGACGCTGCTGGCACTGCTCGGCATACCCGGCCTGACGCAGGCACAGGTGATGTATATCCACCAAGGCCACACCGCCGTGGCCGTACCCATGGCCGAAGCGGGCGTGATGAACTTTGCCGAAGGCGCCACGCTGACGGTGATGGGCCATACGTACACGCTCGACGCCGTCGATTCGGTGCGCATCGTGCCGACCGACGCCTACACGCCCGACGCCATCGCCATACGCTACGCGGCCGACGGCGCCCACGTCGTCATGGCAGCAAGCCTCGTCGATGACGTGGCGCTGACCATCGACGGCGCTCACGTCACGGCCATCGCCACCCCCACACTGCAGCGCGAGGTGACATACAGCCTCAGCGGCACCTCGGCCGACGGCTCCTTCGCCATGGATGGCGAATACAAGGCCACCGTCGTGCTGGACGGTCTGACGCTGACGAGCACGCGCGGCGCGGCCATCGACATTGCCAACGGCAAGCGCATCGCCGTCAGCCTGCCCGACGGCACGGCCACCACGCTGACCGACGCCGCAGGCGGCACGCAGAAGGCCTGCTTCTTCATCAACGGCCACGCCGAGTTTTCGGGCGGCGGAAGCCTGACGCTCACGGGACGGACGAAGCACGCCTACGCCACGGACGAATATACCCTGCTCAAGGCCGACTTCTCCGGCAGCATCACCGTCCTGGCGGCCGAGGGCGACGGCATGCACACCGAGCAGTACTTCCGCATGAAGAACGGCCGGGTGACCATCAGCGGCGTCAAGGGCGACGGCATCGACGCCCCCGTGACCAACGACGCCACGGACGTGGACAACGGCTGCCTCTTCGTCGAGGGCGGCAGCATCAGTCTGCAGGTGACGGCCGACGATGTCAAGGGCCTCAAGTGCGACAACGCCATGACGCTGACGGGCGGCACCATCGAGGCCACCGTATCGGGGCTGGGCACCAAGGGTATCAGCACGGGCACGGACCTGCTCGTGGGCACCGGCGGCAACGGCCCGACCATACGCATGGCGGTGACGGGCACGACGTACATGCCGGGCAACGCCGAACTGGAATCGAAGTGCCGCGGCATCAAGGTCAAGGGCCAGTTTACCTTCGACGGCGGCAACATCAGCATCTCGGCCACCGGCGCCAAGAGCAAGGCCATCAGCGTCGATGGCAACTACATCTATAAGAGCGGCAGCATCAACTGCGCCGTCGATGCCGCCAACACCTGACGCCGGCGGGCGCCCCGGGCACTTCCGGATTTTCCGGAACCTCCGGGTTTTCCGGAGCCTCCGGGCTTTCCGGGCTTTCCGGGCCTGCGCCCCCTTCCACACAAACACAGCGCCCCCGCAATTCCTCGTGAATTGCGGGGGCGCCGGTGTATCTGCGGGGGCGTGGCGGCGCTTATCCGCGCACGTCGCCCACCTTGATGAGGTATTCGGCAATCTGCACGGCGTTGAGGGCGGCGCCCTTGCGAATCTGGTCGCTGACGAGCCAGAAGGTCAGGCCGTTGGGATTGGCCAGGTCCTTGCGGATGCGGCCCACATAGACGTCGTCCTTGCCGGCGAGGAAGAGGGGCATGGGATATTCCTTCTCTGCGGGGTTGTCCATGAGCGTCAGGCCCTCGCCGTTGGCAATGGCCTGGCGGGCCTCCTCGATGCTGATGGGACGCTCGGTCTCCACCCAGACGCTCTCGGAGTGGGAGCGGAGCGAAGGCACACGCACACACATGGCCGAGGTCTCGACGTCGGAATGCATAATCTTCTTCGTCTCGTTGTACATCTTCATCTCCTCCTTGGTGTAGCCATTCTCAGTGAAGACGTCCACCTGGGGGATGACGTTGAAGGCCAACTGGTAGGGAAACTTGCTCACCGTCACGGGCTCGTCGGCAAGCACCTGGCGATACTGCTCGTAGAGCTCGTCCATGGCGGCGGCACCGGCACCGCTGGCAGCCTGATAGGAGCTGACGTGGATGCGGCGGATGTGGCTCAGCTGCTCGATGGCCTTGAGCACAACGACCATCATGATGGTGGTGCAGTTGGGGTTGGCAATGATGCCGCGGGGACGGTTGAGGGCGTCCTCGGCGTTGCACTCGGGCACGACGAGAGGCACGTCTTCGTCCATGCGGAAGGCCGACGAGTTGTCGATCATGACGGCGCCGAACTTGGTGATGTCTTCGGCATATTCCTTGGACACGCCGCCGCCGGCCGAGGTGAAGGCGATGTCGATATTCTTGAAGTCATCGCCGTGACGCAGTTCCTTGACCGTATATTCCTTACCGCGGAAGGTATAGGTCTTACCTGCGCTGCGCGATGAGCCAAACAGGGTGAGTTCGTCAATGGGGAAGTTGCGCTCGGCCAGTACGCGGAGAAACTCCTGGCCTACGGCGCCGCTGGCGCCAACGATGGCTACGTTCATAGTGCGATATTTATTAGTCGTTGCTTTGAAAATGTCGTTGCTTTGAAAAGCGCTGCAAAATTACGAAAAAGTGCGCAGGGCCAAGGCTGGCGTGCGCACTTTTTTACAATATGTTACCTCCCACAGGGCTACAGCCTACACAATGCGGTCTTTTCCCTATGCTTTGGGGACGAAGCGTGGCGCCTTGCGACGCAGCCGGGACGTCCGGCCCTGAGAGACTGTAGGGCGTGCGGACATCCCGGCTGCGTTTAGGCAGAGGATGGGAGAGTGTGCGTCAATAGAGGAAGCCGAAGAGCCAGAGGGGTATTTCGTTGCCTCGGCAGATGGTGCTGTTGTAGCGGGCGAAGATGGTGGGCGCACCGGCCTTTGTGCGGCGCTGGCGGTCGCAGACGCAGATTTCGGTGGTGCCGTTGATTTTGTAGAAGCCTTCGCGGCGCAGACGGTTGACCGTGTGGTGGCGCCACAGGGTGTTGACGAAGAAGGTCTCCATGACATACTGCTCACTCATGCTGGGCGAATAGACGGCGTGGATGAGGTTGGTGTCGTGCAGCATGACGGCGGCGGGCTTCTTGGGGAACGACTCGCCCTCGCGATAGACCATGTTGATGAGGCGGGCTTCCTCGAGATACTTCAGATAGTTCATCACCGTGGCGCGGCTCGTGCAGATAGTCTTGGCCATGCGGCTGACGTTGGGGGCTTCGCCGCCGCTGACGGCCAGCATGTACAGCAGGCGCTTCAGACGCGAGAGGTATTTGAGCTCCACCTGTTTGTTGAAGAGCAAATCGACCTCTATCATCTGGTTCATCGCCTTGAGCAATGCCTCGATGAAGTTGTGGTTTTCCAAGAAGAAGGGGTAGTAGCCGAAGCGCAGATAGTCCTGAAAGAGTTCGCGCGGGTCGATGCGCTGGGTGATGGCGCGCGCCAACTGCTCGTGGTCGGCCAGCACCTGGTCCAGCGAGAAGGGCTGGAAGGAATTGCCGGTCTTGAGGTTGACATACTCGCGGAAGGAGAAGCCGTGGAGCACATACGTGCGGGCTATCTGCGAGAGGGGCGAGCCGGCGGCGTCGGACCCTTCGACGGACGTCGTGGTATAGACGATGCGCAGCAGGGGGTACTTGCGGTAACACTCGCAGAGCTGGTCGCGCCAGTCGTCGAGCTTAAACACCTGGTCGGCCAGCAACACCTGTCCGCCGATGCGCACAAACTCACCGGCAAAATCCACCAGGCCACGACCCTGGAAGTAGAAGTTGTTGAGGTTGATGTACAGGCACTGCCGGAGATGTGGGTCAAAGTTTTCCTTGGCATACTGCAGCAGGAACGACGTGCGGCCCACGCCGCGCGGCCCACGGATGCCGATAAGCCGGTAACTCCAGTCAATGTTGTCCATCAGCGCACGGCGGATGGGCGCATTGTAGTGTTCGAGCAAGTAGGCATGGTTGCGGAAGAATGTTTCCAGCATAGTATTGAAATTTAGGGGAAAGGCTTCGCGCGACCCGTCTGCACGGCCCTTGGCGGACTGTTCCCCGTACTCTTCGGACGGTCGCCGCGACGAGGCGCAAATCAATGGCAAATTTACATAATGTTCCCCATACGTCCCAAACTTTAACGGCTTTTTTACTTAGCGGCATTGACGTTTGTTATGAGAATGAGGACTATACGCGCCCTTGCTGCCTTTGTGGTCTGCGGGCTTGGCTCTTCGCCGGCGAAAGCGTAACTTTGCACAATCGGAGGGGCGTGTCGGCATGCACTTCCCGGCGCGCCGCCCGAAAACGCTTTTCACACTTAACCTCACGTCAAACGTGCAACGCTTATGCTGAACATACAGACCGTGCTTTCGCAGTGCAGCTGGCAGGAGATTGCCAGCGCCTTCATCGTGCTCTTCGCCGTCATCGACGTACTGGGCTCGACACCTATCATCATCGACCTCAAGCAGAAGGGGCGGCCCGTCAGTCCGACGAAGGCCACGCTCATTTCGGCCTCGTTGCTCACCGGCTTCTTCTTCGCCGGCGATGCCGTGCTGCGGCTCTTCAGTGTCGATATTGAGAGTTTCGCCGTGGCGGGCGCCTTCGTCATCTTCCTCATGGCGGTGGAGATGATTCTGGACATCGAGATTTTCAAGAACATCGGGCCCATCAAGGAGGCCACGCTCGTGCCCGTGGTCTTCCCGCTGATTGCCGGCGCGGGCTCGTTCACCACGCTGCTGTCGCTCAGGGCGGAGTATGCGCCGGTGAACATCCTCATCGGCCTGGCGCTCAACATGCTCTTCGTCTATATCGTGCTCTGCGCCACAACCAAGGTGGAGCGCATCCTGAGCCGCAGCGCCATTTACCTGATGCGCAAGTTCTTCGGCATCATCCTGCTGGCCATCTCCGTGCGCCTCTTCACGGCCAATATCTCTGCGCTGGTGGAAAAACTGGGATAACAGAAACAAACACACGTCCTTTAGAACTTTACACGCATTCAATAGCGCCATACACGCATTCAACAGTACCATACTCTCACTCAATAGAACCATACACACATGACCGACTTAGAGATTGCACGCCAGACACCGCTGGCTCCCATCGAAGACGTGGCCTGCAAGATGGGCCTTCCTGCCGACGACCTGGAGCGCTACGGCAAGTATATTGCCAAAATTCCCCTCCGCCTGTCGGGCCCGCAGAAGGGCCGGCTCATCCTCGTCACCGCCATCACCGCCACGAAGGCGGGCATCGGCAAGACCACCGTCTCCATCGGCCTGGCCCTCGGCCTGAACCATATCGGCAAGAAGGCCGTCGTGGCCCTGCGCGAGCCGTCGCTCGGCCCCTGCTTCGGCATGAAGGGCGGCGCTGCCGGCGGCGGACACGCCCAGGTGCTACCCATGGAGCGCATCAACCTGCACTTCACGGGCGACTTCCACGCCATCACCGCCGCCCACAACATGGTCAGCGCCCTGCTGGACAACTACCTCTACCAGCACGCCGCCGAGGGCTTCGGCCTCAAGGAGGTGACGTGGCGCCGCGTGCTCGACGTCAACGACCGCTCGCTGCGCAGCATCGTCACGGGCCTGGGCCCCGCCACCAACGGCATCCCCGCGCAGGCCGGCTTTGACATCACGCCGGCGTCCGAACTGATGGCCATCCTCTGTCTGGCCTCGAGTCTGGACGACCTGCGCCAGCGTGTGGGCCGCATCATCCTGGGCTACCGCTACGACGGCAGCGCCTTCACCGTCAACGACCTCGGCGCCACGGGTGCCGTCATGGCGCTGCTCAACGACGCCGTCATGCCCAACCTCGTGCAGACCACGGAGCAGACGCCGGCCATCGTCCACGGCGGCCCCTTTGCCAACATCGCCCACGGCTGCAACTCGCTCCTGGCCACGAAGATGGCGCTGGCCCACAGCGAATATACCATCACCGAGGCGGGCTTCGGCGCGGACCTCGGTGCGGAGAAATTCTACAACATCCTGTGCCGCCAGGGCGGACTGCAGCCCGACCTCACCGTCATCGTGGCTACGGCGCAGGGCTTGAAGATGCACGGCGGCGTGGCCCTCGACGCCATCAAGGAGCCCAACCTCGACGGTCTGCGCTGCGGACTGGCCAACCTGGACCGCCATGTGGCCAACCTCCGCAGTTTCGGACAGAGCGTCGTCGTGGTGTTCAACCGCTTCGTCACCGACACCGACGAGGAGATGGCCCTGCTGCGCGACCACTGCGAGAACACCCTCCACGCCCCCTTCGTCATCAACGACGCCTGGGCCCGCGGCGGCGAGGGCGCGGCCGATATGGCCCGCCTCGTGGTCGATACCATCGAGAAGCAGCCCTCCGCCCCCCTGCGCTTCACCTACAGCGACGACCAGCCCCTGCGCGAGAAAGTGGAGGCCGTGGCCCGCAACATCTACGGCGCCGCCTCCGTCAGCTTCAGCAAGGCGGCCCTCAACCGCCTGGCGCTGGCTGAAAAGATGGGCATGTCTCGCTGCCCCGTGTGCATCGCCAAGACGCAGTTCTCCTTCTCGGCAGACGCCAAGCGCTACGGCGCCGTCAGCGGCTTCGACCTGCCCGTGCGCGACGTCGTCCTCAATGCCGGCGCGGGCATGGTGGTGGTCATCGCGGGCGAGATACTGCGTATGCCGGGCCTGCCCCGCGTGCCGCAGGCCAACCACATCGACTGCATCGACGGACAGATTGAGGGCCTGAGCTGACAGATAGCGGGCCCGAACTGACACAGGGCGCCAAACCGCAAGTTTTGCTACAAAACGGCCGCACACTGGCGAAATTATGTCGCTGTGTGCGGCCGGTTTCGTATAAAATGGTTATATTTGCGTTTTAACTCTTCTAACCCACGCTTCTCCCCTTCTCCACATGAAGATTATACTGAACCCCAAGTACGAGCATCTGCGCGGCTACCTGTCGCGCATTGAGGAACACTTTGACCATGAGGGCAAGGAAATCTTTCGTGACCGCAACGTGATACGCACGCTCCAGACGGACGGCCTCACCCTCTGCGTCAAGCGCTATGCGCCGCTGTCGTTCGGCGGCCGCCTGGCGGTGCGCACCTACAAGGCATCGAAGGGCAAAAAAGCCTATTTCGCACCGCTCAACCTGCGCGAACGTGGCTTCGAGAGCCCCGAGCCCATCGCTTTCGTGAAATACACCAAGGGGCTGACGCGCACGACGACCTACTTCGTCTGCCTGCTGTCCACCTATCGCTACAGCATGTCGAACATCCTCGACTTCTCCACCGACGAGCGCCGCGAGATTACGGCCTGCTTCGCCCGCTATGCTGCGCGTCTGCACTCTGAGGGCTTCATGCACCGCGACTTCTCCGCCAGCAACATCCTCTTCGACAAGGTGGACGGCCGCTACCACTTCGCCCTCATCGACACCAACAGCCTGCGCACAGGCCGCCCCGTGAGCATTGAGAAGGGCTGCGCCAACTTCTCCCGCCTCATCGGCGACGAGGAGTTTTACCGCTGGCTGGCCGAGGGCTATGCCGCCGCCCGCAATGCCGACCCTGCCTACTGCCTCAAACTGATACGCCAGGTGCACGGCCTCGACTGAGCGCGGAGAACGGGCGCCTCTCCACAAAAGGCTTGCGCTCATCCACAAATGGCTTTTCTTCACTCCTATATAAAAGGCGTTGCCCACGGGCGACGCCTTTTTTTGCACGCACCCATGGGCGACGACCGTTCCGGGCGCCGTCGGCTGACGACACCCGGAACGCCGGAAAAAGCCCCATGGCGGCTGCGGGCAGCCCTTCATTGACGCGGCCTGCGGATGCGCTCATCGCGGCGGGCTGACGGCAGAAGGCAGCGGAAGGGAATGGCCGGGCGCCCCCTTACGAAAGGATAATGGAACGGATGACGGCGGACGCCGCCATTCCCGGCTGTCGCGGACACTACCTTTCAGTTTGCTGCTCCGCCGTAAAGCGTCGCCACGGTTCCTCCAGGTCGGCCAGCGAGATACCCAACAGTGCCATGCGGCGAAAGATGCTGGGGAGTTCGGTGCTGAAGAAGGTCTTCAGCCTTTCCTCGCGGATAACCTTTATGGCGTCGGGGCAGACAAAGTAACCCATGCCGCGCTTGACGTAGAGGATGTTCTGACGGGCAAGTACCTCGAAGGCCTTGACCGTGGTGTTGGGGTTGACGCCGAGGGTACAGCTGTACTCGCGGACGCCCGGCACGCGGTTGTCGGCGGTGTAGGTGCCGCTCAGTATCTCGTCGGCCAGGCGGTCGGCTATCTGTAGAAATATCGGGGCGTTTTCGTGAAACTCCATATTGCGTACTTTTGAAGTGAGATGTAGGACGGGGAAATGACAGAGACTGACGACGCCGGCGTGCCACCACAGCCGGCAGGCCATGGGGCCGTCGGCGGTGATGACACGGAGGCGAAAAGGGACTCAAAACAGTTTGCGGCGCACCACATGCGTGTGGCAGAAGCGGTGCCAGCTGACGTACAGGCCGACGACGGTGAAGACCACGGCCTGGATGAGAACAATCCACTCGAACGTGGTGATGTCCAAAATGTCGTTCTCGTTTTCCAAGATGCACATCAGGATGCCCGCCGTGATGCCCAGCACGAAGACGACGGCCACGAAAAGGCCCCATGCCCATACGGGGGCAAAGCGCGGGAAGAGCACACCGACCATCACGAAGAACACGAAAATTTCCGTCTTGAGGGCGGTGCCCATGCAGAAGAGCAGAGGACCACTGGCGGTGGTATCAAAGAAGAAATTCCTCCACATATTGGGTCCGGCAAGTAAGTCTATCGTGAGGTCTGAATAGAAGATGGTTGGGGTCAGGACCAAAGCGCGCGTCACGTCGGCCAGGATGAAGGCCACGATGAGCATGACCATCGACATCAGGAAGCGCTCCACGATGGCCGTGACAAACTTCTCGCTGCGCCGTACGGGCAGCATCAGATAGGCGGTGCGGCCTGCCTTGCTCGACATGCGGTCGAAACTGGCGGCCAGCAGCGTCAGCAGCAGCAGGAGCATCGTTCTTGTACTGTTGCCAAAAACGGCCCATTTGGCCAGGTCGGGGATGATGGAGTTAGGGTCGTCGCTTATCTCATACCCCAGAGCGGTAAACATGTTGACGATGGTCAGGATGGCATAGATGCCGAGAAACCACAGGAGGTAGGTGCGCCGGCGCGTGAACAGGTCGTAGCGGGCCAGGGTGAGGCAGCGCTTTATGCTGAAAGAGGTGGTGAACATAGTGGGTGGTGTTGTATGGTGTAGATAGAGGGGGGCTTTATATAAGGAAAGGGGTGAGCACCGTTGCTCAGGCCTTTGCCGAAGGCTGTCCGCACTGCGTCGGCGTGGCGTCGTCCATCAAGTGCGGCACGTGGATGACGGCGTTGAAGAAGAGGGCCAGGGGCAGCGGCGTGTCCTTGCCCGTGGTGTTGCGGCATACCACCATCTGGCCGGCCAGCGTGGGCTGCACAAACAGCGCGTCGTCGATGGCGCTGCCCATGTGGCGCTCCTCGAAGCAGAGGCGCTCGGTGATGGCTTCGGTGGAGCAGTCGGCAATGAGGCGCGAGCCCTGCATCACCAGCACGTGGTCCGTCAGCATCTCGATGTCCGGCACCTGATGCGTGGAGATCACCACGGCCATGTCGTCGCCCACATGGCGGGCAACCAACTGCTTAAAGACCTCCTTGCCGGGTATGTCCAAGCCGTTGGTGGGCTCGTCCATCAGCAGCCACGTGGCCTGCGTGGCCAGGGCGAAGGCAATGAGGGCTTTCTTGCGCTGCCCCATCGACAGGTGGTGCAGGCGCTGTCCGGGCTCCAGACCGAAGTTCTTCAGGCAGTCGGCGAAGATGTTGGCGCTGTAGTTGGGGTAGAACGCGCCCGTCAGCCGGGCATACTCGCCGATGGGCAAGTCCGGCACCTCGGGTTCTTCGCTCAGCAGGTAGATGCCGGCCATCGTCTCGGCGTGACGGCGGTCCGTACGCAGGCCCTCGCACACTGCACTGCCCTTCTGCGGCGTCAGCAATCCGCTCATCAGGTACAGCAGCGTACTCTTGCCCACGCCGTTCTCACCCAGCAGGGCGTAGATGTGGCCGGGCGTCAGCGTAACGCTCAGGTCGTTGATGACGGGCTCGCCATGCCGGCGATAGTTGAACGTGAGGTGACTCATGACAAAGCGCGGCTGATCTGCCTGTCCGCCCATCGCTTGAAAGGTGTCGTAAGTGTTCATATTGCGGTAAATTTTTAGTCTTAGGTGTACTACTCTACTAATACACGGCAAAGGTATGCAATTCCCACTTATCCGCCAAAGCTTTTGGCCAATTTTTTTTGCTGTTGGGAAAATCGGGGTGCGAGATAGCGTGATGTGGGATATGGGGATGCTTATTTATTGCACACTGGTCCGACAACGTGAATTTTTCTGCTGAAAACGTGAAGTGTGGCGACGCTGCAAATAGCGGCGTAACGGCGTGGCGCCGGGCGGAAACGGCATTCGTCAGCCACACTCTCGGCGACAGTTTTTCCTGTAAGCGTTACAGAAAATCCTGTAACGCTTACAGTGGAGCCCGAAACGTCGGCTCTTCATCGGCTCGGCGAGGGGGATTTTCGGGACTTTCTTACGGGAATTTCAAAGTGTTTAACTAAAGGTATGGCGAATAGCCCCCTTTGTGTCGTTTCCTGACAAATCTAAGACCCTCATGCTTGCGTTATTTGCGAGCGCGGGGTCAGGTGGTGGATTTGGCGGGCATTCTCGAGGTTAACAAGTGTGAAAGAGAAAATTGCACAGTGGTGTCAAAACGGCGTCGAGGCGGCATAAAAATAGGCCATCCGTGCGCGCTGGGCGACCCGATAGTAGTGCCGCGTCCATTGACGTGGCACTAAGCACGCCGAGGGTGTGTCAAAATGCAAATTTTGACGCGCACGCGAAGGTGCGTCAGAATGGTTAAGATGCAAGGCGCTGAGGATGAGGGCGCCGGGAGTGTACTGAAGTACATGACCAAGCCCGAAGATGATAGCAACGCAGCAGATTGGCCATTATGACACACCGTCCTCGACCTCCGCAGGAGGGAGAGCTCATCGCCCAGCGGCAAGCGACCGTAGGGAGCGACGCCCTGGGTAACGGGGTACGCTCGCATCGCGCTGTAAGTGCAAAAGTTTGAAAAGGGGGCAACGCCCCCTAACGTAACGCGGGGGCCGCCGGCATCTGTTGCCTGCGGCCCCCGCGGGGTTATTGTTATTGTCTTATCAACAAGAGGGCGGTTATTCCTCTACGTCGGCATCGTTGCTCCATTCCGAGCTGTCCCAACCGCCGTAGCTGATGGACTTCTGACCCGGTTCGCCCACGCGGTCGCCGTAGCCGGGGCTGGCGGCCAGCATCTGGATGGGACGGACGTTAATCTCTGTGCTTGAGGGCTGGATATATGTCTTCATATTGCGTTGCATGTTTTGTGAGTTAAACAATGGAGATGATTACTTCACGATGACCTTGCGGCCGTTGATGACGTAGATGCCGGCGGGCAGACGCTTGCTGCCGTCCATGCGGACGCCGGAGATGCTATATACCTGGCCTTCGCCCTGAACGTCGGTGGCAATCTGACCGATGCCGGTCACCTCACTGCCGTCCAGACGATAACCCTTGGCAGCCATTTCGGCGGGCAGCGCCAGATAGGCCTTGCCGGCGGCATTCATGAAGGCAACGCCGTCAGCAGCATCCCAGAAGAAGCCGAGGATGCGCTCGTCGTTGACGGTGGCGTAGGTCAGTTTGTAGTACTTGTCACCGCCCTCGGTCATAGCGGCTTCCACCGAACCGCGGAGCATGTTGCCCTCGGGGGCAGCCACGGGATAGTCGCTCAACAGGTAGGCGGCATAGCTGTTGGGCTCACCGCGGAGCAGGATGCCCGTACCGGCGGGTACGATGTCGCCGGCCTGATATTCCCAACCCATCGTCAGCGTGCCGTCGTTGTTGGCGGCAGTCACCGTCGTGGCTTCGATGCCTTCGGGCACGATGAAGGCCTTGTCGCTATAGCAGGTGGCGTAGCCGGCCTCGTCGATGGTCAGCGTGATCTCTTCGGCCTTTGTAACGATATGGTCCTGCTCATAGACGCTGAACTGCAGCGTCTTGCCGAAGATGGAGGGGAAGCCGGTGACATCGATGATGTCGTTGAGGTTGACCGAGAGCTCGTCTTTACCATTCTGACGGAGGGCATA
>JALEZQ010000093.1 GCA_022772475.1 Bacteroidales bacterium | reverse complement strand
GCTACGATGGCCAGAAGAGGCAAAAACGGGAAAAATGCGCCTCAAAACGCCTTGTTTTGTTTGTATATTGCGCTCACAGACGATGAAAATCGATTTTTGGGGAACCTGCGCCTGAAAACCGCTGCTTGACGAGAATCGAAGTCTTGCCCGATGAAAAACGGCGCCAGCGTTAAAAAGGGCAATTATGACACACCCTCTACTACGCTGCGCTCCCGGTGCCGTCAATGGACGGCACCTCCTAGCGGGCCCCATCGCCCAAACATTTTCATCTTGATACACTCTCCTAACGGGCCCCGTCACCCAAACATCTTCATTTTGATACACCCTCTATGGTGCTCTATGGTGCGTGGCGCTTCTCCTAAAATCAGCGCAAACTTTCCGTTATTCCTACGATTTGCGTAACTTTGCATGTCACAAAACCACCAGAACCTACTAACCTCTTATACGCATGACACAGTTTGACCTCATCATCATCGGTGCCGGACCCGGCGGATATGAGACGGCCCTCGAAGCCGCCGCCGCAGGCAAGCACGTCGCACTCATCGAAGAACGTGCCGCCGGCGGCACCTGCCTGCACGAAGGCTGCATACCCACCAAATGCCTGGCCCACAGTGCGGAAGTGCTGGAGAGCGTCAAAACAGCCGCCGCCTTCGGCATCAGTTGCGGCGAGGCCACCTTCTCGCTGCCCACCGCCGTACAACGGAAGGACGAGGTGGTGCAGCGCCTGACGGCAGGCATCGACGCCATGCTGAAAAGCGCCGGCGTGGAGCGCTATGCCGGACACGCCATGCTGACGGCCGACCACACCGTAAGCGTGGGCGACGACACGCTGACAGCCCCCCACATCATCATCGCCACCGGTTCGGAGGCCCGCCGCCTGCCCATCCCCGGCGCCGACCTGCCGCAGGTCATCACCTCCACGGAGATGCTCAACCTGCAGGAGGTGCCCCGGCGTCTGTGCATCATCGGCGGCGGCGTCATCGGCATGGAGTTTGCCGGCATCTTCGCCACGCTGGGCAGCACGGTGACGGTGGTGGAATACTGCAAGGAGATACTGCCGCCCTTCGACAAGGACATGGCCAAGCGCCTGCGCATGATTCTCAAGAAGAAGGGCATCGACTTCCGTCTGGAGAGCGCCGTAGAGCGCATCGAAGCCGGCGACGGCGCCACGGCGGTCCATTTCTCGACGAAGGGCAAGGCCGCCGCTGTGGAGGCCGACCTGGTGCTCATGGCCGTAGGCCGCGCTCCGCGCGTGGCAGGTCTCGGGCTGGAGCAGACGGCCATCGAGCACTCTGCACGCGGCATCGTCACGGACGAGAACATGCAGACCACGGTGCCGGGCGTCTATGCCATCGGCGACGTGAACAACCGCTGCCAGCTGGCTCACGCGGCGACGTTCCAAGGCCGTCGTGCCCTGCACCACATCCTTGGTCGTGAGGACGGCATCGACTTCGCCCTGGTGCCCTCGGTGGTCTATACGCAGCCCAATCTGGCACAGGTGGGTCTGCGCGAGGAGGACTTTGCCGACGGCAAGCCCACGGCGGTGAAGGCGTTCTATCGCGCCAACGGCCGCGCCCTGACGATGGGTGCCGAAGAGGGCATGGTCAAACTGCTCTTCGATGCCGACGACCGCCTGCGCGGCGCACACATCCTGGGCGAAGGCGCTGCCGAGATGATTCACGAAGCGGCGGTACTCATCGCCGAAGGCGCCACACGCAGCCGCCTGCACGACATCATCCACGCCCACCCCACGCTGAGCGAAATGTATCTGGCGTAAACAGCGGCCGGCTTGGCCATACTCCTTATAATATATAACCGTTCAACATTCCCATCATGAAACGACATACTCTTCTCTCCCTGGCCGGGGCCATGCTCTGCGCCGCACAGATGACGGCAGCGCCCGTCGATGCCGACAGCACGGCAATGCTGACCCCCCGCACGACGGACACGGAAAAGGCACTGCCCTCGCTGCAGACCATCCTCCAGCAGGCTCAGCCGACGATAAAGTTCGGCGGCTACATCGTGGGCAAGTACTCGGCCACGGACAAGGACCGCCAGGCCGCGCACAGTTCGTTCGACCTGCGCTTCGTCCGCCTGTACCTCAACGGCTACTGCTTCAAAGACTTCTACTACCGTCTGCAGATGGAGATGAACGACGCCCCGGGCGTGGACAAGGGTCCGCGCATCGTGGATGCCTTCATAGAATGGCAGCCGATGGACGAGGCCCGCGTCAAACTGGGCCAGTTTAAGCGCTCGTTCGGTTTTGAGAACCCCTACAACCCGCTGGACGTGGGTCTGGGCAGTTACTCGCAGGCCACGATGAAGATAGCGTCGATTGGCGACCGCATCGGCGAGCACAAGAGTTCGGGCCGCGACGTGGGCATTCAGTTGCAGGGCGACCTGCTCCCCGCGCAGGACGGTCACAAGTATGTCCACTATCAGGTGGGCCTCTTCAACGGCCAGGGCATCAACCACAAGGACAAGGACAACCACAAGGACCTCATCGGCGGCATGTGGTTCAGTCCGCTGAAGGACCTGGCCATCGGCGCCTTCGGATGGAACGGCCGCTACACCAGCGAGACGACGGGCATGAGCGTGGACCGCATACGCTGGGGCGCCGGCCTGAAATATGAAAGCGCATGGACGGTGCGCGGCGAGTACATGAACTCCGTAGGCGGCGTGGCCGACAAGCCCTCGGCACCCCACCGCGCCGACGCATGGTACGCCACAGTGGGCGTGCCCGTGATGGACAAACTGAAGTGCTACGGCCGATGGGACGTCTATCGCGAAGCCAAGAAATGGGACAAGGCCAAGACCGACTGGACACTGGCGGCCAACTACACGCCCATCAAAAACCTGATCTTCCAGCTGAACCTGACGCGCACCTTCGACCGCAGCGCCGCCCTGGGCTCACGCCGCTACAACACCATTGACCTGCAGCTCTACGCACGGTTCTAAGCCCACGGCATCCCCCGCAAACCCCTTTTACACACTCCACTCCCCCACCCCAACACCACACACTCTCACACACACCGACGACACCCTATGAACGAATGGTTTGAATGTAAGATACGATACGAGAAGACCATGGAGAATGGTCTGGTCAAGAAAGTCAACGAGCCCTACCTCGTGGATGCCCTCAGTTTCACAGAAGCCGAGAAGCGCATCCTCGAAGAGATAGCACCCTTCATGACAGGCGACTACCAAGTGGCCGACATCAAGCGCGCCAACTACGCCGAACTCTTCGAGACGGTGAGCGACAGTGCGGACAAGTGGTTCCGCATCAAACTGGTGTTCATCACGCTCGACGAGAAGAGCGGCAAGGAGCGCAAGACCTCGCAGAACGTCCTGGTGCAGGCCGCCGACCTGCGCGGCAGCATCGACCGCCTGGACGAGGGCATGAAGGGCTCGATGATGGACTACACCATCGCCTCGGTGACGGAGACGGCCATCGTGGACGTGTTCCGCTACCGCAAACTGCCCGAAGGCGCCGTGCGCCAGAACGGCGGAGAGCAGGTGCAGGAATAACACCGCGCACCGGCCACCCCTCTTACAGAACTTATCCCAATCCAATCCCCCCACATCACAAGAAGCCATGACCAACCTGCAACAACGCTTGCGGGAAACCCTTGACGAGCTTCCCAAGCATGTACAACTGGTGGCGGTATCGAAATTCCACCCCGCCGAAGCCGTGACCGAGGCCTACGCCGAAGGACAGCGCGTCTTCGGCGAAAGCCGCGTACAGGAACTGCTGCCCAAGCACGACGCCCTGCCGGGCGACATAGACTGGCACTTCATCGGTACGCTGCAACGCAACAAGGTAAAGTATATCGCCCCCTTCGTCAGCCTCATCCACAGCGTGGACAACGTGGCGCTGCTCGAGGAAATCAACAAGCAGGGACGCCGCGCCGACCGCACAATTCGCTGCCTGCTCGAACTGCACATCGCACAGGAGGAGAGCAAGAGCGGATGGGAGCCCGAAGCCTGCTGCCAATGGCTGGAGCAGGGCGCATGGCACGACATGCACAACGTGCAGATATGCGGACTGATGTGCATGGCCAGCCATACCGACGACGAAGCACGCATACGGCAGGACTTCCGCGCCGCACGGCAGTACTTCAACCGTCTGAAACAGGGCGCCATGGCCGACAACCCCGCCTTTGCCATACGCTCGTGGGGCATGAGCGACGACTGGCGCATCGCCGTAGAGGAGGGCAGCAATATGGTGCGCATCGGCACACGCATATTCGGCGAAAGAGCCTACTGATACAACGTCGATATGCCGCCGATATACCGCCGACACGACGGACGCACACAGAAAACCGCCGCCATAAGGCCAAACTCTGCGGAGAAAAACGTAACTTTGCAAGCCTCAGCGAGGACACATTAGCGATGAACAAGAAGAAAAACAATTGGTACGTACCTCAGGGACAGCCCTTCACCGAACTGGACAAGAAGGTGCTGGCCTTTCAAAACCGAGGCTGCCTCGTACCCACACGCCGCCTTGTCAAGACGGCAGAACAGATAGAGGGCATACGCCGCTCGGGCGTGGTCAACACAGGCGTCCTCGACGCCGTGGCCGAAATGATTAAGCCGGGCATATCGACGGCCGACATCGACCGCGTGGTCTATGACTATACCACCGCCCACGGCGCCATCCCCGCCCCGCTCAACTACGAGGGCTTTCCCAAAAGCGTATGCACGAGCATCAACGAGGTGGTCTGCCACGGCATCCCCTCGGACGACGAGATACTCGAAGAGGGCGACATCGTCAACGTGGACGTATCGACCATCCTCGACGGCTACTACAGCGACGCCTCGCGCATGTTCGTCGTCGGCGGCAAGACCTCGCCCGAGAAGCAAAAACTGGTGGACGTCGCCCGCGAATGTCTCGAGATAGGCGCCGAGGCCGCCAAGCCCTGGGGCTTCGTCGGCGACATCGGCAAAGCCATCGCCCGCCACGCCCATCGCAACGGTTTCTCCGTGGTGCGCGCACTGTGCGGACACGGCGTCGGCCTTGAATTTCACGAAGAGCCCGAAGTCGATCACTACGACACGCGCCGCAAAGGCATGCTGCTCGTGCCGGGCATGGTGTTCACCATCGAACCGATGATTAACATGGGCACCTACGAGGTGTTCATCGACGAAGAGGACGGATGGACCGTCGTGACGGAAGACGAACTGCCCTCGGCACAGTGGGAACACACCTTCGTCATGACGGAGCACGGACTGGAAATCCTCACCCACTGACACGGCCCGACACCTAATCTTCCCTTCAATAGTCATTACTTTCCCCAAGACCTCTCCCCCTATCCTTCACGATATGTCTGACACCCCGGCCAAGCCCATCACCATCCTCGCCATCGAGTCGAGTTGCGACGACACCTCGGCAGCCGTCATGCGCGACGGCGTCCTGCTGAGCAACGTCACGGCTTCGCAGGCCGTCCACGAAGCCTATGGCGGCGTCGTGCCCGAACTGGCCTCGCGAGCCCACCAGCAGAATGTGGTGCCCGTCGTGGACCAGGCGCTGAAAAAGGCCGGCATCGGCCGCGACGACCTGTCGGCCATCGGCGTGACGCTCGGTCCCGGACTGATGGGGTCGCTGCTCGTCGGTGTATCGTTTGCCAAAGGCATGGCTCTCGGTCTGGGCATCCCCCTCATCGAGGCCAACCACCTGCAGGGACACATCCTGGCCCACTTCGTCCACGAAGCCGGCGACAACCGTCCCGACCCGCCCTTCCCCTTCCTCTGTCTGCTGGTGAGCGGCGGCAACACGCAGATTGTGCGCGTCGAAGCCTACAACAAAATGGAGATACTGGGGCGCACCATCGACGACGCCGCCGGCGAAGCGATGGACAAATGCTCGAAAGTGATGGGGCTGGGCTATCCCGGCGGCCCCATCATCGACCGCCTGGCTCGCCAAGGCAACCCCAAAGCCTTCGCCTTCAGCAAACCGCACGCCGACGGCCTGGACTTCAGCTTCAGCGGCCTGAAGACCTCGTTCCTCTACTTCCTTCGCGACCGCATGAAGGAGAACCCCAACTTCATCGAGGAAAACAAAGAAGACCTGGCGGCCTCGCTCGAGCACACCATCGTGGACATCCTCATGAAAAAGCTCATCCAGGCGTCGAAGGCCACCGGCATACGCCACGTCGCCCTCTCCGGCGGCGTTTCGGCCAACACCGCGCTCCGACAGGCCTTCCGCGACATGCAGGACAAGAAGCGCTGGACGGTATATATCCCGCCCTTCGGCTACACCACGGACAACGCCGCCATGATCGCCATCAACGCCTACTACAAATATCTCGACGGCGACTTTTGTCCCATTGACAAACCCGCCTTCGCACGCACCACTATATAGAAGTATTCACCCAGAAAACAGATAACGATGGAATTAGACCTGAAACTCCTCAGCAAAGAAATCAACGAAATCCTGTGGCGCAACCACAAGACGCTCTCCACAGCCGAAAGTTGCACGGCAGGACGTATAGCCAGTGTCATCACCGCCGTTCCCGGCAGTTCAAACTATTATAAAGGCGGCCTCGTATGCTATGCAGACGAGGTAAAGGAAGGCCTCCTCAAGGTAGATGCCAACGTCATCGCCGATCAGACGCCCGTCTGCGAAGAGGTTGTCCGCCAGATGGTGAAGGGTTGCAACGACCTGTTCAAGACCGACTACGCTGTAGCCATCAGCGGTTACGCCGGCCCCGGCGGCCCCGACGGCGGTAAGGCCGGCGTCATCGTCGGCACCATTTGGATTGCCGTAGGTTGCGGCGACACCATTGAGACCATGGTCATCGAGGAAGACAACGGCCGCGAGAAGAACCTGTCGTCGGCCACCAAAGCCGCCATCCTCATGCTCCGCGACTTCCTTAAGAACCACTGCGAAGGCAACGCCGAATAATAAGCAACGCACACGCCGCCACACTGCGACGTCACCCCGAAGGGCCCCACACAGGGCCCTTCTTTCGTTGCCAACAGACAAGGCCTGATACCAAACGTTGTCGCAGACTTGGCTGATAACATGGAAAAACGTACATTTGCAATGTCAACCCCCATACTCCGACACCATGAATAGCGAGAACAAGTACATACGTTTCGACTGGGCCGCCAAGCGCATGCTGCGCGACAAGGCCAACTTCGCCGTACTCGAAGGCCTCATCACCGTCCTCATCGGCGAAGCCGTACACATCATCGAGATTCTGGAGAGCGAAGGCAACCGGGAGAGCGCCGACGACAAGTACAACCGCGTCGATATCAAGGCGCTTAACAGCAAGGGCGAAATCATCATCGTCGAAGTGCAGCTCTCGCGCCAACTTTTCTACATGCAGCGCATCCTCTATGGTGTGTCGAAGGCCATCACCGAACACATCGCCATCGGCGACATGTACGAAAAGGTAAAGAAGGTCTATTCCATCAGCATCCTCTACTTTGACCTCGGTCAGGGCGATGACTACCTCTACCACGGCGAGACCAACTTCACCGGCGTCCACACACACGACCAACTGTCCGTCAGCACCCGCATGAACAATAGGATAGTGGCGCGCCGCCCCGCCGAAATCTTCCCCGAATACTACATCATTCTCGTCAACCGCTTCAACGACGTGGCCCGCACGCCCATCGAGGAGTGGCTGGACTACCTGAAGAACAACCGCATCGGCGACGACACCTGCACGCCCGGTCTGAAGGAGGCCCGCGAACGCCTGCGGCTGCTCAGCATGAGCGCCGCCGAGCGCCAAAACTACGACCGCCACATGGAGGAGCAGATGATCGAGAACGACGAACTCAACACGGCCAAACTGGAAGGCTGGGAGAAGGGCATCGAACAAGGACGCGAACAAGGCCGCGAACAAGGCGAACGTGAGGCCAAGCGTCAGATAGCCTTGGCCATGATGCAGCAGGGACTCCCTGCAGAACAGATATGCCGGTTGACGGGACTGACTGCCGACGAACTGGTGGCCATGCAGCAAGGCTAAGCAGCAACCGCAGGTGCCCGCCCATGCCCACCCTTCAAAAGTCGCGTCAACCATCTTTGCTCAGCAAATCAGGCAAATCTGAGCCGTGTCCGTCAGATATTAGACAAAATTACAGGGAAATAGGGCGTAATTCAAAATTAAGCGCTATTTTTGCAAAATTGAGAGCGAGAACATCTCGCCCGCAGCAACATTGGCGGCATCACAAGTCATAGCGCCGCCAACAGGGATACACCTATTGTGGCCCCCTCCCCTAAATCATCCCCGTCCAGTAACGACAAGAAAACGATAGACATTATGACAAAAAAGACCATCCTTGCCCTCGCGGCCACCATGCTCATGCTCACCTCGTGCCACACAGAGGAGAAAGTACTCTACTTTCAGGACCTGCAGGCAGGGCAAACCATCAACACGGGCGATTACACTCCCGTGAAGTATGCTCCGGGCGATAAGCTCACCATCGTAGTGACCAGTAGCAAGACGCCGGAAATGGCAATGCAGTTTAACCTGCCCATCATCACCACCCAGGCCGGCACAGGCAGATCGTACACGAACAACCAGATTGCCTACTACACCATCGACGAGAACGGCTGCATAGACATCCCCTCGCTTGGCCGTGTAGCCATTACCGGTTTGACCCGCTCGGAGGCAGCCGCCAAGATTCAGACCATCCTGCGCGAAAAGCTCCTGCGCGACGCCGTGGTGACCATCACCTCGTCCGACCAGTACATCACCGTCCTTGGCGAAGTGGCAAGACCCGGCAAGGTCAACTTCACAAAGGATGGCATGACCCTCTTGGAAGCCCTCGGCGAATGCGGCGACCTGACCATTCAGGCCAAGCGCAGCGAAATCAAGGTGATACGTCAAGAAGGCAGCGAGAGCAAAGTCTATCTTGTAGACATACGCTCGAAGGACCTGCTCAGTTCGCCCGTATATCGCCTTCAGCAGAACGACATCATCTATGTGCAGCCCAACCGGGTGCGCATGGGCCAGTCCACCTACAACGAGAATAGCATCCGCTCCATCTCCACGTGGATTTCTGTCAGCTCGCTCCTCATGAGCCTTGGCATCCTTATCTTCAAGTAAGAAAAAGCCTTCTGCTTCATCATCTACCAGCCCGGCCAGGTGCATGCACCTGACCGGGCTGACTGCTGTCCGCACCCCGTCGCACGCCGCCAGCAGCCCAACGCCCCCAATGCCCAACAGGTCTGAATGAAAAAAGAGGGAGAAAAGGCGCATATCTACAAATTATCCGTATATTTGTAGGCAATAAGGTCGTGCCCCGCAAGCATGCGCCGGCAAGCCCGACAAACACTCTCCACGTCTTATTACACAACACACAACAGTTTACTTTCAATATGGAAAACACAGTAGAAAAGCCCTATGTCATTGGTCTTGACATGGGCGGCACGAACAGCGTGTTCGGCATTGTCGATCAGCGCGGTACCATCAAGGCCCAGACGGTCATCAGCACCACGGCCTACCCCGACTTCAAAGACTATGTCAAAGCCTCCGTCGAGGCCCTCAAGCCCTGCATCGACCTTGTCGGCGGCATCCAGAACATCCGCGGCATGGGCGTAGGCGCCCCCAACGCCAACTTCTATACGGGCAATATCGAGAACGCGGCCAACCTGGTATGGCAGGGTTGCGTCGAGGTAGCAGCCTCGTTCGAAGAAGCGCTGGGCATCCCCGTGCGGGTGACCAACGACGCCAATGCGGCTGCCGTCGGCGAGATGACCTACGGCGTGGCACGCGGCATGAAGCACTTTATCATGATCACCCTGGGCACGGGTGTCGGCTCGGGCATCGTCATTGACGGCAAAGTGGTCTATGGCAGCGATGGTTTCGCCGGCGAACTGGGTCACTTCGTCATTGACCATACACCGGCCGGACGTCCCTGCGGCTGCGGACGCAAGGGCTGTCTCGAGTGCTACTGCTCTGCCACGGGTGTGGCCCGCACCATCCGCGAAGTGCTGGCCAACAGCAACGAGCCCTCGCTGCTGCGCGACATCGACCCCGAGAAAGTGACGTCTTACGATGCCTTCGTGGCCGCCGAGAAGGGCGACAAACTGGCGCTGGAGGTCTTCGACCGCACCGGCCGTCTGCTGGGCACCGCCTGCGCCGACTTCACCACGTTCAGCACGCCCGAAGCCTTCGTCTTCTTCGGCGGCCTGACCAAAGCCGGCGAATACCTCATGAAGCCCCTGCGCGAAGCCTTCGAGCAGAACATCCTGCGCAACTTCAAGGGGCAGACCAAACTGCTTGTTTCGGCGCTCAACGGCAGCGAAGCCGCCGTGCTCGGCGCCAGCGCCCTTGGCTGGGAATAATATCCCTACCATTGCCACATCCCATTGCATCAAACCGAGAGGCCGTCTTCACGCCCGTCAAGAAGGCGTGCAAGATGACCTCTTGTGCTTTTCCTATCACCCTACATCACCCCTACCTTTACCCTAAACCCTATTACATGAAACGCATCTTTACCTTGATGGTGCTCGGTCTGGTAGCCATCCTGCCGGCTCTGGCGGAAAAGGTGATCGGCTCCACTACCCTCCCCGCCAAAGGGAAGCCGGAGCACGTTTACACCATGAAAAACGCCAACGGCCTGGCCAGCAACGCCCTCACCGCACCGACGCAAACGGCCGACAACTATGGCTTGTTTGCTTTCTATCCTGCCGACGTGGACGGCGCTTACTACATCTACAGTTACAAGGCCAAGAAATGGCTCAGCTACACGCAGAGCAGCAGTTACAACAACGGCATCAACTTTGTACAGATGGTTGACAACAAGCCCACCACGGCTTACTTCAAGGTCAACAACTACAGCGGCGACAACTACGAAATACAGCCCTACACCTCGTCGGGCTCGAACGACAAATACCTCAACTGGTTCGCCGGCACAAGTCAGAACCCTCTCGACGGCAACACCACGCTGGGTCTGTGGCAGCAGGGCGGCAGTGCCGACGGCGGCAGCCGTTGGACCTTCGAGGAGGTGGAACTGCGCACCTATACCTACGCCATCACCCTGCCCGAGGGCGTCAGCATCCAGATTGGCGGTCAGAGTTATACTGACGGCCAGACCTACGTTTCGGAAGAGCGTCTGAAGAAGAGCGACGTCACCGTGCCCACGCTGGCAGGCTCGTTCAGCGTACTGTCTATCAACGACGTAGCCGGCACGCTCAGCGTGGCCTACGTTCCCATCCCTGCCCAGCCCGCCACCGCGCCCTACACCCTGGCCTGCGTCTATCCTCAGCAGCAGGACCATGTAGGCACCGCCCTCCTCACCGAGAGCAATGGCGTCTATACGCTGAGCAACAAGGTGCTGGCGGCTTCGTTTGTCAAGGTAAACGATGCCCTGTTCTTCGCCGGTTCGTCGGCCATGAACCTTGAGGCGGGCACCGAGCCCTTCACCATCGCCTTTGGCAGCGGCGACAACGTGCCGGCATCGGCCATGACGCTCAAGAGCGTAGAGACGGTGGACCTCGTCGGCAGCAACGACTCCATCGGCGGCGCCGACCACTTCAACGGCAAGGCCCTGGTGGCCAAATACTCCTATATATATAAGGAGCAGCAGATTGACGTGCTTTGGAAGGCCGTCCTGCGCGACGGCAGCCACTACCTGCGCACGGAGATGGAACTGACAGGCGTGGGCAACGTCGATATGTACGACGTCATCCCCTTGATTTATAACGTCAACACGCGCGAGGCGGGCTCTACCCCCAAGGTGGTGGGCAACACCCGCGGCGCCGTGCTCATGAGCAACAAGATTTTCGCCGGTCTGGAGAACCCCGTGGCCTACAATACCGTAGGCGGCGCTGCCGGCGACGAAGACCTATGGGAACTGACCAACACGCTCTCGCCCGTCACCCTCACTGCCACATCCTGGCAGCAGGTGGCTGAAGAACAGGTGCCCAACCGCGTGACCGAGGCCACAGGCATCTCCTACCCCAACGTACTGGCCTATAGCCAAGAGGGCGTCACCCTGACGAAGGGACAGCGCGTCGAGGTGATGGTGAAATACACCAACGGCAACCACCGTCTCAACTTCTGCGGCGCAGACCTCAACGACGCTTCGGGCACCATCGCCGCCAACGACTACCACTCGGGATTCTCGGGTTCGCAGCACAGCAACAACACCTTCACGCTCATCGCCCCCTACGACGGCACCTTCAGCATCCGTGTCTTTGTGGAGAACAAGACGGAGAGCATTGACGCCAGCAGCACGCTGACCACCAAGATTTACAGCATGAAGCAGGGTGTGGTCATAGACACCGACATCGTCAGCATCCAGGGCCGTTGGAGCCGCAACACCACGCTCGCTGCCGGCGAGACATGGAAAATCAGCGGCGTCGTGGGCCTCATCGCTCAGGACGGCAACGAGGCCGAAACGGACATCACTCTGACGCAGAAGCGCCGCTCGTTCCTGGCCTACAGCGAGCGCGAGCGTGCCGTACCTTGGCGTGCCAACCCGGCCTACATCTCGTGGTACGAACTGAACATCAACCGCAACAATTCCCAAGACCCGACGCAGAACATGACGGCCGAGCAGGTACTCGACGTCATCAGCCACTGGCGCAAGGACTTCTACAACCGCTATCACGTTGCACCCAACAGCTTCGTCATCGACGACGGCTGGGACAACTACGGCACATGGACCTTCCACGCCAATTTCCCCAACGAGATGAAGGACATGGCTGCCAGCGCCGAAGAGATGGGTGCCGGTGTAGGTGCATGGCTCGGTCCCGTGGGCGGCTATGGCACCAGCGGTACCTACCGCCGCCAGTACTGGAGCGACAAGGGCGGCATGGTGCTCTCCAACCCCGCCTACTATCAGGTGTTCAAAGACGCTGCCTACAATCTGACGCGCAACCAGGGCGACTTCCGCTTCTTCAAGTTTGACGGCATCTCGGCCCAGTTCTCAGCCACCGGTCCCGACGCCGGCGACACGGGTAACGAGAATGCCGAAGGCATCATCCGTCTGGAGCGCTACGTCCGCGAGAACCTCAAGCGCGACATCTTCTTCAACACCACCGTGGGCACCTGGGCCAGCCCCTTCTGGTACCACTACACGGATGCCACGTGGCGTCAGGAGAACGACTACGGCACGGCGGGCAACAACAGCAGCGACCGCGAGCGCTGGATCACCTACCGCGACCGTCTGGTCTATCAGAACTATGTCAGCAACTCGCCCGTCTGCCCCATCAACACGCTGATGACGCACGGCTTCATCCTCTCCGTCTATGGCAGCGTCAGCAAGGACATGAGCTACGAGGCCTGCCTGCGCGAACTGCGCTGCGCCTTCCTCTGCGGCTCGGGCATGGTTGAGCTCTATAACGACTACCCCCTGACCAACAGCATTGCCAACGGCCAGCTCTGGGCCGACCTGGCCGAGTGTATCGCCTGGCAGAAGCGTAACGCGGACGTCCTACCCGACGCCCACTGGGTAGGCGGCAACCCCTGGACGGGTTCGCAGCACGAGGTCTATGGCTGGGCCGCATGGAACGGCACGAAGGCTTCGCTCGCCCTGCGTAACGGCGACGACAACGCCAAGACCTTCACCTTCACCCTGCGCAAGGCGCTCAACATCCCCGCCAACGTCAGCGGCAGCATCATCCTGCGCAAGGCGTTCGGCGTACAGGCTGCCCTTGAGGGTCTGACGGAAGGAAAGGCCATCAACATCGACGAGCAGCTCACGGTGAAACTGCCGGGCAGCAGCGTCTATGGCTTCGAGGGCATCAATGCCGAGAGCACGGCCCACGCCGTCTCTGCCATCAACCTCACGGCCGAGAATGCCGAGGCCAGCGTCAGCGTAGGCAAGACCATCGTCGTCCGCGCCGAAGTCAATGCCGACGCCACCTTCCCCGCCATCGAATGGAGCAGCAGCAACGAAAGCATCGCCACCGTCCGCGGCGGTCTGGTATGCGCCGTTGCCGAGGGCGACGTGACCATCACGGCCACGGCCACCGACGGCTCGAACGTCAGCGCCTCCATCACCATCCATGTGGTGCCCAAGACGGCAGAACCCTATGCCACCAACTTCGACAAGGACGCCAAGGCCACACGCAGCGACCGCTACATCAAGAGCCTGTCCTTCACCGCCGGCGACGATGCTGCACAGACCATCGCCGTGGACATCGTACAGCCCTATGTCGATAAGAGTGCCGACGAAGCCTGCATCCTGACCTGCCATGCCGGCGACCGCATACAGGTGGTCTTCGACCGCGCAGGCGGCTGGATGAACGGCTACTTCTATATCGACTTGGACCAGAACAAGCAGTTTTCCTTTCGCGAAGGCTCGACGGACCAGAGCGGTAGCGAACTGATGACGTTCAGTTTCTACTCGGGCGACTTCAACAATGACAGTCAGGG
This sequence comes from Bacteroidales bacterium, assembly GCA_022772475.1. Lineage (GTDB taxonomy): Bacteria > Bacteroidota > Bacteroidia > Bacteroidales > Bacteroidaceae > Alloprevotella. The sequence continues at coordinate 2,717 of JALEZQ010000093.1, read as the reverse complement.
CGTCAACTCGGCCGGCACCTCGCTCACCGGTGGGGCCCGCAACACCATGGCCTGCCCTGCCTTCACCCTGCCGGCCAATCTGGCCGAAGGCGACTACCGCGTGCGCTTCAAGATGGACTGGAACAGCGTCGATGCCGGCGGACAGATTGGCGCTGACGGCACGGTGAACGGCACGAACGGTTTTCTGGCCAACGGCGGACAGATTGTCGATGCCACCCTGCGCGTCGTCACGGCCGATGCCATCGCCACGCCGCTGACCAACGGCGAAAAGGCTGTGCGCTACGACCTCTCGGGCCGCCGCCTGCACAACGTGCCTCAGCACGGCCTCTACATCGAGGGCAAGCAGAAGAAGGTGAAGTAAGCATCCTATACACCCATAAAGATAAGGGGGGATGGACCATCCATGGTCTGTCCCCCCTTTATCGTGTGCAAGAAATTGCTAACTTTGCAGCGCCTGCCCCATTCATAGCGGGCACAACATTCCATTATCCAACACCAACACATCACTATTCATGAAACGCCTGTTTCTCTTCCTCACCGCCATCCTGCTGTGCGCCGCCACGATGCACGCCCGCAAACCCCTTGCCAAGCACGTCGTCATGATTGCCATCGACGGCTGGGGCGGCTACTCGCTGAAACACACCGACAGTCTGCCCAACATCCGCACGCTGATGGACGAGGGCTGCTGGACGGCGCGCAAGCGTAGCGTGCTGCCCTCGTCGAGCGCCATCAACTGGGCCTCGATGTTCAACGGCTGCCCCACCGAGGTCCACGGCTACACGAAATGGAACTCGCGCCGGCCGGAGATTCCCTCGCGGTGGGAGGGCCCGCACGGCATCATTCCCACCATCTACACCCTGCTGGGCGAACAGATGCCGGCGGCACACACGGCCTGCATCTACGAATGGGACGGCATCAAATACCTCATCGACACGCTGGCCGTCTCGCACCATGCGCTCTCTGTAGATTACGAAAAGCACCCCTCGCAAATCATCGACATGGCCGAGGCGTGCATCCTCAACGATGCCCCCACCTTCCTGTCGGTCTGCCTTGACGGTCTGGACCACGAAGGACATGCCGCAGGCCACGACACGCCGGGCTACTATGCCAAACTGCGCGAGTACGACGGCTACATCGGCCGCATCCTGAAGACCATCCGGCAGACCGCCTGGGCCAACAACTGCATCGTCATCCTCACCGCCGACCATGGCGGCATCAAGAAGACCCACGGCGGCGCCTCGCTCTCCGAACTGGAGACGCCGTTCATCATCGCGGGAAAGCACGTCAAGCGCGGCGGCGAGTTTGAAGAGAGCATGATGCAGTACGACACCGCGGCCACCATCGCCTATATCTTCGGCTTGAGGCAGCCGCAGGTATGGACGGGACGCCCCATGACGCAGGTGTTCAAATAAGCCTGTCACCCCCTACCCTACTTCTCATCATTCCCCAACACTATGCAAATCATTCTCCACACGTCGATGGGCGACATCACCCTGCGCCTGTACGACGAGACCCCCATCCACCGCGACAACATGGTCCGTCTGGTCCGCGAGGGCTACTACGACGGCACGCTGTTTCACCGCGTCATCCGCGACTTCATGATTCAGGGTGGCGACCCCGACTCTAAGGGTGCTCCCGCCGGCAAGACCCTGGGCATGGGCGGTCCGGACTATACCCTTGAGGCCGAAATCAAGCCCGGGTTCTTCCACCGACGCGGCGCCCTGGCTGCCGCCCGTCAGGGCGACGAGGTCAACCCCGAACGCCGCAGCAGCGGCTCACAGTTTTACATTGTCTGGGGACAGACGTACAACGAAGGCCAACTGCGCCAGATGGCCCGCCAGATGGACATGCAGCGCCAGCAGATTCTCTTTCAGCAACTGGCCGCCGCCCACCGCAAGGACATCATGCAGCTGCGCCGCGAGCGCAACCAAGCCGGTCTGATGGCCCTGCAGGAACAGCTGGCCCGCGAAACCGCCGAACAGGCGAAGGCTCTGCCGCCCGTCCTCACCGACGAGCAGGTGCAGGTCTATACCGCCGTGGGCGGCACGCCCCATCTGGACGGCAAGTACACAGTCTTCGGCGAAGTGGTCAGCGGCCTCGACATTGTGGAGCAGATACAGCAGACCGAGACCCTGCGCGGCGACCGCCCCAAAACGGACGTGGTCATCACGTCGGCCGAGGTGGTATGACGCGGCATAATGGCCGCTCGTAAAGCAACGCCCTTCTCTTGATCTACCGAAATGGGGATGTCAACACCTTGCATTCTGACATCCCCATTTTTATCCCAACTTCAACGCCGGGCACCGGGAGCGCAGCTTAGTAGTGCCATGTCCATTGACATGGCACCGGGGCGCAGCCGCGTTTTTGCGGCAAAGAATAGGTGTCGCGGCCGCCGCCGCGACGCGTGCTGAGTGCCACGTCAATGGACATGGCACTACTACGGGCCTCACCCATTGACGTGCCACTTGCGGCGCAGCCGCGTTTTTGCGGCAAAGAATAGGTGTCGCGGCCGACGCCGCGACGCGTGCTGAGTGCCACGTCAATGGACATGGCACTACTACGCGGCCGCACCCATTGACATGCCACCACTATGCCACCACTATACTAAAAGGCACAAAAATAGGGCGGCGGGACGCGGCGAAATGCCAACATATTCGTATCTTTGCCCCCGAAAAGGCGGACGCCGATGGCGGCGGCATGAACCGGAAGCCACGGCG